>NZ_JAMPKZ010000070.1:0-9068 GCF_039962215.1 Leptolyngbya sp. ST-U4
GTGGTTCGTGCTCAAGAATTGGATGCGTCAACGCTGGGATGAATTTGATAGCTTTCGCGATTGTGTCGATGCTGCCTTCAACCATTGTTCGAACGTGTATCCGTAAAGCTATATTATTGGACCGGCTCTTGGAACACTGCCGCGTTTTGGGCTTGGTGAAAGCTCGAGGGAAACAGCGTACTGATTCAACTCGCGTTTTAGCTTCGATTCGGGAGTTGAATCACTTAGAGCTCGTTGCAGAAACGTTTCGAGCCGTTCTGAATGAACTCGCAACACTTGTTCCTGAATGGTTACAAGAAATTGCTTTAGAGCCTTGGTACAAGCGCTATGGTAGTCGAATTGAACAAACTCGATTACCTCGAAGCAACACGGAGAGGGAGAGTTATGCACAAACGATAGGAGACGATATTTACCATCTTTTAGAACATCTAGAAACATCCAATTTGCCGATTGAATGGCAACAACTCTCAAGCATTATTGCACTGCAACTCGTTTGGCAACGACATTATGAAGTGCTCATCGATGATAAGACGGGATTTAAGCAGGTGCGCTTTAAGCCAAAGCGAGAATTAGCGAAGGCAACTGAGGGCATTGAATCTCCCTATGACACCGAGGCTCGCTATCGCAGTCGCTATGGAGTGAGCTGGATTGGGTACATGGTGCATTGGAGCGAGACCTGTGAGGATGACGATTGCCATTTGATCACCCATGTGATGACTACTCCTGCCACTGTGCATGAAGCTAACTGTACTCAAGAGATTCACCAAGCATTGATTGATAAAGAATTGCCGCCCAGCGAGCACTATGTCGATTCAGCTTATGTTGATGCTCATCTGCTTGTAGAGGCTCAAGCACAAGGCATTACGATTGTGGGACCGACTCGTCCTAACGTCACTTGGCAAACCAAAACCGTAGATGCCTTTGACTTTACGCAGTTTACGGTGGACTGGGAACAGCAGCATGTCACTTGTCCGCAAGGGAAGCAGTCCATTTCCTGGTCCCCTTTGATAGGGCAGGATGGGCATCCTGTTTTCAAAGCCAGGTTTTCTACGTTGGACTGTGGTCCTTGTGCTGCTCGCTCTCAATGTACTCGAGCAAAACTGCCTGCTGCACGCAGTGTACTGCTGATGCCACAAGCACAGTATGAAGCGCTTAAGAACGCCCGAGCGACTCAGGTCAGTGCTGAGGGAAAGCAACGCTATCAGCGTCGGGCTGGGATTGAAGGAACGCTCTCTCAAGGAGTTCGAGCGTTTGGATTAAGGCAAACTCGATATCGAGGACTAACCAAGACCCATTTGCAAAATACTGCGATCGCTGCTGCAATGAACTTTGAGCGCTTGATCAACTGGTTGACTGGAGTACCAAGAGCAAAAACTCGAGTTTCTCGTTTGGCGGCTCTAGTGCCGGATTAAGGGAGGTGTGATCCTCATCGAGGTTCGCCAACAGTATCGGAGGATTTGTTTTACACTCCAGAGTTTGTAGGAGACAGTTTAATTTTCACTTACCGATCGTAGGAAACGTTCAACTGTCCCATTTTCAGTAACTCGATGATCAAACACCAGAAACGTCGACAGAGTTGGGCTTGCCTACCTTACCATTAACCAATTTTTGCGACATAACCGAATAAAGTACCCGTGTGTGTACTGGAATTATTGATTCAAGATTGTGACGATTCAATTATTCACAGATATTTCTATTGTCTCGCGGGGAAATTACTATGCTGCCGCTGACTGACTCTGGCTCCCGTTGCTATCAGGTTGTGGCGATCGAGATAACAATATATTTCAACAAGTATGGCGATCATAATCACAATGGTTTGATGTTTACGCTGAAGCAGAATTTACCCATCCTGAAATATATTAAGCAATTAATGCAAGGTCCGGTTGCAGAGGCTCAACTCATCGCAGAAGCTCGCGCCCGTGCTCAGCAGCTTGGCATCGAACTGCCCCAAACACCCGAAGAAGCAAAACAGCCTCATCCGCTGGTGCGTCCACTGGTGCTGAGAGCCTGTAAAGGTGACGTTGTCGAGGTGCAGCTAGAGAACGAAATTCGCGATCGCTCGATCGGATTGCATCTGGTCGGAGACGGCTACGACATTCAAACCAGCGATGGCGCACAGGTGGGGCGAAATGCTTCCAGTCTGGTTGCCACAGGCGAAACCCGCAAATACATCTGGCACTGCAAACACGAAGGTGTATTTCCCTTTCACGACGCCGGGAATTTCTCTGGTAATCAAGACGGCACGAATGCCCATGGTTTGTTTGGGGCGCTGATTGTCGAACCTGAGAACGCTTGGTGGAGCGATCCAGAAGTGGGCATGGACGGTCTTTTAGAAGACGGGCTGTATGCAGATGTGCATTTGCGATCGCGAGCAGAGCTGTCGCAATCCCCAAAGAAATCCTTTCCCAAGACAGGCGATCGCTTTTCTCAGCCCTCGAAATATGCCGATGACAACGCTTCTTTCCGCGAGTATGTCATCTTCTTTCACGACGAGCCAGAGTTTGTGCCGCCGCATGGCAAGCTGGAAAAGAATCCCTGCCAATCTGATGATCATGGCGAGAATGGACAGGTTGGACATGGCGGGCACGGTGTCGATGCTCATTCTGGATCGCTGATGCCAATTAGCTACCGCGCAGAGCCGATGATCAGCCGGGAGCGCATTATCTGGCAGAAACGCCGTGAGGGAACGCTGAATGCCCCCGTTCTGAACGAAGAGCAGCACCACAGCTCATGGATGTTTGGCGATCCTGCAACTCCCATTCTGCGGGCATATCTCGGTGATCCGGTGCGAATTCGGCTGGTTCATGCGGGCGTGAAAGAAACCCATGTGTTTCACCTGCACTTGTATGCGTGGCACGTGGTTCCCCACAATCCGCAAACGCCCCTAATCGATGCAATCAGCATCAGCCCGCAAACTGGACACACGATCGTTCCGCTATGGGGCGCAGGCAATCGTCAGGGCGTTCCCGGCGATGTGATCTGGCATTGCCATCTGTATCCGCACTTCCACATGGGAATGTGGGGCATCTTTCGTACCTTTGATACCCGTCAGGACGGCATGGACGGAGACTGTTTAACCGACGAGGATGGTCGCTATCAGGGTCGCCGCATTGGACGCTATCCCGACGGCATACCGATCGCGAAATTAGCCGTTTTACCCGATCGCGAACCGCCGCCCACGCCGACCCCCGATCGCCCTGGTTTCCCTTTGTTTATCCCAGGAACTGTCGGTCAGAAGTCACCCAGACCGCCTTATCCGGGAGACTTTGCAACGATGCCAGCCGAGCTTGACTATGAGGAAGCCACTGTTCTGGAGCGCAATGCGTTTAATGCCGATCCGCGTCCCGGTGAACTGTTTGGTCGCTTTCCCTATCCGCGTGAACTGCCGCAGCCGAATCATGAAATTGGCGTCGTCAAGCGACGGATTGACTACAACGACGACGGTTGGTATGACCCGGATGGGCATTTGTATTACCTGAAAGCCGAGGGCGATCCGGATGAGCGCGATCGAGCGAAAGAACCGCTGTTTTTCCGCTGTCGCCAGCAGGATGTGCTGGAACTAACGCTGCACAATCAACTGCCCGATTGCATCGAGGAAACTCCATTCGATCCGGCATTTCCCCCTTGTGACAAACTGCCGTGGGAAGGAGAATGCGGGCTGCACGTGCATATGGTGAAGTTTGACCCAATTTGTGGTGATGGCGCCAGCACGGGCTGGAACTATCTGAGCGCACCTCGCCTGGGTAAAAAAATGGTGTATCGCTGGTGGGCAGACGAGGAGTTTGGCACAATCTTCTTTCACGATCATCTGTTTGCTAACTATCGCCAAAAACACGGTTTATTCGGGGCATTAATCGTCGAACCCGAAGGCGCAACCTTCCACAACCCATTTGATTCCAGCCAGCCAATCCTGAGTGGACAACAGGCGGTGATTAAACTGCCACAACCGATCGACGGCGTGCAGGAATTCCGTGAATTTTGCATCAGCGTCGCTGATTGGATTCCCATGTTCGATCGCAAGGGACAACCGATCGAGCCACCCGACCAACCGGGCAGCCACGATGACAATGGCGTGATGGCAGTTAACTATCGGTCGACTCCGCTGCGAGAGCGTCAGGATGAGCCTGCCTACTGGTTCCATTCCCTGAAGGTAAAAGAACCCGATACGTCCATTTTCCATACTCTGCCCAACGAGCCAATCTGGATTCGATTAGTGCAGGGGTCACACGAAGAACAGCACAGCTTCCAGGTTCACGGAATGCGCTGGCGACGTTTCCGTAACGATTCGCGATCGCTGCTGGTCAATCAGCAAACGCTGGGCATCTCAGAAGCCTTTACCTTCAAGGTGCAGGAGTCCTATGGCGCAGGCGACTATCTGTGGAAATTTGCCGGGGCCGATGATCTCTGGGTTGGCTGCTGGGGATTGATTCGCAGTTATGATCCAGCGCAACTCGATGAAGTGGGACAAAAACTCACTCCTATCGCTCCGATCACGGATCCCCCGCTGCCCACACCGCCAGAACCTCGGCTGCGACGCCGCTTCAAGGTCGTTGCCGAAGCCCGATCGCTAACCTATCGTGATTCCAATCTGGTTGATCCGTTCGGTCTGATCTATCGTCTCGATGCGATTGCCACCCCCGGAGCAACCGAATGGCAACCGGTCTCTGCCTCTGCTCAACCCGAACCACTCGTCCTACGCTGTCGTGCCGGGGAATGGGTCGAAATCGAGCTGCATAATCGCTTGCCAGCCAGTTTAAGGCCTGAGCCTTTTTCGCCCGGTGTGCTCGCAGATGTGGACGATCGCCGTGTTTCCAATCAGGTTTCCCTGCATGCGGATCTACTTCGCTACGATGTGCAGCAGCACGATGGCGCAAATGTGGGCAAGAATCCGATTCAAAGCATATCACCGGGTCAACGCTACACGTATCTCTGGTATGCGGATCAGGTCGGCGCCGTCTTGCTGCAAGATATGGCAGATGTGCGAAATCACCGCCGTCATGGATTGATTGGCGCTCTGATTGTTGAGCCGCCCAGCGCAACTCCGCGCTTTGTGCCTCCGGGCAAACCAACTGCACCGCTGTTTAGTCCTACCGCCTGGCATGGAGCGCGAGCAACGATTCGGGGACAGTATGGCGATCGCTACGAAGAGGTTGTGCTGTTGCTCCAGGATGGATTGCGGTTATTTGTGGATGGCGATCGCGATGCTCCCTTTCCCGATAAGCCAGAGGATTTCTCCCGTGCAGGCGATCCCGATGTACTGGTGGACAACGCAGAAGACACAGAAGACCAGGGCAACAAAGGGTTTAATTATCGGGTTGAACCCCTGCTGGATGCCACGCGAGTCAATCTAGCAAATCCCGCTACGCCCGTTTGGATTGTGCCACGTCGCAGAGCCGTTCACTTCCATTTGATTTGTGCTGCCGATCGCCCCCGCAACCATAGCTTCACAATTCATGGGCATACCTGGCGCGAATGGCGTTACATGGGTGAAGGAAGCCCTCGCGTTGCATCAGAAGCAGCCCTTTCCTGTGGCACAGTTCGCACCTATGAGCTAGAAACCGCCAACCGAGCCGGAGACTATATGTATCGAAGCGGTGTGCTGAAGTGGGCAGTTGCTCAAGGGCTATGGGGCATTTTGCGAATTGCACGCACCCCTTACCTGCTATCGCTTTTCAATATCACGTTTCCGGATCACCAATGAACATTTTGTTCCTTCTTGAATTAAATCGGTAATCGGACTCTTACGCAGATTTAGCGATTCGGTTCTGGCAGTTAGCTCGGACTTGTCGCACCACGCGGTAAACCGTACCAGTTGTCCTTGATAGACACGCTGGGTATTCTCCGCCTTCCCCATCTGCCGCAGGAACTCCTCGATCTGCTAATGGCGTAAGTCGGGTGGTTCCAATCGCCGGAGTTCTTCCTTCTTGCCACCTTCAAGGGGGACGATCACGATTGGGAGAACAGGGTCAGTGGGGGAGTCATCCATAGTCGATCGTCCAGTTAGGTTGGTTTTAGATAGAGATAACATCACTTATCTCTACCTGATAATTCTAAGACAACTTTTCCTCCCCGTCTGCTCAAAGTTCCTCTAATCAAGCCTTTAAAAGGGTTCCGATAGGATACATGTAAAAACCTGCAAAATTGCCTTCAAATGTTCATTCCTCCGTAAGATTTTAGTGCTGGAATCACGAAAATCGAGAAAAGGTGAAATCAAGTTAAGGCAAAGCTTTCAGACGTATATTACAGAATTTTGCACGTATCCTCTTCCAATCCCTTTATCGCGCGACCGCAGCATGTTCGATAATCTCGGCAACGGCATCTGGATGAGAAACCATCACTACATGCGATGCACCACTCACAACAACCGTTTCCTTCGAGTTGGCGCGCTTCGCCATGAACGAAAGGGCTGCTGCCGGAATATTTAAGTCGCGATCGCCATAAATGAACCAGGACGGGATGGACTGCCAGGCAGGTGTACCCGAGGCTTCGTTAAGAGCAGCTTCTGTAATGGGTCGCTGGGTGCTAGCCATCAGCTGCGCGGCTGCGGCCGGCACATCTGCTGCAAACTGGGCGTGGAACTTGTCTTGCTGGATATAAAGATCTTTACCACCATCCGGTG
Source organism: Leptolyngbya sp. ST-U4 (assembly GCF_039962215.1). NCBI lineage: Bacteria > Bacillati > Cyanobacteriota > Cyanophyceae > Leptolyngbyales > Leptolyngbyaceae > Leptolyngbya > Leptolyngbya sp. ST-U4. The sequence goes on from NZ_JAMPKZ010000070.1 coordinate 6,620, forward strand.
TGGCAACCGGTGGTGCCAGTGTTGGCCCGAGCGTGCCGCCGGAGTAACGCCCTGAGAGTTCGACGGCAGTCTCACCGGCATCCGGGGCGAAAGCCGCAACATAGACGAGCGCCTTCACATTCTCGTTGCCGACCACGTTAGTGATGACAGCACCTCCATAGGAGTGGCCGACTAGCACTGTGGGACCCTCAATGCTCTTGAGAACGCTAGCAACATAGTCCGCATCGCTTTTCACACCGCGTAGGGGATTGGCTATGGCAACCGTCGGGTAACCTTGCTCATGAAGTTGGGTTAAGACGCCATTCCAGCTAGACGACTCGGCGAATGCACCGTGAACGAGAATGATGGTGGGTTTGATGTGTTGTGCGCTTGTGGTGTTCATGACAGTTCCTAAAGAAGTGATTAGAGTGGTTCCTAAAAAGAGTCCGGCGATTAAAAGTAAGCGGATGCCGCTTCTAAGGGGGGGCACGTTCATGTTCGTTTTCTCACTATCGAAAGACGGCTTAGTGCCTGTCTGTTGGTCCCATTGTTCAACGAGAACCCAATTCAGAACACTCAAGTTCTCTGCGTTAAACACTGAGATAAGCTGAGATGAACTAGGTTCTCTTCAGTCAAAGTGTGATTGATGGAAACAGCAGCGAGCGTCCCACTCGCGACGGCTACGGCGATCTGTGAATAAGGACTAGACACATCGCCCACCGCATAGAGTCCAGGAATTGAGGTTTGCTTACTCTCATCCACTTGTACAATGCCGTCGCTGCCAAGGTTACAGCCTAACTTTGTGGCTAGATGGCTGTGCTGATAGGACGGAGGGCGCAGCAATATACCGCGACGGGGCAGCACCTCATTGTTTGTAAAGACGATCCCTGTCAGTTTGTCGTCTTGATATTCGAGCCGAGCAATTTTTTCTTCGCGTAGCTGAACCTCCCAATTTGCTAACTGCTGTCGTTGCTCATGGGTTAATTCGGCAGGACCATTTGAACAGAGCACTAAATCGCGGCTCCAGCCGGTTAGCATAAATGTCATTTCAAGTGCTACCTCTCCCTTGCCATAGATTGCTAAAGGTTGATCTCGCACTTCCCAACCATGGCAGTAAGGACAGTGGAAAATGCTGCTACCCCAAAGTTCTGCGAATCCATCAATTGCCGGAAGTGAATCTTTCATACCCGTGGCCAACAGCAGTTTGCGACCGACAAACTGATTGCCATCGCTCAGAGTCACTTGAAAGCGATCGCCCATTTTCTGAGCATCGACCACTTCACCCATCTGAATTTCAACCCCATCATAAGGACGTAATTGCTCTCGTCCAATTTGCAGCAGTTCCGCAGGTGAAATTCCATCTCTAGAAAAGAAACCATGGGCAGCATGAGCAACTTGATTGCGTGGCTTGCCAGCATCGCAAACCAAGACCCGTTTGCAGGCTCGTCCGAGCATCAGGGCAGCAGTCAAACCGGCTGGACCGCCACCGACGATGATGACATCAAAAACATTAGTCTGTAAGTTAACATTCATAGCTTGTTCTCCTGTTGTTGGCAGTGAGTTGGCAGTCAGAGAAAGTTGAGACCTGCCATTAAGTGGCGCAGATAAAGAAGGCGACTGGTCAAAAACTATTCGCCTTCTTCAAGCAGATTTGCCAGAAGAGGCACTCAGGCACTAACCCCGCTTCCAAAATCAGAACTGCTAGGTGTCAAACCCACAATGTCTGCATAGGCGGCAGCGATCGCACAAGCACTGATCGGAATCGTCACTAGTAGACCCCCACCCAGCAGTAAAACACCTGCTAAGTTTAGTAGTACCAACGCAAAAGCAAAACCAAGGAAAGAGAACCAATTCTTGGAAATCAGCTTGCGGCTAAACTCCATTCCAACCCAAAAGTTCATCTTCTTTTCGAGGACTAAGGGGAGTGCAAAGATGTAAGCAGCTGCGAGGTAAATACCAGGAACGAGAAGCAGTAATAACCCAATACCAATCACTACGCTAGAAACGAGACTGACCAGGAGAAGCGGCAGGTAGTTATTGAAACCCCTGAAAAAATCACCAAACGTTGTAGCGCGATTTTTCAAAAGTTTAAATGCCACGATTAAAAATCCTGCATTTAAAGGAGCAGAAATGAAGAGGTTGATGAACCCCTCCAGAGTAACGAACTGGCTAACTTTGGCGCTCGCAACATTAATCAAGAAAAACACAAGTGTAAAGCCAGCAAACTCAACAGGATTTTTCTTGAATGTATTCCAGCCGCTGCTACTAGAGTTGTCGGGAAATAAGAACAGAGCTAGCCAATGCGACCTTTCAAGTTCTTCCTATGCCGCAGTCAGGTAGAAGTTCCATAATCCTGCTGCGGTTAGCATAAGGTGATCATCAAACTCCGCTTTTCGATTGCGATAGATAGCGCTCACCGCATTGTAACGCTTGACTCCAGCAAACGCATTTTCACAGACCACTCGCGATT
>NZ_JAMPKZ010000071.1:0-8946 GCF_039962215.1 Leptolyngbya sp. ST-U4
ACGGCATTAATTGCTTTGCGACGCAGGTCGTCACCATAAGGGGAAGGCATAGGCACTTCTAGACGCTGGTTTTCCCCTAGCCTAGCGTTCTAACCTAATCGCGTAAAGCTATAGCCTAGATGCCTGCCATTGCAATTTCAGCAACGCTTGCAAATGATAAAAAAAAGGCAGGATTGCCCTACCTCAAACCAGATTTCAAAAATCAATTTTTGACAAATTTTAGGCTTCAATCAACATCAAGACCGGCTTTCCTCACAGGCAATGCCAAACCATTTCTCCTGCAAAGAGATTGACCTTACGATGCTAAATTTCAGCAACCGCCCGTTCAACCAGTCGCCGCGTCAGCGTTTGCACTCCGGTGTGTTCGTAGTATTTAACGGACATATCAAGAAATGCGCCAAGGTAGTCTAATTTGTCTTTAGATACATCCACAAATTGCGTCAAGTTGTCGATCACCTTATCAGGAGTCAAATTGCGGGATGCCACAAAGTTATCCATCCAGCCTTTTGTGGAAGAAAAGCTTTCGCGAATAAAGCCTAGTTTGCCGTCTGTATTGCCGCCCGGAATCTGTTCTGCAACGCCTTTGAACGTGTTATTTTTCTCTAGTTCCGAAGGGGTCATTCCTTGAATTGCGTTTAATGCCTTCAGCGAGAAATCGGCTCCCAAAGGCACGAGTCCATCAAAACAAACAAGCGCTGCCATTCGCATCAGCGATTCGCCGCCGTAGTCTTTTAAGGACGCTAAAAAATCGCCCAGACTATCACCCGGAATGCCGTTGATTTGACAGAAGGCTACCACTTCAACGACGAGTTTGACGCATAGATCGATCGTTTGCGCTCTTTCAGGTTTGGGCGTGAGATGCTTCAACACTCCCAGAAACGAGATATCCTGCCCAATTCGGTTTGCCAGAGCTGCCGCGCCCAGTGCGCCCGATGCCGAATCGACGGTTTGATAAAGCCAGAGTGCCCGCTGATAGCCCTGCGATTTGTCGTTAAACAGCGTCACCGCCCGATCGCCAATTTGCTGAATCAAGCTTTCGTCGGTTTCACCCGTTACTTTCCGAATCGTATTTTCAAACCCGACTAGATTATCCCACTGTCCTGGCACGAAGGTATCGAGCGATCGCAGTGCCATTACGGTAATGCCGCCTGTCGGGAGACGGTCAACCAGTTCATAAATTGATTTACTCACAGAGTCCTCCTGAGCAAAGGGTCAATTGGTTTGCAGCGAATGATGCAGCGACTCTTGAAGTCCTGAGTCTGAACTTACCTGCCCGAACTTAACTCAGCTTGGTTAAGCCGTTCAAATCAAACTTAGTCAGCCATTCTGCCCGATTCTCCTTTGTAAATGAAGGATCGCGAGACAGCACTTTCACCTGATAGCGATCGTTCACCAGAATTGCAGTTCCATTTTGTCCCTGTTCGACGGCGGGATAGCCTGCAATCTTCATCGTGCTGTTCCTAAATTTCTCTGCGGCAGGTGTTCCGGTGGTATCGCTGATTGCCAGCATTGCCACATTTTTTCCACCCTGGTTTACTTTGTATTCAGCAAACCCTTTTTTCTCCTGAGCAGGCACAATCTCATAGCCAGAAACCGACTTCGGAAAGAACTGGTTAAACGCTCCTCCCTGAGTGGCATCAGTAGCAACGGCAGACGGCGCGCCTTTTTGAGTTGTTTCAACTTGCGTCTGTTCAAAGCGGGATGGCGCTTGTGGACTGCAAGCAGTAACCAGCAACAAAACGCTAAGCAAGACTGGTGCAAGAATTTGTCGCCAACGAGCAAGAACCATATTGCACTCCTAAGGCAGCAATCAACGGTTACATTTTCTCCTGTCGGCTTTAAATTTGGCTCTCCCTAAGGATGACTTAACGTTTTTATTTCCTTTGCGATTTAATCAGCTCACCGTTTTACCTCTGACCGTTTACTGACTGTCTATAGATTTATGTGGATTGGTCAATCCCGTAAAGATTCTACAAAAAACTACCCGATCGCCTTCAAATGTCCGAATTCAAACCGGATTCTTTTGTAGGAGAAAACAAGCCACAGTTTTCGAGCTGCCCCGTTCGCAGATTGGGTTCTTATTGTTCTTTTCTTTCCTAATGCTTCCCCCTATGCAAGTCGCCCCCCACGAAACCACAGTTTCGATCGCTCCTCAAGATATCGAAACTTACCTGAAAACGTATATTTGCTCGGCACTAGAGCAAAGCTACTCAAAAGAATGCTCGCCCACCCAGGCAATGGAACTGCTCGATCGTGCCTGGAAATCTCAAAAGCTGCTCTGGCAACTGCGCCGCGAGGAAGCTTCTGGGCAATCAAACTCCAGCTCAGCGTTTCAGATCGATCCTCAGATCGTCTTGCATTGAAGTGGGTTAGAAGCGATCGACGTTCGGAAAATCTTCAGCGGTAAGCGATCGGGCTGCTTCTCCGCAGGTTCTCGGCGTCGGGAACAGCTTTTCCGGGTTTGCCAGTCCCTTCGGGTTAAAGGCCTGCCGCACCCACTGCATCGTTTCCAGGTCGGTTTCATTAAACATCGCAGACATATAGCACTTTTTGTCTGCGCCGATGCCATGCTCACCCGAAATGCTGCCGCCCACTTCAACACAAAGCTTCAGAATATCGCCCCCCAGTGCCTCCACTTCCTCAAGCTGTCCCGGAATGGCATTGTTGTACAAAATTAGCGGGTGCAGGTTGCCATCCCCAGCATGAAACACATTAGCGACGCGATAGCCGTGTTTCTGGCTGAGTACCTCGATTTCGTGCAGCACGTATTGCAGTTTGGTTCGCGGAATCACCCCATCCTGCACATAATAATCAGGACTAATCTTGCCCATTGCGGCAAAGGCAGCTTTGCGTCCTTTCCACAGGGTGAGACGTTCAGTGGGATCAGTGGCAGTGCGAATGCTTCTTGCCCCATTTTGCCGACAAATCGCTTCGACCCGCTGGCGGTTTGCTTCAACTTCCACTTCCAGCCCATCGACTTCGATCAGCAAAATTGCCGTCGCGTCTCGCGGGTAGCAGTTGGTCGCCACCACATCTTCCACAGCATTAATGCTGAAGTTGTCCATCATTTCCATGCCGCCCGGAATAATCCCGGCACTGATGATGTCTGAAACCGCCTGTCCTGCCGCCTCGACGCTGGTAAAATCTGCCAGCAGCACATGAATTGCCTCAGAGGTTTTGAGAATCCGCAGCGTAATTTCGGTGGCAATGCCCAGCGTGCCTTCTGAACCGACAAAAATTCCTGCCAAGTCGTATCCCGGCATTTCGGGAATCTTGCTGCCTACCTCAGCGATCGATCCATCTGGCAAAACAATCTTCAGCCCCAAAACGTGATTCGTCGTCACGCCATATTTGAGGCAATGCACTCCGCCCGAATTTTCCGCTACATTGCCACCGATGGAACAAACAATCTGGCTGGAAGGGTCAGGCGCATAGTAAAATCCCGCTCCGCTAACCGCCTGCGTCACCCAATTATTAATCACGCCCGGCTGCACGACTACCCGCTGATTTTCGAGATCGATTTCGAGGATCTGATTCATCAGGGCTGTGCCAATCAGCACACAGTTTTCGATCGGCAGCGCACCTCCCGATAGCCCGGTTCCGGCTCCCCGCGCGATAAATGGCACGTTGAATCGATCGCAGATTTTCACCACTTCTGCAACCTGTTCTGTTGTACGAGGCAACACCACCACTGCCGGACGCTGACGATAGCTTGTCAGCCCATCACACTCATACACCAAGAGTTCTTCTTTGCGCTGCACTACTGCATTTTTACCGACAACAGCTTCAAAGGCTTTGACGATCGGTTTCCAGTCGCGCTGGTCTACAGAAGATTGAGCTGTGAGGGTCACCATAGCGGCATCCGAGGAGGAACGGTTCTACCTGTGAGCATAACAGATTGCCCTCCCGGATTTTTTGCGATCGAGTCCTGACTTGACTCCTGATTATTTTGTAGAGCAATGCGAAGCAGTTTTCTCCTGCGACGATTAACAGCTTGTCCCGAAAAATGGCTACTACCCTTGTGTAGTTAGTAATACCTAAAGTACGGGCATAATCTTTTGCAACCATAACCTTTTGCAAAACAGGTTGCTGTACTCAGGCAATCGAAATCGCAATTCAATTTGGGCTTAGGAGTTCCTACCTTATGTCACGCGTTCGCCAACTGCTCTGGACAACCCTGCTCATGCTGAGCCTACCGCTTCCCGCTTGGGCAGATACCGTCGTGCCGGTTGACCGCTTGAGAACCCAACTTCAGGGACGTACTCAAGTACCGATCGTCCTGCCCAGTAAATTACCCGAAGCCGATTCGCTGTATTCCAACATCACGAGCAACCGCCCCGACGGATACGAAGTCAGCTTCACCTATACGCCCGATTGTCAGGGAACCCCCTGCACCTGGGGCTATTTCTCCGCACAACTTGGCGGCTCTGTAGACACCGATCCTGGAAGTCCCCAAGACACGATCGAAGCGATTACGTTGGCAAACGGCATCCAGGGATATTTCACCAATTCCTGCGGCGCGTACTGCACTGCTCAGGCATCCTGGCTTTCCCAGGGAGTGCTCTATTCTGCCTCAGTGAAAAATGGACGTAGAGAAACGGTCATCGCTCTGGCAAATTCCGCTCTCCAAACGGCCCGCCCCAGCGCCAGCACTGCCACCCTCACCAGTCGCGATCCGGGTTCTCGAATTAATATTCGCGATCGAGCCAATCTTCAATCTCCGGTGCGTCACTATGGCTTGTCAGGAGACTCGGTGCGAATTTTAGCGCAAGCGATCGGCTCAGACCAGCAAACCTGGTATCAAGTACAGTTCACCAGCTCTGGGGCGACCGGCTGGGTACGGGGCGATTTTGTGCGGTTTTAGGAAATGGTTTGAAGGGAAGTTTCAAGGCGCAGCCCCTAAAACTGCCGCGACCAGTCTTTAAACCAACGCTCCACCACGACCTTCGTTTGGGTAAAAAACTCAACCGCGTGCTGTCCTTGTCCGTGCAGGTCGCCGAAAAAGCTCTCTTTCCAGCCGCTAAACGGAAAGAACGCCATCGGAGCCGCTACGCCAATGTTGATCCCAATATTGCCTGCCTCTACCTCATAGCGAAACTTCCGCGCCGCCGCCCCGCTACTGGTAAATAGACAGGCCATGTTGCCGTATTGCCCCCGATTCACAAGCTGAATAGCATCCTCGATCGTCTCAACATAAACCAGGCTCAGGACAGGACCAAAGATCTCTGTTTTGGCGATCCTGCTGTCGGGGTCAACGTCCTGCAAAATTGTGGGACGCACAAAATTACCCTGCTCATATCCGGTGATTTGAGGCGATCGACCGTCGATCATCACTTTTGCGCCTTCTGACTCGCCCTGCTGGATTAATTGCTCGATCCGCTGACGGCTTTCTGCGCTGATCACCGGACCCATCTGTACGCCTTTTTCCAGTCCGTTTCCCACCACCCGTGAGGCAGCTGCTGCCGCGATCGACTCGGTATAGGTTTTACGGGCTTCTCCAATGGTGATGGCGATCGACGCAGCCAAACATCGCTGTCCGGCACAGCCAAACGCACTGTCCGCTGTGATTCGAGTGGTCATCTCCATGTCAGCATCTGGCAGCACAATCACCGGATTTTTCGCGCCACCCTGACACTGCACCCGTTTTCCATTCGCGGTTGCCCGACTGTAGACATACCGCGCTACCCCACTCGACCCCACAAAGCTAATTGCCCGAATCAACGGATAATCGAGAATGGCATCGACCGCTTCTTTTGCGCCATTCACCAGGTTCACCACTCCAGGCGGCAGCCCAACTCGATCGATCAAAGAAAAAACTTTCTGCATAGTCAGCGGTACTTTTTCAGACGGCTTCACAATATAGGTATTGCCGCAGGCGATCGCATAAGGTAAAAACCAGAAGGGAATCATGCCCGGAAAATTAAACGGCGCAATCACTGCCGCTACACCAATGGGCTGCCGAAACATAAATTCGTCAATACCCGATGCGATGTCCTCAAAATTCGTTCCCTGCATCATCATTGGAATGCCGCAAGCCGTTTCCACATTTTCGATCGCCCGTCGCAGTTCGCCCTTCGATTCGTCCAGCGTTTTGCCGCATTCGATCGTGATGGTCCGCGACAGGTCCTCAAATTGCTCCTCCATCAGAGCTTTCAGCTTAAACAAATACTGAATTCGCTGCGGAGCTGGCGTCCGTCGCCAGGACTGAAACGCTTCATGGGCAACCTGCGCCGCCCGCTCAACTTCGCTTGCTGGAGAAAGAGGGACACTGGCAAGCCGATCGCCTGTCGCAGGATTAATCGCGTGAACAAACTCAGTGGCAGCAGAGTCACACCACTGCCCGTTGATATAGTTTGGCAGAATTGGCAGTTCAGACATGAGGCGTTCGCAGTCTAAATGAAAGTAAGCTCTGACAGATACAGCAGTATGAAGCTAAAAGGATGTTTGAGCAGTCGCGAATCCTACATCGCCCCCTAAATTCCCCAAACTTGGAAGACTTTGAGAACCTTGAGGAAAACTAGGTTCCCCCGGATTGGGGGTTAGGAGAGTAGCGGAGTTCATCACCTTAACTGGCAATCCCCGCACAAAGCAGGGCTGTATTTGAGATAAGGTCTATTGTCCTGCATCTTGGGCTTTATATCCGTTGTCTTAATCTGGAAGCCTTCAATGGGCATCTGCTTCCGGCCAATTCAATCGGAAAGGAGTTGAATGCCGTCATTGCCATAAAAGGTGAGCCGGGTATAGCCAAGAAATTGTCCACTCGTAGTACTGCCTTCTGGATAAGCCGTGACGCCAAACAGATAAACGCCCTGCATCCGAGGATTTCGCTGTGCTTCCAGAGCAAGCGTGACCGTCGTCCCAGATGGAACCGGACTGGCAAAGGCAAGCGTGACGGTTTGAGAATCCTCATCGTAGGTTTTTTGAGCGATCGGGATCTCTGTACCGCGATCGTTTGCTGTTCCTACAAAAGCACGAGTTGCCTCCAGGTCATAGCGAATTCGTCTTATCCGGGAAGACCCGTCTCGCTGAACCACGCTTACCTGCTGAAGCCCGCTACCCGAATCAGGCGGAACCTCCAATGTGAAATAGTAAACAGACGATCGCACTGCAACTTGCTTCTCAGGATTCTCGGCACTCACCAGGCGCGGTGGACGAGTAAAGGCAGCACGGGGACTTTGAGTATCCTGTGCCTGAGCTGAGGTTAAAGAATTGAAGGGACTCAATAGGCTACTTGCGGCTCCTAGAAATACGGCTAACGTGAGCGACAGTGCCAAAAAAGGATAATGTTTCATTTTTAAAGCAATGAATGAATAAGGAAACTGGATAGGTCGATCGTAACTTTTCTGTTTCTAAGCAATTTTGAATCTTGAGTTTGAACAGGGAATGCAAATTTTCGACATAAAATTCGACATAAAAAAGTCCCCGCATTTGCAGGGACCTATTGATTTACAAGGAGACTAAGGATTAGTCAATCTCAGGCATTGCCAGTACTGGCTCATTGTCACGATCGATGCCTCTCTCAAAGCCAGCCGCAGCAGCACGAGCGCGACCCGCGTGCCATAGGTGACCCACCAGGAAGAAGAAGCCAAGCACGAAGTGAGAGGTTGCCAGCCAAGCGCGAGGCGAGACAAAGTTCACGGAGTTGATTTCCGTTGCCACACCGCCTACCGAGTTCAGCGAACCCAGCGGAGCGTGAGTCATGTACTCAGCCGCGCGACGAGCCTGCCAAGGCTGAATGTCGTTCTTGATCTTTTCCAGATCTAGACCATTCGGTCCACGCAACGGCTCCAGCCATGGACCCTGGAAGTCCCAGAAACGCATGGTTTCACCACCAAAGATGATCTCACCTGTCGGAGAGCGCATCAGGTACTTACCTAGACCCGTCGGACCCTGAGCAGAACCTACGTTTGCACCCAGTCGCTGGTCACGAATCAGGAAGGTCAGAGCTTGAGCCTGAGACGCTTCGGGACCTGTCGGACCAAAGAATTCACTGGGGTAAGCAGTGTTGTTGTACCACACCATACAGGAGGCAATGAAGCCCATCAGAGACAGCGCACCGAGGCTGTAGGACAGATATGCTTCACCCGACCAGATGAAGGCGCGACGCACCCAGCCAAATGGCTTGGTCAGAATGTGCCAGATACCGCCTGCAATACAGATAAAGCCAACCCAGATGTGACCACCAATGATGTCTTCCATGTTGTTGACGCTGACGATCCAGCCATCGCCACCAAATGGAGACTTGAGCAGATAGCCAAAGATGACCGCAGGGTTTAGCGTCGGATTTGTGATGACTCGGACATCGCCACCACCGGGTGCCCAGGTGTCATACACACCGCCAAAGAACATTGCCTTCAGCACCAGCAGAAATGCACCAAGACCCAGCAGGATCAGGTGAATCCCGATGATGGTGGTCATCTTGTTCTTATCTTTCCAGTCGTAGCCAAAGAAAGAAGAATACTCTTCCAGGGTTTCAGGACCACGAACGGCGTGATAGATACCGCCCAGACCCAAAACCGCAGAGGAAATCAGGTGAAGCACACCCACCACAAAGTAGGGAAAAGTGTTGATGACTTCACCACCCGGACCAACACCCCAACCTAGCGTTGCCAGGTGAGGCAGCAGGATCAAGCCCTGCTCGTACATCGGCTTCTCAGGAACAAAGTGAGCGACCTCAAACAGGGTCATTGCACCTGCCCAGAATACAATCAAACCAGAGTGAGCAACATGTGCGCCCAGCAGCTTACCGGAAAGGTTGATCAAGCGAGCGTTACCAGACCACCAAGCAAATCCAGTCGATTGCTGGTCGCGTCCGCTCAGCAGGATAGAACTATTAGAGAGCGTTACCACGGGGCAGTACCTCTTCGGGGAATACAAATTGTTCGTGCGGCTGATCCTGAGGTGCCATCCAAGCCCGGATGCCCTCGTTCAGCAGAATGTTCTTCG
>NZ_JAMPKZ010000072.1:0-8389 GCF_039962215.1 Leptolyngbya sp. ST-U4
AATCGCGAGTGGTCTGTGAAAATGCGTTTGCTGGAGTCAAGCGTTACAATGCGGTGAGCGCTATCTATCGCAATCGAAAAGCGGAGTTTGATGATCACCTTATGCTAACCGCAGCAGGATTATGGAACTTCTACCTGACTGCGGCATAGGAAGAACTTGAAAGGTCGCATTGGCTAGCTCTGTTCTTATTTCCCGACAACTCTAATAACTCACCAATTTGTTTGACCCAAGTAATGACCGTCGTATGATGAACGCCTTTGACCCGTTCGATAGCACGAAAACCCATGCCGTTGACATACAGTTTGAGACATTCACGCTTGAACTCATCTGGGTATCCAGTAGGCAGATCATAGATTTCGATGAATTGTCGCCGACACGCTTTACAAAGGTAATTTTGTTTACCTCTTTGCTTGCCGTTCTTACTGATATCAGTTGAGCTACAGTCGGGACATTGCATCGGTTTCACCCTGATTTCATATCCCTATTATGCAATGCCGAATTTGTTAAAGCCGTAGAAGCAACTGGTAAGAAGCAATTGATTATTGCCGGAATTGTCACGGATGTCTGTGTGACTTTTTGCACACTTTCAGCATTGGAGGCAGGGTATGACGTTTTTGTTGTCACCGATGCCTCTGGCACCTTCAATGAAACCTGTCGCGATGCAGCTTGGGATCGGATGTCTCGTGCTGGCGCTCAGTTGGTCAATTGGTATAGCGTTGTGGGTGAATTGCACCGTGATTGGCGTAACGATATTGAAGGGCTAGGTAATCTCCTTGCAGGGTTTAGTCCTGACTACAAAAACCTAATGACGAGCTATGCAGCAACATCAAATGCTGGCTCTGCCAATCGCGAACGCCTCATGACTCGTGTGTAACTAAGTGAATGCTGTCATTGCTCAGTGATCCAGTTCATTTGCGGCATTGCAGCAGCACTGGATGATTTCGTGCATAGAATAGGGGCGATCGCCAGCGGTTGCTCATTCGTCTCCGCTACATTCTTCATTCACAATCTGAGATTTATCCTATGACCCACATTCTCCATTTAGATGCGAGTCCGCGTGGCGATCGCTCCATCTCTCGCACGCTCTCTAAAGAGTTCATTAACCAATGGAAAACCACTCATCCCAACGACACCATCACCTACCGTGATATTGGGCATTACCCTGTTCCTTTTGTGAGCGAAGACTGGATCGCGGCTGCATTTACTCCATCCGATCAACATACACCTGAGTTAGCCGCTGCAATTCAAATGTCCGACGAATTGATCGACGAGTTTTTATCAGCCGACCGCTACGTTTTCAGTATCCCCATGTATAACTTCAGCATTCCTGCCAACTTAAAAGCCTACCTTGACCAGATTGTGCGAGCGGGACGTACATTCTCCGTTGATGAAACAGGTTACAAGGGACTGGTTCACAACAAGAAAATGACGATCATTATGGCTCAAGGCGGAGCCTATCCCGAAGGTAGCCCTACTCACGCCTATGATCTACAAACGCCCTACCTGCGACTCATTTTTGGGTTTATTGGTATAACGGATATTGAGTTCGTCTATGCCGATAGCCTTAATCTGGGTGATGAAGCCCGGAATCTGGCGATCGCAAATGCTCAGTCTGCCCTAAAAGCTGCCATCGCACATTAGCACTCATCGCGTTCCTTGCAACCAAGTTTTTCTGAGGTCATCTCTCATGCTAGAGCCAGGGGTAGTAGGTACAGATGAAGAAACTCACCAAGTAACCGCCATCATTTCTCACTTCGTTCGATCTGGGCGTGAGCAAGGTTATGAGGAATGGTTGCACGGAATTGCGACGGCTGCCCATCAATTTAAGGGACACTTAGGGGTCAGCGTGATCCGTCCCTGTGACCATGCTCATCCTGAATATGTAGCAATTCTCAGATTTGATCATTACGACAACCTCAAAACCTGGCTGGAATCCAGTGTGCGGCAGGAATGGCTAGAGCGGTTGCAGCCCTTGATTGAAAAGCCTGAAACCATTCAAACTCTAACGGGTCTGGAAACCTGGTTTACGCTTCCCAACAAACCCATGAAGGCTCCACCTCCGCGCTACAAAATGGCGATCGTGACATGGCTGGGAGTGTTTTTTACGATATCTATTCTCAATCGTTTGCTAGTACCGCTCCTAGCTGGGCTTCCAGTATTGCTCAGAACGTTGTTGGTTACAGGTCTAACGGTTGCCCTGCTGACCTACGTGATTATGCCGCGCCTCACTCAACTCTTTCGCACATGGCTGTATCCCATTTGATCAAGTACATATCTTGCACATTCACAGAAATCTTCCATGTCTTGTCAACACCTGAACGAACTGACACTAGAGAATATGATTTCAAAAGCCAATTACCCGGTATTCCGCTGTGAAGAATGCCTTCGGGTTGGCGATCGCTGGGTTCACTTGAGAATTTGTCAAACCTGCGGCAAAATGCTGTGCTGCGACTCGTCTAAAAATCAACACGCTCGCCACCATTACGAAGAAAGCGGACACGCGGTGATTAGTTCAGCCGAATTGGGAGAACAATGGCTGTGGTGTTTTGCCGACGAACAACAGAAGAACTATTGATCACGCGCCCCTTTTCTACTCGCGAGGAAACCATGATATCAAATCAGCCTGCCCTAACGGATATTTGGCCGAGTTTACCCCTGGACGCATGGCAAGAGACCTATACCACCTTGCACATGTGGACTCAAATCATCGGCAAAATCCGATTTGCCCAAACTCCGTGGATTAATCATTCCTGGCATATCCCCCTCTATTTAACCGTTCGGGGACTGACCACGTCCACGATTCCCTATGGCAGTCGCATCTTTCAAATCGACTTTGATTTTATTGATCACGAACTGCTGATTCAAACCAGCGAAGGGGCAAGACGAGCGATCGCACTCTACCCTCGCTCGGTTGCTGATTTTTATCAGACTGTGATGGAAACTCTGAGAGAATTAGATTTTCACATCACGATTAACACCAAACCAAATGAAGTCCCTGATCCAATTCGATTTGAGCAGGATGAAACCCATGCTGCTTATGATGCGGATTATGCCAATCGATGCTGGCGAGTGTTGCTACAGTCCGATCGCGTCTTTCGAGAATTTCGTTCCCATTTTTCCGGCAAGGTTAGTCCGGTTCATTTTTTCTGGGGGAGTTTTGATTTAGCAGTGACTCGCTTTTCGGGGCGATCGGCTCCTGAACATCCAGGAGGGGTGCCAAATCTACCGGATGCAGTGGCGCAGGAAGCCTATTCCCAGGAAGTCAGTAGTGCCGGATTTTGGCCCGGAGCCGGATTATCATACCCAGCGTTTTATTCCTATGCGTACCCAGAACCCGATGGGTTTAAGCAGGCTGAGGTTCGTCCCGATGCTGCATTTTACAATAAAGAGTTGGGTGAATTTATTTTGCCCTATGACGCTGTCCGCGAGGCAGAATCACCGGATCAGATGTTGTTAGAGTTCTTGCAAAGCACTTACGAAGCTGCCGCCAGGTTAGGCAACTGGAATCAAGAGGAACTTCAGCAGTTGACATTTAAGTCGCAACTGCATTCCTAAATTAGCGTTTAACTAGCAGATCTTAAGTGGTGAAATGTAGGACAGTTTCGCAGACTGGTTTATTGGACGCTTAACCCTTGAGCGTGAAGGACAATTCCGATGAACCTACTGGCAATTACTCCAATTTTGGGAACCCGTCAGGGCATTCTGGCGCGATCGCTCCCCTGAGAATGCAGACAAACTAAGATTTCTCCTCAGCCTGGAAGGAACTCGTTGGCAATACACCAATGATGTTCAAAACTTGGTAGCCATCAGCCTCGACACCTTCCTCAATACCGGTCACTTTGCCTGGAAGAGTATCGCCCTGCCCCTCTGCTCCGACCTTTCCGGTAATAAGACCGCCGACTGTGGCACACCTCCTGCCAGCAGCCATCGCCTCCAAGCTCTTCATCATGAAGTTTGCGAGCTTCGGCTGCCATCAACAAACTGCACGCCCAGCACTCTTCATTGAGCGATCGCCCCATATACTTCTGCTCCAGAAAGCCCTCCTATTGCGCCTGAAATGCTTGTCCTTCCGGGAAACCTCGGTAATAATCTGAGAATAATCAGATAGAGATAAGTGCAATTTTAGCCACTTGATTGACTCAAGCTATCCTCAAGGAGGAATGGAACAATTGAAGTGAACCCATGAATTCGGACAGGAGATCGAAGACTTTAAGGAAGTGTCTCTTTTATATCACATTTCCTTTTTGTTGTTCATTCCATTTCTTCTCATATTCATCCGGTGTTAAATAACCCAATGATGAATGTATTCTCTTCTTTGTGTACACATTCTCTAAAAACTGTTCAATCTGTTCATACGCCTCTGCGAAATTCCGATACTCCGATAAGTCAACTTCCTCCTCTTTGATCGTTCGCATCCATCGCTCTGCATAGCCGTTCTGCCATGCCTGTCCCACTTCTGCCTGCGTGCTGCTCTAGCAGCTTGGCATACTCATTCGCTGCGTATTGAACGCGGTAGTGTTTTACATTTGTTGATGTTTATAATTACAGTTGAAGCCCGAACTCATAACGGTTGATATACAATCCAATCACGGTATCGTGCATTTGCTCAGACTTGGAAAAGCAAATCGTCTTTCGCGCTAATCGCTTGATTCTTGTCCTTAGCGTCAAATGCTTCCGTTCAATTCTTTGGGTGTTTGCCTTTCCAACTTTATGCTGCTGAGCTTCTAAACATCGTTCATAAGCTCCCCATCCATCTGTGTAAAACTTCTTAATGCCAAAGGGTTCCAACAGTGCTTGCAGCTTCTTAAATACTGCATCACTATGATTCCCAAATACATACGCTAATACTTTCCGACTGTGATGGTCAATTGCCCACCATAGCCATCGCTGATTTGCCTTCTTCTGAACGAAACTCCACATCTCGTCTAGCTCACTTTCAATGCCTGAATTCTCTGCTCCAAGACTAACTCGAACAATCTCGACCTGCACTTGCTCAGGCTCAATCTGTTGTAGAAGGAGTTCATTCACTGCTTTGAGCACTTCTTGTTTTTTTAAGTTCTCCAATCACTGTTCGAGTACTGACCTGCAACACTCTGGCAATGTCTCGAATACCACTCCCGTTGAGGCTCATTTCCACAATCTGCTCTTTGACAGCGCTAGTGCGTCCTGGGTAAGACGGGTTCAGCATAAAGGTTCGTCCTTGACAAATCTCAGAGCGACAGAGGAAGCGCTGTTTACCTTGGGCTGTTTTGCCGTTTTTCACGACATCCCTATCGGCTTGACAATGGGGACAAACAACTGGAATCAGTGCCATTAGAGTGAATACTTGTAGATGGGGAAAACAAACAGATTGCTAGTGCCACTAGTTTACCCTATCAACAGATGTAAGACACTACCCGTATTGAACGCCTTGGTCAGAATGATGGATCTCTGGTCGCCCCTTCGCTAGTCCCTTCATCAGAGCCGTGATCGTCAAGCTCACCTCCATGCTTCTCGCCAGATGCCAACCCCGAATACTACGCGTGAACACATCCATTAACACTGCCAAATACACAAATTCCTGTTGCAGCCTGATGTACGTGATGTCCCCTACCCAAACTTGATCCGGTCGCTCGATGGCTAAATCCATCACCAGGTTCGGATATCGCTGGAACGCATGGTTGCTGTTGGTCGTCCGTTTCCGTCTGACCGGTTGCTTGCCAACCAGTCCTAGCTCCCTCATCAGCCGCGCTACCCGTTTGTGGTTAATCTCCTGTCCTTGACGTTGTAGCATCGCCGTGATGTGACGATAACCATAGGTCGGATGCTGCCCACAAAGCTTGACAATTGCCTCTTTGATCTCAGTCTCGTCTGGCGGTGGCTGCGATTGATAGTAGACTTGGCTGCGTGGGTAGTTCAACACCTGACACAGGGTCGCAATCGGATACTCCTGGCTCAACTGCATTACCGTCTCCCGTTTTTGTCCAGGCTCAAGTAGCTCGATGCTTTTTTTGCGATCTCTAGCTGTACCGTCAACTGCCCCACTAACCGCTCCAATTCGGCGATCTTCTGTTCATGCTCACTGCCCACTTCACCCCGCTCAAAGATGCTCGGTGCCTGCTCCAAAAATTCTTTGCGCCACCGATTCAGCACATTCGGGTTCAGCTTGTGCGCTCGGCACAGATCGCTCGGTGTCTTTTCGCCACTCAGCACTTGCAGGATGACTTTGGCTTTGAACTCTGCGGTGTATTGACGACGGTTTGCTGTTATAGTTGCCCCCTTTCAAGAACAAGGATACTACTCCTACCCTCCTGTCCGAAAAGCGGGGGTCATTTCAAATAGCTCCATTGATTGTCAGCCCTAAACACATCATCTGTTGTGGGTGAATGGTCTTACCTGTAATCGCACATTGCTCATGTTGCTGTGCGATCGCCCTAAACGTGGCTCGAATATCTGACATGGATAACAATGGGGGATAAGAGGGCGATCGCCTATCCTCGGCTGAATACGGTCGCACCTCATCCACCCCCATCTGTTGTTCCACAAACTGCCAAAACACATCTCGAATCAGGGTTTGATAGCCCTGTTCACCAGAAATCTCCCGCAATCGCTCTTTCAGTTCAGGTTCCAGTCGGATACTCGTCACCTGCATTTCCGAAGTGCTACCCCGTTTGCGTGTATCCATAACCGAACATCCTAAATTTCAATCAAGGGTGGACAATTTAATACTACAAATGTAGTATGTAGACATTCGGATTTGTAATACAAATACTACAGCCTTCCATGATACGCATCCTTCTCACCACCTTAAGCAGCGCCATGCAGTGCCGACCTCAACACGGTCTAGGCAGAGCAGCGGCGCTGTTTGCGTTTGAGGGGACGTATTGGTTTAGCGGCGGTAAATCCGTCAGAGAAGGCATTGATAGTAACATCGCCGGACGACTCAATTCGGATCAACTGACTAGCAGCGGGAGGTGCAGGGCGACCCTGACACCGACATAGGGAAAGCCATATTAACTTCCCCAACCCCCGCTCCTGGTGTTCAGAGGCGGGGGTTATTTTTTGAGGAGAAAACTCATGCAGACCAAGCAGCGACAGAAAATTCCAATACTTCAGAACCAGGTCGTGGTGTTTTCTAAGAACTACCTGCCCCTGGCACGAATTAACCTTAAACGGGCGATCGTGCTTCTGGTTACCGGGCAGGCGGAGACCCTGGAGTTCAGCAGCACCCAGCAATGGGAAGTCCGCTCTCCCAGCGTCGTACTACAAATCCCAGATCACATCCGGTTGACCAGTGGCAATCCAGAGCGGCATTGGAAAGTACCTCCTGTAAATCGACGGGAAGTCTTTCGTCGCGACAACCACACCTGTCAGTACTGCGGCAGCACCAAGCATTTGACGCTGGATCACGTGATTCCCCGCTCAAAAGACGGAACCCATACCTGGGACAACGTAGTGACCGCCTGCGAGAAGTGCAATTCATGCAAAGGTGATCGCCTCCTGCATGAAACCGGAATGGTACTGAGAGCCAAACCCAAAGCACCAATGCATCCAGCGATCGCCTTTGCCGAGCAGTTTTGGAAAGAACAGCAACCTGTTGACACCTGACCTCAAGCCTAAAAAGGAGGCACGATCGATGTTGAAGCTGAACTACACCGATGTTGGGCTGTACATGGAGCGGACCACGACCAACCCCGAACTGTTGATTGCCCAGCGAGTCCTCCTGGCAATGCGGTTAGGGCAAACGCTCCATGTTGAACCCGGTTGTGCCTCCTTTCTGCTGCCTGCGGATATTTCTGAACTGAAAGTGCTGGGGATGGCACTAGATCGGGAGTATGGCTCAGCAGCCACCCTCATTGCTGTAGATGAGGAGTTTGTGGAAGTTGGGCTGAGCGGAAGTTGGATTGCCGAGGACAAGGATGCTCACGAAGGGATGTTCTTGGCGGTGATGAGCGATCGCACCGAGTTCCTGATCTACAAACTGTGGCAGATGAGTGAAGCCCATATTTCCTCCCTAGCGTAACGGGGGGACCCAGTAGGAGAGGGCGATACAAGCATTTCTTTCCCGATCGCCCTCCTACTTAAGAAAAAAAGTTGTAGTACAGGGTTGACAACTTGTAGCACTTTTGTAGTATAAATGTAGTATCAACACTGCAACCTCTCACAAAGGCGCTGTAGTAAACCCTCCGAACCTTGAAAATCGCATAAATGCCACCTTTGGGGGTGTAGCTTAGTCTGGCTCAAAGCAGTTGCCTGTCGAGCGAAAGATCGTGGGTTCAAATCCCATCTCCCCCGCCTTGTAGCATCGTGGACGAATAGAGAAGTCGCCGTGCCTCTCAAGCATGGAGAAGCGGGTGCAACCCCCGTCGATGCTCCCAATGAGGATGTAGCTCAGATGGACAGAGTGCTT
>NZ_JAMPKZ010000073.1:0-8094 GCF_039962215.1 Leptolyngbya sp. ST-U4
TAACGGCAGTACCAACGAACATTGAGCAGGATAATTTCAGGCAAGAAATGCCGCCACTTGAACAGAGCAGCAGTAGCCATCGGAGGGCGAGAAGGCATAACGGGGCTTGTCTATCTTACCAGCGGCTGTTTTTGCGACACAACCGGGATGCATACGGGTCGCAATTGTAAACGCCCGCCCCTATCCTTTGCCTTTTGGCTCCAGCCTATCAGCCTGATTTGGCTGGGTTGCACTCACGGCAGTTCAGACACACCTTTGCTTTCGCTATCCATAGATTCCTGCTCAACGGGATAACTGAATGAGGCTTTCAGCGACCGCTTTTTCATCTCGCTTTACGGCTTGATGACCAGTCGCTACCGTAGAGATGATGCTGTCACCCCTTGCATCTGGGGAGAGGGACTTGCACCCTCACAGTAATCAAGTTGTCAAGGTTCGGTATCCTCCGTTCCTTGCCATCCGTCCCTGAATATTGCTATCCATTTGGGATGAACGAATCGCACACAACCTCAGTGCAGCGGAGGGTTGAGAGTTGCTGGTGCTGAGTTCAAGTTTGTCTGCCGCCGCTGATTTGAGTCGTTAATCTTCTCTAAAATGGTTCCTTTTCGCGCAGTAAAGCGTCCTGGATAAGCCTTTTAACCTTCAATTATCAAGGCATAGCGTGTTGATAACACAATTATCTAAATCAATTCACTGCTCTCAGGCTGGGGTCAAGCCATTTGCCAAGTCATTTCTTGACCTGCTCGTAAGGGCACAAGTCCGGATTCCGTGAATGGAACTTCATCAGGAACACACCATGTCGTTTTGGTCAAAGTGATGTGTTCAGTATTACGTGGAAGTTGATAAAAATCTGGTCCATAGAAGCTGGCGAAAGCTTCAAGTTTATCAAGAGCATCGGCAATCTCAAACGCTTCTGTGTACAACTCCATGGCGTGCAGAGCCGAATAGCAACCCGCACAGCCACAGAAACTTTCTTTGCTATTCCGAGGATGGGGGGCGCTATCGGTGCCTAGAAAAAACTTAGGATTACCAGAGGTTGCTGCTTGCAAAAGCGCCGAGCGATGCTCCTCTCGTTTCAAAATTGGCAGGCAATAAAAATGGGGGCGAATGCCACCTTGAAATAGACTGTTGCGGTTAAATAACAAATGTTGTGGCGTGATTGTTGCAGCAATGTTGTGTGCAGATAGGACATACTGCACCGCATCTGAGGTGGTAATGTGTTCAAGCACTACGCGCAGGCTGGGAAATCGTTGCTTGAGCGGGAGCAAATGTCGCTCGATAAATACCTTCTCGCGATCGAACATATCAACATCGTGATCGGTCACTTCTCCGTGCAGGAGTAAAGGCAGGTCTACCTGCTGCATCGCTTCAAAAACGCGATCGCACTTGCGAATGTCCGTCACCCCCAAATCTGAATTGGTTGTTGCCCCAGCGGGGTAATACTTGACCGCTTTGACAAACTGAGCTGCTTTCGCTGCGATAATTTCTTCGGGACTTGTGTTGTCAGTAAGGTAGAGCGTCATCAGTGGCTCGAACTGTTGACCCGCTGGAACTGCTGCAAGGATGCGATCGCGATAGGCTGCGGCATCAGCTATCGAGCGTACTGGAGGTTTCAAATTTGGCATGATAATCGCGCGGGCAAACTGACGTACCGTGTGCGGCAGAACCGCTTTCAACGCCGCGCCGTCGCGTAGATGGAGATGCCAGTCGTCAGGCCGGGTGATGGTGAGCTTTTGCATTCTTCAATTATAGAATTGCTAGTGCTTCTGGGTAGTGTTCTAGACCTGTGGAAGTAAGGGAGAATAGTTCCTACGTCTATTCCCTCATGCTCCTATGGTTCTAGAGCCTGTTCTTTGTCCTGCTTGTAGTAGCTCTGATGGGGTCAAACGTGGCAAATCCTCCGAGGGCAAACAACGCTACAAGTGTCGCAATGCCGATTGTTCCCGCAGCACCTTTATTCGAGATTACTCTTACCGGGGCTACCTGCCAGAAGTGAAACAACAAATTGCCGATATGGCAGTCAACGGCAGTGGCATTCGGGACACGGCTCGGGTGCTAAGCATTAGCCCCACAACAGTCATTGAAGAGTTAAAAAAAGTCTCGCCACCTGAAGCAAGTGAACCAACCCCTACTGGAACAATTGCCTGAACCTGAGAAGGTCGAAGTCATTGTCCAGCAAGTGGATGAGGCAGAAATGGACGAGATGTGGAGCTTTGTGAGCAATAAAAAACAGCAATGCTGGTTATGGCACGCGATTGATCATGCGAGTGGTAAAGTACTGGCTTATGGGTTAGCTGACCATACTGACGCAGCGTTGAAATCATTGATGCAGTTGCTGATACCCTTTGAGATTCAACAGTTTTACACGGATGGTTGGGGTGGTTATGCTTGGTTGCTGGATGAAGACCAGCATGAAGTCGGCAAGCATTACACCCAGAAGATTGAACGGAAGCACTTAACGTTACGAACTCGGATCAAGTGATTGACACGCAAGACGATTTGTTTTTCGAAGTCGGAGTGGATGCATGACATTGTGATTGGGTTATTTATAAACCGCTATGAGTTCGGGCTTCCCGTCTAAGTCCTTCCACAGGTCCAGAACACTACCAACTCAGCCCTATCAAGCTTCCTGAGTTTAGCGTACACTTTTCTCTCCGCAGGTACAGCGATCCCAAGTTCACTGAATCTAGGATTAATGCGCCTGAAGTCCTATCGAGTTCATTAGAATGCAAGACTCAGAAGATGCCCCAGTTTTTGTGCCTTGGTGGTCAGGTAAGCTGCACTATAAGGGTTTGCTGAAATTTCGAGTGGAACACGTTCGACGATCGCCAGTCCCCAGCCATCCAGGCTCACTACCTTACGGGGATTATTTGTGAGCAGGCGGATATTCTGTAGCCCTAAATCTTTGAGAATTTGTGCGCCAACGCCATAGTTGCGAAGGTCTGCCTGAAATCCCAGCCGTTCATTAGCTGCAACGGTATCGAGTCCTTTATCCTGAAGCGAATAGGCTTTGAGTTTGTTCACTAAACCAATACCCCTGCCTTCCTGACGTAGATAGACCACCACGCCCTGTCTTGCCGCTTCAATCATTTGCAGGGCTGTAAGAAGCTGTTCGCGACAGTCGCACCGCAGCGAACCGAAGGCATCTCCAGTCAGACATTCTGAATGAACGCGAACCAGTGGAGCCTGATGCTCAAACTCCTCTGGATTCCCTTTGACGATCGCCGTAGCTTCCGAACCATTTAGGGCATTGCGGTAGCCATAAATTTGAAAGTGGCCAAACTGAGTGGGTAACTCCGCAACGGCTTCACGGGTTACAAAGCGATCGAACTGAAGACGATAGCGAATCAGATCCGCAATGCTGATGATTCCGAGATGATGAGTTTTCGCGTAAGCTTGCAGTTCCGGCAGTCGCGCCATTGAACCGTTTGGGTTTTGAATTTCGCAAATCACGCCAGCAGGATGGAGTCCTGCCAGTCGCGCTAGATCC
Organism: Leptolyngbya sp. ST-U4; assembly: GCF_039962215.1. NCBI lineage: Bacteria > Bacillati > Cyanobacteriota > Cyanophyceae > Leptolyngbyales > Leptolyngbyaceae > Leptolyngbya > Leptolyngbya sp. ST-U4. The sequence continues at coordinate 3,488 of NZ_JAMPKZ010000073.1, forward strand.
ACAGCTGCTTCCGTGTGCCCTGCCCGTTTAAGGACACCGCCTGCCTGTGCCCGCAGCGGAAAAATATGTCCGGGTCGTCTCAAATCCTGGGGACGAGTAGCAGGATCAAGGGCAACCTGAATCGTGCGCGATCGATCGCTGGCGGAAATTCCCGTTGAACCCCCCAGATGCGGTGCGGCATCAATACTAACGGTAAATGCTGTTTGGTGGGCATCTGTGTTGCTTTGCACCATCGGCGGCAAATCAAGCTGGTCGAGCCGATCGCCCGTCATTGCTAGACAGATTAAGCCCCGTGCCTGGGTTGCCATAAAGTTGATCATTGCAGGCGTGGCAAACTCAGCGGCGCAAATCAAATCGCCTTCGTTTTCGCGATCTTCATCATCCACAACGATGATGGCTTTACCTGCTTGAAGTGCCGCGATCGCGCTAGACACAGAATCAAATGAAAATGGACTGATATCGCTTGAGAGGCGATCGATTGAAGGAATCGAGGAATGATTGGGTGATGATTTAGACATAACAAACGTAGAGCTTGAATGATGAGAGGAATTATTTTGTGGGAGGTCAACTTGTGGAAGATCGATCACCTACCTCAGCATTATTTGTTTATACGCGCAGCAGAATTTAGTGGCTCACTTCTGCAAAGGCTTTGCCGTTGGATAGACCCTGACGCAGATTGATTGCTTCAACAAAATCATTTAGAGAATGCTTCAATCGCTGGTCGGTTTCCTCATCCACCTGAACCGTTTGATCCGCTTGAAGCTGAAGCTGCTTATCAACAGCGTAGACACCCCCCAAAATATGCCGCGCCTTCAGTTCAAACAGCACGGGTTTCAAGGCATAATCCACCGCTAACAAGTGGGCGATTGTTCCTCCCGTTGCGATCGGCAAAACCACTTTGCCTTCAAAAGCTCGCTGCGGCAGCAAATCGAAAAATGACTTGAGCAATCCCGTATAGGAGGCTTTGTAGATCGGTGTGGCAATAATAATCCCGTGAGCCTGGGACAGCAGCGCATTAACGGGTTCCAGTGCCGGACTATTGTACTGTCCGTAAACGAGTGCTTCCTGAGAAAAATCGCGAACTGAAATGGTATCGGTGTGAAAGCCCTGCTGCTGTAACAGGGAATTAGCATATTCCGCCAGCCCATAGGTGCGGGAAGGATGAGTTGGACTACCGGAAATCGTCAGAACGTTAGGCATTGTAAAAATCTCCTACAGGTTATGCAAAGCGACTGAAGCGAGACCGCTTTCTCAATGATTGAGAAAACTCGTAGATGAAACTGCTGTGAGCAGATCGGTTTTGGAATTGCGAAGATTGCTGCTGAAGATTTGCAATCTGATCGCTGCTAGGAAACTAATGCAGCCTGATCCCGCTCACTAAACTCTCTTCGGCTTATCCTGCCAGAGTCCAATTCCGTCATACAGACCTGGAGCCATTAAAAAGACTTGAACCCAGAGAATGTTGAACCACCAGTAAAGCCCTTGGACAATATTTTCTCGACCAAAGATTGCTTCTGTGATGGCATAGAGAAATATAGAAATGGCTAAGCTGGCGATCGACGTGACGATCCCTTTCGTCGGTTGACTCAGACCATTGAAGGGCCATAAATTGAACTGCCAGAGTAGTCCTAAACCTACTGTTGTCCAGATGGCAGCGAATGTTGGACCTGTTGTGGTGTTGAAAAGGCGATTATTGCTTCGGGAAACTACGAAATAATGCCCTGAAGATAAACGGCAGAATCTCCTTTGATCGCTTCACTGCGTCTGCCGTCGATACCAATGGGGAAATCACCGACCAAAGTGACTCGCTGAACGCGACGCAGTTGTTTGCCAAAATCATCAATGGCATAGTGTTGGGTTGCGCGGTTATCCCAGAACGCCACATCGCCTTCCTGCCACCGCCAGCGAACCGTATTTTCCAGCCGAGTGACATAGGCTTGCAGGAGTCGGAGCAAATCATCGGATTCCGTTTGAGAGAGTCCTTGAATTCGACGTACGAAGCCACCGATAAACAGGACTCGTTCACCGGATTCAGGATGAACTCTAACGACTGGATGCAGTGTTTCATAAACGGTAGATTCAAAGATGCGGCGATATGCCTTGAACTCCTCAGACAAATCGACCCTTCCTGTCGTGTAATCGTAGGCGTTGCTGTGAACTGCCCAGAGTTGATCTGCCACTGGGTGGAGAGGGTCAGGCAAATCTTGATAGGCAGCCGCCGTATTTGCCCAAACTGTATCCCCGCCGACAGGAGGGATTTCAACCGCCCGCAGAATTGAACCGAGGGGTGGGCGATCGACAAAGGTGACATCAGTATGCCAATGGTTTGCCCGATTCACATTACGTCCATAATCGAGGTCCAGAATTTCAGGATGATTGGGCAGGGAGGGCACTGTGGGATGGGCAATGGTAATCTCGCCAAATCGACGGGCAAAGGCAACTTGTCCTGATGCGTCTAGCGATTGTTGCCGAAAGAAAATAACTTTGTATTGAACGAGTGCTTTACGGATATCACTAATCACCTCATCGCCCAGCGGCAAGCTGAGATCCAGCCCTACAATTTCTGCACCAATTCGCCCTGCAACAGGTTGAACGTTGAAGTGCTTAGATATAAAGGATTTAGGTGCAACAAGAACACTTGAATTCATTACTTCTTCCTTATCAAACTGAGCTGCTAAACGAGTCTGAGTTATGCAAGTCTTTCTCAGCAATTCCTCATCATTGATGCTTGTTGTTAATGCTTACTGTTGACGCTTATGAATTGTGGGAAAGAGATTGTCCAGAACCTCCAATAAATAAGCCAGCACTTGACAGAGCGGATCAGTCATAATGCTTGCTTTGCCAATTCAATTATCTAAATGTCAATCGGCTTACTGTACATTTAGCGTAGTATGAAGTAAGAGTCCTAAAACGATCAAGCACTCAGGCTACATTTTTGGCATTTGTCGGAAATGACTTCGAGACAAAATATTAACGAGGGGCAACCCGCGTTGGATGAATCGTGCCCTGTAGCCACTTCCCTTTTTATTTGTTATCTTTTCTTTATCGCGACTTTAATTTCAGCAATCGTTCCTGAGCAGCTTGTCACGCTTCAACCGTTTTTCTGAAACAGAACCGAGTGAAGGATTGTCCTTGCTGCGGTTCCTAGCAGAAGCTGAGCCGGACGCCACGGCAACGTCAACATCTTGAATAAGATAGGGAGACTAGCCTGATGTTGATAATTTGGAGGAGACGACGGCAGGTGAACTAGATGGGAAGGTAGCAATACCCGATTGAATTCAAAGTAGCCAGAGCAGAGCGATATCTTATCTATCTTCTAATTTGTTCTGGTCTTATAAAGTAATTGTTACCCTTCTCAATCGCACCTTTAAGCTCATCACTACAATTGAGCAGAGTTAATTTGATCCACTCGACGATTTCCAACTGCATTAGAACCAGTGAAATTTTGCATTTATTTGTGGTTTGCCGTTTGCTAGATATCGCACGCGCAGCAAAACTGATCCGCAACGGACCTCATCATAGGGGCTAACTGGCATTGCTGTCCCTATGATGCAGGGAAATCGCTATCAGAATCGCCCGGTTTATTCTACCGATGGAATCGTTGCAGCAGACAGTCCCTACTTCAGTCTCAGCGAGCTTGCAGGAAAAACGTTTTGCTATATACAGCTCTGCTTACCTCACGACGAAGGCACAGAAACTTGGGTATCTTTTGAGTCTTGCATTTTAACGGAACCTATGAAAAAGTAGTATTTGTTAAATACGGTACACCCGTAGACTTACCGTAGATTTGCAAGGAATGAGATAAAAACAAACATGAGTCAAATCTTGGATGAAGTTCTTGCGGCAAATCAGCAATACGTGCAGGATTTTGGTGATAAAGGGAGCCTACCGCTGCTGCCTGGTCGCCGCTTTGCTATTTTGACCTGCATGGATGCCCGCCTTGACCCCGCGAAATATGCCGGACTTGCGGAAGGGGATGCTCATGTGATTCGCAATGCTGGGGGGCGTGCCAGCGATGATGCCATCCGATCGCTCGTGATTTCCTACAAGCTACTGGGCACTCGCGAATGGTTTGTGATTCACCACACGGATTGCGGCATGCAGCTTTTTACCGATGAGATTATCCGTGGTTTGCTCAACCAAAGTCTGGAAACCGCAGTTATTGACGAGACTGGTTGGCAGGACATTGGGCAGGGTCTGGGGTCAGCGGAGGCTCAGTTCGTTGATTGGCTGACGTTTAGAGATTTAGCTGAAAGTGTACGGGTTGATGTACAGCGAATTCGGAATCATCCTTTGGTCCCTGCAACCATTCCCGTTCATGGTTTTATTTATGATGTGAAGACGGGTCAGCTGATTGAAGTACCAGAAGCCACCGAAGCGGGCAAAGTAAAGGTTGCTGCTACTAGAGTTGTCGGGAAATAAGAACAGAGCTAGCCAATGCGACCTTTCAAGTTCTTCCTATGCCGCAGTCAGGTAGAAGTTCCATAATCCTGCTGCGGTTAGCATAAGGTGATCATCAAACTCCGCTTTTCGATTGCGATAGATAGCGCTCACCGCATTGTAACGCTTGACTCCAGCAAACGCATTTTCACAGACCACTCGCGATT
>NZ_JAMPKZ010000074.1:0-7667 GCF_039962215.1 Leptolyngbya sp. ST-U4
ATTTGACGATGAGGTCGATTTAGCTGATGCGATTATGGAGGGCATTGAGAACAGGGGGAGGAACAGCGGCTACCCGGTAGAACGTTTTAAGTTTTATTAGGTTGCCCTACTTAGCAGGATTATTTTGATTGCCCCTGCAGATTTTGCACTACCCCAACTATCAGTAGTGCTCAACTAAATGCCCTTACTGCAAAAGGTTTAGTGACCGGTTGCAAGCCAACTGCTGCCGATCGCCCTGCCCCTACCAGGATAGCCCCTCTTTTTGGGTTTGTAATGTTTGGATTTTAACCTTACAAAAATTACTGCTCTCGTTCCTCCGAACGATTAATCGTCGAGTGGTTTACCGTCAAGCCTCGTTCCTGCATCATCTCCTCCATATCTCGGTAGCTGAGGGAATAGCGGTGAGTCCAGTCCTGAAGGCAGGTTTCCCCCCGTAGGGAACTGGCGAACCCGAAGGGCATTAACAGCGAACGTTCAGCAGGATGATTTCAGGCAGAAAGTGCCGCTACTTCAACAGAGCAGGAGTAGATATCGGAGGGTAAGGAGGGAAGTTTTAGCCCGCTTACTTTACCGTTGACTGGTTTTTGCAACACAACCGTTTTTTTGCAACACAACCTTATTTGAATGATGTTCCAAAAGCTTTCTGTAATGTTGCTGTCAACGTTTCTGGGGTATAGGGTTTCTTGAGGAAGGCTTTAATCATTGCTTTGACATCGTCATTAAGCTGATGTTCCAATGACAATTCATTAAGCGCAACGATGACAAGGTCGGGATTCGTCCGCTTTAATATCTGAATCGTTGCTGATGCATCAGGTTCTACAATAGATAGATCGATGAGAACTGCCCGAATCTGGGATCGATACTGAGCATAAAGCCCGATCGCCTCAATTCCATCTTTTGCAGTCAAAACTCGGTAACTCGTTTGATCTAACAGCATCTCAGCAGCTTCGCGAGATGTGTCATCACTCTCAACTAGCAGAATTAATGCCTCTTGGAAAGAAATCGGTCGCTGAGCCGGTAAGTATACTTTGAGCTGAGTTCCCTTGTTAATTTCACTCTGTACATTGATGAAGCCGCCATGACCTTTGACAATTCCCGCAACCATTGATAATCCGAGTCCTGTCCCCTTACCGAATTCTTTGGTTGTAAAGAAAGGCTCAAAGATACGGTTTAAGTTTTCAGCAGGTATTCCAACTCCGGTATCAGAGACCGTAATCGCGACATAGCAACCCGTCCTCGCATCAACATTCTTGCGAGCAAGCGCTGCATTAACCGAGATGTTTTCTGCTGAAATACGTAGAACTCCACCTTCTGGCATGGCATCACGAGCATTCTCCCAAAGATGCAGCAGCATTTGGTGAAGTTGAGTTCGGTCTCCAGAAACTATCCAAAGATCAGATGCAATGTTAGTCCGAACTAGAATACTTTGTGGACAATCTTGCTTAAGCATCGCTGCTAGACGTAGCAGCAATGTATCTATCGCTAATGTGTTCCTATTGCCTGTTAGTCCTTGCACAAAGGACAACATTTGATTTACGACATCCGCACTCCGCCTTGCATTTACCTCAAGGGTTGCCAATACTTGTCGGCTCTGCTCATCCGGCAACTTATCAGCTAGAAGCTGGATTGACATCAGTATCGGAGTCAACGCATTGTTGAGATTATGGGCCATACCCTTAGTCACCGTACTGATGCTTTCAAATCTTTGAGTCCGCTGATACTGCGCTTCCGTTTGCTTACTCTCAGTAATATTAGTCCCACTGACGAGAACAGATTGAGGCTGTCCTACTTCGTTGCGAATTAATGTCCAACGGCTATCAACAATAACTTTCCGATCGTCTTTCCCTCGATGTTTTAGTTCACCCTGCCACTCTCCCTGTTCCATAACCAATGTTTGAGCTTGGCGGAGTTGGGGAGAAAATTCATCAAACAGGAGCTCATCAACATAACACCCTACCGCTTCGTTAACTGTCCAGCCAAACAAGCGGGTTGCGCTACTATTCCAAAACAAGATTTGATTTTCCAAGTTCAGCACAAGAATCGCATCCTGAGATTGATCCAAAAGCCTTGCTTGCGCTTGCAATTGTGCTTCAGCTTGTTTTTGCTTGGTGACATTCGTTTGGATACCAACGAAATACAGCAACTCACCAGCATCAGCACGTACCGGAGCAATTTTTAATTCATTCCAGAAGGGCTGGCCATCTTTGCGATAGTTCAAAAGAGTGGCTTGTACCTCCTGCTGTTGGGCTATTGCCTCACGAATTTGAGCAACAACTTCTGGATCGGTTCCTGGACCCTGTAGCAATCGACAATTGCAACCGATCACCTCTTCTGGCTGATACCCGGTCAGCTTCGAGAAGGCAGGATTTGAGTAGATGATGGGATTATCGGGTTGGTTGGGATCGCAAAGCACAATACCATCTGAAGTAGAATCGATCGCCCTCGCAAACGGCAAACTGGTTAACTTCTCTAGTGACAATCCCTCGGTCGGTAAACTCTCTAGCCGCTGCTCTTGTTTGACCCTGTTCCAGTAAGTGTTAAAGAAGTGGGCAAGCTCAGGTTCTTCAGCCACTAAGTCATTGAAATGGTCCTGAACTCGCTTATCAGTCTCATACCTCACATCTGGGTGTGCTTCCATCCACTCATGACAGGTTTTGATATAGGCAATAAACGTCACCAAATATTGGTAATTCTCGGTTCCTAGAAAACGGCACAACTCTCGCCGACAGTGGTCAGCCTCATCTGTGTTTAAGGCAATAAAAATTGAGCAGTCAAGGAGACTCTTTTCGAGAACGGAGTTTAGCTGGGATACAACATTGAGCAAGCTGTTATGAGAAGCCAATAATCGAAGATGCTCATCCACTTCTGGTAGGCTTGGGGGAGCCGCTTCAAGCAGGGTTAAGATATCTCGTGCCTTCATCCCCAATTCCCACAGCGAACAGCTATGGCACACTAAGCAATACGGGACAGGGCAGAAACGCGATAGGTAGGCGGACAGTTTCTCTTTGAATAGAGAGGGAAGAGGATTGTCAACGTAGGTTGAGCAAGTTTGTTGCCATAAGTTTTCCAACACTTGAGGAGTCTGTAAGGCTGGAGAGAAGAAAGGTGGAAGAAAACCGAACTTCTCCTCGATTTCTGTCGCAATTTGCTGACTGGTCCGCATAGATAAGATTTGACTTTAAAAGCAAGCGTGAGGAATTGGCAAGCTGAGATTCCCCCTTTCTGACGAGCAAGTACTTGCAGAGACGGCGAACACAGTATATTTGCTGATCCTTTTGCTAGTTTAGCGTGCCTACCGCATCGTGAATTTTCCTAGTGCATCTTCAGGAGAGCTTTTTTGCGAAAGTGTCAAAACTGAGTACTCAAATCCCGATTCTCAACAGTACTGAGAATTCTCCCGATAAGTCGAACGAAGGAATAAGAGTTTCACTAGAAGAAAGGAAGGTAAATTTTCAATAAGGAATAATAAGGGCTCAGTTCTAACACCTTCTACTGAGAATGGTGCAAGATTTCAGTAGATATTGGAGGGGGCTAATCATACTCCGATTCAGCAATGCCGGGAATTCGATGTCGCCGAAGTAAATCATTTTCAGCTAAGTATTAGGACAGTGAGAGGGCTGTAACCAAAGGAAAAGCTGAGGGTAGAACGTTGCTGGGCTTCAAGGCGATCGCTCAGCAGACTGAGTGAGGCAAGCAACCACTTGAATCAATCGCTCTGGTTCGATTGGTTTCGAGAGATGCTGTTGAAATCCAGCTTGCAGGGCTTGTTGCTGGTTGAAGTCGCCTGCGTAAGCAGTGAGTGCAATCGCCCGAACTTGTCCGCCTTGCTCTGGTGGCAGTGCTCTCACCTGTTGCAACAGCATATAGCCATCCCTATCTGGCATCCCAATGTCACTCAGCAGCACTGTTGGCTTAGCTTGAATGAGCATGGTTAGTGCTTCATTAGCGGTCGTTGCGGTGAGTACGGTTGCGCCCGCTTGCTCCAACACAAACGCCACAAACTCTCGTGAATCTGCTTCATCATCGACGACCAAGACCTGAATCCCATTCAAGTCAGAAGATGGCTCTGACGATCGACTATCGTGATCAGGGATCGCCTGGACAGGCATGAATGGCAACCTGGCGGTAAAGGTTGCACCCTTCCCTACCCCTGCGCTTTCGACTGCGACCGTGCCACCGTGCAATTCGACTAAGTGCCGCACGATCGCGAGTCCTAATCCCAGTCCCCCAAACTTTCGCGTTGTGGTAGCGTCGGCTTGGCGGAAGTATTCAAACACATAGGGCAGAAAGTCAGGCGCAATTCCCTGTCCAGTATCGCTAACCGTAATGTGAGCGTATGAATCTGAGCCTTCCAACCGAATACTGATTTGTCCTCCTTTGGGCGTGAACTTGACCGCATTAGAGAGCAGATTCCAAATCACTTGCTGCAACCGAGTAGAATCTCCGGAGATCAGACCCACCTCTGGTTCAAGGCTAGCCTCTACTTTGATTAATTTGGCTTCTGCTGCCAGCCGTACCGTTTCCATCGCGGCTTGGATCAGAGGGGCCAGATTGATCGGACTGATGTTCAGGTTGAGCTTGCCTTGGAGAATCCGGGAGACATCTAGCAGATCTTCAATCAATTCCGATTGAAGTTGGGCGTTGCGTTCGATTGTCTGCAATGCCTGCTGGGTTTTGGCTGCGTCTAGCTTGCCGTTCTGCAAGAGTTTTGCCCAACCCAAAATCGGATTGAGGGGCGAGCGCAATTCATGGGAGAGCACTGCCAAAAACTCATCTTTGATCCGATTGGCGCGATCGGCTTCGGCGCGGGCGGCTTGCTCACGAGCCAAGAGCTGTTCCCGTTCGGTGGCAGTCTGTCGTTGTTCAATGAGGTCAGCGGCTTGGCGAGCGAGTAAATCAAGAAACTGCAACTCGCGATCGTTGGGTGGGTGCTGTTCATGCCAATGGGTTGAAACCATGCCGATCGGTCTGCCTGCACGGGTGGTCAACGGCGTGGACTGCGCAGAGAGATATCCAGCCTCCACATGCAGTCGCATTGAACCGTTGGGGTCTTCGCTCTGGGGCACATTAAAGTCAACGAAAGTGCGAGCACCGTTCTTGAGGGCAATACCGCAGGACGTATGAGAACTTACATTTACCCGGTAGAAATGCTTGGTCATGTTTCGTTCGAAGCCCTGCGTGGCAAGTAGCACCAGGTCTTGCGCTGACTCGTCAAAGATTTGCACTGTGCCGGCATCTGCCCGTGTGAGCGCGATCGCCGTAGACAGAATTTCTTGATACAGGGTTTGGATATCGCCTTCAATCACCAGTCTCGCCCCCAGTTCGCGGAGTCGCTGGGTATCTTGAAGGTCTGCTGCAACAATTGCTTCAGCGCGGGCACGTTCAACTGCTGCCCAGGTGCGTTCGGCAACTTCTTCTGCTAAAGCCACTTCATCTTCTGTCCAAGCTCGCGGTTCAGTGGTATGAACTGCCAGACCCGCAACGAACTCGCCGTCCTTGACGAGTGGGATGCCGATGTAGGCATCAATCTGGATGGCAGCGTAAGTGGATCGCTGATCTGAGGACAGGTTGGCGTCGGTTTCTACATCGGGCACGGATACGGTATGACCCGCACGGTACTCTGCGAGCAGCTTGGGACCGAACGAATCAATAGGGTAACCACCCACGAGTGCGGCAGCACCGTTGACGTAATCGCGTTCAACTACGTAATCCGTGCCGCGAACCTCGAAGTATGCCACGCGGTTTGCATTAAGATATTCGCCCAGCACACGGGTCGCAGTTGCTTGAACCTCTACCGGGTCGGCCAGGGGGCGGAGTGCGTCGGCGAGAGAGACGCGAAACGCATCTAATTCGGCGGCACGGTGCAACCTCTCTTCTGCTTGTTTGCGCTCTGTGATGTCGTTGAAGAGAACTGCTACCTTGTGCTCATGCGGTTCGCCAATGCGGAAGGCATTCGCGTCAAACCATCGATCCATTACACGGGAATAATCAGTGAACCGAAGCGATTCACCCGTCATAGCGACTCTGCCGTAAAGGTCAATCCAGAACGGCTCAATCTCCGGCACAAGTTCGTGAATGGTTCTGCCGAGGGCATGCTTAAGCCCAGTTTGCTGCTCGAAAGCGGGGTTAACCTCGATAAAGCGGTAGTCAATGGGCTTTTGCTCCACATCGAAGATTACCTGCAAGATGCAAAAGCCTTCGTCCATCGACTCGAACAGCGATCGATATTTTGCTTCCGATTTGCGCAGGGCAGCTTCTACCTGTTTGCGCTCAGTGATATCTAGCACGACTGCCACGACCGACTGCGGCTTCCCGGTGCGATCGCGGATTAGGGAGACATAGTTGTTGACCCAGACGATCGAGCCATCCTTGCGGATGTAGCGTTTCTCGATCTCAAACGGTGTTCCTTCAGTCACCATGCGATTGTAGAGTTCGACATTACCTGGCAAATCATCTGGATGGGTAATGTCAGTCATTCGCAGCTGACTTAGTTCGGCGGCAGAATAACCCGTGATATCACAATATTTCTGATTCACGATCGTCAGTTTGCCACCAATCTCGCTATACGCCACGCCCGTCACTGCCTGGTTGACAATCGCTCGATACCGCTCCTCCGAGTGCCGCAAGTTCTCCTCTGCCTGTTTGCGATCGCTCAGATCAACAGTGACTGCCAGCACGGTGCGTGGGTGTCCCTGCTCATCATCAAGGCGCGTGAGATTGCTGTTAGCCCAGACGATTGTTCCATCCGAGCGCAGGTAGCGCTTATCGAACGAGACTGGCTTACCCGTCTCAACCACTTGTTGAAAGGCCTTTAAACTTTTGAGCACATCTTCAGGATGCGTGACATCGGGTATGCTTACCGCTAATATTTCCTCCCGCGATTGCCCCAAGATCCGGCATAGCTTATCGTTAACGCGCTGAAAATATCCATCTAGCGAGATCTCAGAAAGCCCCACCGCTGCTTGTGAAAAGATCGCAGATAGCTGCTCCTCACTCTCCTGCAAGCGCTCCTCCGCCTGTTTGCGTTTGTCTTCGCTCTGCTTGCGTGCGGTAATGTCTCGCGAAATGCACAGCAGTCGTTCAACTTGCCCCGCTGCTCCTCGAATGGGACTCACTTTGCTATCCCACCATCTAGGTTCACCGCTCAACGTCGGACGATAGCCTTGAAAGGTGCAAACTTCGCCTGTTCTGGCTTTGACGATCGCCTCAATTGCCACTTGCTGATCTGCTCCCTGCCAAAATTCTGCCCAAGACGTGTTGAGAAAGGGCGTGATATCCTTAATGCCCAGCAACGCTTGTCCTGCCGGGCTCATCAGCAGAATTCGCCCCTCTAAGTCCAACACCTTGATGCAGTCATCGCTACTGGCGAGAATCTGCTGATTAAACTGCTCGTGCCGCAACGCGATTGCTGTCGTCTGGTTCATCTGTTGCATACTATGCAGTGCAGAAGCGGTAAAGCCTCCCAGGCTCATCATCAGCCGCTGATCCTCGGCATCAAAACGCCGCTCCTCGTGATGCGACACAATCCAAAGCGTGCCCAGTGCCCCATCGTTAACGCACAGTGGAATGAGCAATCCTTCCACAACCGAGAACTGCGGGTGATACAAGTAGGTGAAAAACCGCTCAGGATAGCTGTATAGCTGGGGCTCGTTACAAGCAAGAGTTGT
>NZ_JAMPKZ010000075.1:0-7576 GCF_039962215.1 Leptolyngbya sp. ST-U4
CCGTTAAATCGACGATGTAACGCTTCTGACTCATAATGATCTTCCTGGATTTGAGTCACCTTACCAGAAATAACCCCACCAGGCAAAGTTCCCTTGGCAGACTACTAGGTGATAGAGCAAAATCGTGACGTTATGACTTTTGTGAATGTACTCGCTCATCCTGGCATTTTACGCTGCAGAGCAGCGGGGAATCGACCCGCAGGGATTGAAAGGAACAAATTTCAAGGGAGCGAACTTGAATGGAGCAAAAATGCCAGATGGGAGAACGCACAACGATTACTAAAATCCGCCAATTATTTTAGTGCTTGAAGCAAAATCTTTAAAGTAATTTTGATAGAGAATCTTTATGTCAAAAGAACAAAAAGGTAATAGAGAAGCTAAAAAACCGAAAGCACATTCTGATGGAACTAAGAAACAAAAGAAAGACCCAAAAAGACATGATGGGACGATTACAGGACAATTTGGTGACGCAAAATAGGACTTATTGATGTAGTCTAATTCTGCTCTCTTCTTACGAGATACGATCGCTTCATCACTTTAACTTCCTACCTCTTACTTTACGTTAAGCAGGTGGGAACTTTTTTGATCAACCCAATAACCCTGTATACAAAACATCGCATTGTCATAGTAGAAGAGTAACCTTCGATATTTGGAGGGAGTTGGATATCAGAGGATCGAATATTAGTTCTTATTGTCTAATGAATCGGCTGGCTTTAGTTGCCCGCGTTGATGCGATCGCTTTACATGTCTTCCTTTAGAAATCTCCTCCTTCAGAAATACATTGGAATGAATTGGAGATTTGACGTAATTCATGTAAGTATTTTGTTATAGTGGTTCGCATAACGCAACAAACTCCTGATCACGAATTTCCTGATAGTGCTTCCATCAATAACTGAGACATCGGAAATTTGTATAGCAAGCGCAGCAGGTCGATCTGCTTACAGAGCAAAGATTGCAAGACGGCTAGTTTACTATCAAACTCATGGTTTTACCCCGCTTAGGTGATAGGAGTCAGATATGGATACGGACATGAATATGGACCGGGCGATCGAACTTACTATAGAGCAGGATTTTAGCCTCAGAAGCTTTGCTGATATGGTTCAAAAAATGTCGTGTGAACAGGCACAGGAATTTCTGGTTAAGCAGCATCGGCTCATGATGATTCAGAAAACGATGTATCAAGAGATTTTGAAGCATGAATGGAAATTAGGCTCAGATTTTGCTGCTCGTTAGTTTAGACAGCAATTCTAATTGCTTATGCTTGAACCAGTTCTTAAAATTACAAAGCTCGGAGTAATAATCATGACAAGTTCTACAAAAATTACCTCTTCTAATTCTAACGATCGCAACGGTTGGGTTTCGGGCTTTACCCCTCAAACTGAGAGCTGGAATGGTCGTTTAGCGATGCTCGGATTCGTGTCTGTTCTACTGATTGAGCTGTTTTCCGGTCAAGGGGTTCTTCACTTCTGGAATTTGTTGTAGCTCAGGTACTGCCGCGTTCTTTCAGTAACCCTACTGCGATTGATTAATTAGCAAAGACAGCTGTATAGATTGCGCATCAGGTTTTGGGTGCGTTGCGTCTTCCAAAATCTCATTCATTCAGAACGATCAAGTTAAAGTTTTTATTGTTTTTTATATCATATTCAACCAAACCAACCGGGAAGTACAACGGTTTCCCGGTAATTTATAAATTGGAAACTCCATCCTTTCATTTTAATGAGTGTAAAGTACGAATTTTTTGTTTCAATTTTCTTAGGTAATAGTGATGCCGATTAAAGATCAACCAACTCCTCAACGTTCCCGCCAATTCAGCAATATTTTTCTGATCATAGGGACCTTGTTTCTAATTTCCAATCTTGTCTTGCCGAATATTTTAGGTCCCAAAATTCCTGGTGTGCCCTACAGCCTGTTTATCCATCAGGTGCAGGAAGGTGAAGTTCAACGGGTGCAGGTGGGACAAAATCAGATTCGATTTCAATTGAAGACGGCTGATGATCAGGCTGGGCAAGTGTTCTCAACCACTCCTATTTTTGATTTGGGCTTGCCCAATTTGCTAGAAGAGAAAGGCGTTGAATTTGCCGCTGCCCCGCCGCCCAGAAATGGCTGGGTTGGTAACATTCTGGGTTGGGTGATTCCCCCACTCATCTTTGTTGGCATCTGGCAGTTTTTTATGCGGCGTGGCGGCGGTGCCCAGGGGATGCTTTCGATCGGTAAGAGCAAAGCCAAGGTATATGTGGAAGGCGAAGCTGCCAAGACAACCTTTGCGGACGTGGCAGGGGTCGAGGAAGCCAAGGCTGAGTTAGTCGAAATCGTGGACTTCCTCAAAACACCTGCACGTTACACCCAGATTGGAGCGCGAATTCCCAAAGGTGTGCTGCTGGTCGGACCACCAGGAACAGGTAAAACGCTGCTGGCAAAAGCTGTGGCTGGGGAAGCTGGAGTTCCCTTTTTCAGTATTTCCGGATCTGAGTTTGTAGAAATGTTTGTCGGGGTGGGATCTTCGCGGGTGCGGGATTTGTTTGAACAGGCGAAGAAGCAGGCTCCCTGCATTGTGTTTATTGATGAACTGGATGCGATCGGTAAGTCGCGCAGCAGCAACGGGTTCTATGGCGGCAATGATGAGCGAGAACAAACGCTAAACCAGTTGTTGTCTGAGATGGACGGCTTTGCGGCAGAAGGGGCAACAGTCATCGTGTTAGCCGCCACCAATCGCCCGGAAATTCTCGATCCGGCCCTTTTGCGCCCCGGTCGGTTTGATCGGCAAGTGTTGGTTGATCGCCCTGCCCTAGCGGGACGAGAAGCCATTCTCAATATCCATGCTCAAAAAGTGAAGCTGGGAGAGGATGTGGATCTCAAGGCGATCGCCACCCGTACCCCTGGTTTTGCCGGAGCAGACCTGGCAAACCTGGTGAATGAAGCGGCACTGTTAGCGGCTCGGAATGGACGGCAGGCAGTCGCTCAGACAGATTTTGCCGAAGCGATCGAGCGGGTTGTGGCAGGACTGGAAAAGAAAAGCCGGGTTCTGAACGATAAAGAAAAGAAAATCGTGGCCTATCACGAGGTCGGTCATGCCTTGGTGGGTCAACTGATGCCAGGAAGTGGTCGGGTGGAAAAAATCTCGATTGTCTCTCGCGGCATGGCAGCTCTGGGGTACACACTGCAACTGCCAACCGAAGATCGGTTTTTAATGGATGAAGCCGAACTGCGGGGACAGATCGCAACCTTACTGGGTGGGCGATCGGCAGAAGAGATTGTGTTTAACAGCATCACGACTGGAGCATCCAATGATTTGCAGCGGGCGACTGATCTGGCGGAGCAAATGGTAACCACCTTTGGCATGAGCAAAATTCTGGGACCGCTGGCGTATCAGCAAAGCACAAGACCGATGTTTCTGGAAAATGGGATGCCCAATGCCCGCCGCTCCGTGAGTGATGAAACCGCCCAGGCGATCGATCGCGAGGTGAAAGAAATCGTGGAGACCGCGCATCAACAGGCGTTGGAGACGATTAGGCAAAACCGCGATTTGCTAGAAACCATTACCCTACAACTTCTGGAAACAGAGGCGATCGAAGGTGAGAAACTGCATCAGCTATTAAATCAGGTTCAACCTGCACCAATCAACTCGCACCAGTCATCTGAGGCATTTGTTTAAGACATTGGATGCTGGCAAAACGCTCTAGTCCAAGATTAAGAACTACAGCCATTCAAATTCCTTTCAACGAAACTATTTTGGGGGTTTTATGTCTACTTCTGTCGCAAAAGGTGTTCTTGTCACCATTATCGGTGAAGCTTTCCTACAAGATCGGTTGATCCAACTGCTCACAAAACTGGGGGTTTCTGGTCATACGATCATTCCAGCCCAGGGCGCAGGCAGTCATGGGAGACGTATGGGGGATATGGCTGGCCATAACACCAGTATTGAAATCAAAACGATCGTTAACTCGAAAGCCTCTGAGCAATTGTTGGAAGACCCGGAACCCTTGCGCTCTAATCATGCTCTAATTGCGTTTCGACAAACGGTAGATGGCTTGTTCGATTAAACTCCCTTCTTCGATATATTTCTAGTTTGGTAATTTGGGTAATACCAATTTTCAAAATTTTATGTCCTTTCTGAGGCTTTAACTATGTCTTTTACGATCGATTCAGCCCGTTCTATCTTCCCTGACACTCAAGTTGCTGATACTATTCCAGCGATCGTTCAATCATTCAATCAATTGAGCGCTGAAGATCAGTTAGCGTTACTTTGGTTTGCCTACACTGAAATGGGCATGGCCATTACGTCCGCTGCCATACAGGTCGTCAATATGGTATTTGCCGAAGCAACTCTGACTGAAATCAAGCAGATGTCAGCGCTAGAACAAACGCAAGTAATGTGCGATCTGGTCAACCACACAGATACGCCGATTTGTCGGACCTATTCGTCCTTTGGGACAAACATTAAGTTGGGCTTCTGGTATCAGTTAAGTGAGTGGATGGAACAGAAAATTGTAGCTCCTATTCCCAAAGGCTATCAATTGTCTACAAAAGCAGCAGATTTGCTCCAAGCTATCCGTCAGCTAGAAGGAGGACAGCAACTTACCGTATTCCAAGATGTTGTTGTCAGCATGGGATATGCCTCAACGGGAAATACTGCAAAAGTTCAAGAACCCGTAATTGCCCCGAAAGAGGCTGCACCTCGAACCAGAGTCAGCGTTAAGGGTGTCAATAATGAGACTGTCCTCAGCTATATGAACAATATGAACGCCTTTGATTTTCGGGCGGCTGTGGCTTTATTTGCAGCAGAAGGTGCCCTGAAACCTCCCTTCCAGGAACCGATTACAGGTCATGAAAATATTCTCGCGTATATGCGTGACGAATGCTACGGACTCACGCTGTTACCAGAACAAGGGGTTTCTGAGCCAGCCGAAGCAGGATTCACTCAGATTAAAGTGATAGGGAAAGTGCAAACACCATGGTTTGGCGATAAGGTCGATATTAACCTGGCATGGCGATTTTTGCTTAATCCTGAAGGTCAGATTTTCTTTGTAGGAATTGACATCCTGGCATCGCCCCAAGAATTGCTAGAGTTAGATTCAGTTCGATAGAAATTTAAAGACTGGAATTCTTGCCCCCCTAATGGGGTAAGAGTCCTGACGATGGTTCCTATTACTTTGGCAACTAAACAGAGCTTTGGAAATCATGCGTTACGCTGCCGCTAACGCACCCTACGCAATCATCGCATGAGCAGTCACAAAGGTTGCTGGAGTAATAAAAGGCTCCGACAGTTTCCCAATCTGCTTGGCAGAGCCTCTGCACCCTATGTTTGCAATCTATTTGGGAATAATGTGGGTGCTGTAGCGTTAATTGAAACAGTATTAATTAAAGCAGCGCTAATTAGAATATTTTATGTGATAGTTGATTTACGCTTAACGGATTATTATAGTGAATCAAATTTTATTTTTTAATTATCAGAAAGCGAATTAAAAAAATAATCTCAATTTACATTAAATTTTAAAATTAAACATAAATTTGAACATAAATTAGTTATACTAACTAGTGTTAAAAGATAACAAATTAGATAAAACACATAGCTGATATTGTTGATACTGCCGTTAATGCTGGTTCTTTTAGCACTCTGGTTGCTGTCGTAAAGGCTGCTAACTTAGTCGAAATCCTCCAAGGAAAGGGACCTTTTACGGTCTTTCCTCTAACAGATGAGGCGTTTGCAAAGCTGCCCGCAGGTACAGTAGACAAACTCCTTAAAGACATTCCCCAACTCAAGAAGATTCTGACCTATCATGTCGTATCCGGCAAAGTTACGGCAGCGGATGTGACGAAGCTGAAATCGGCTACAACCGTTGAAGGCTCAAATGTGGCGATCGATGCCTCCAAAGGGGTCAAGGTAAATAATTCTACAGTCACAACCCCTGATGTCGCTGCTGATAATGGAGTGATTCACATCATTGATACCGTGCTGATGCCTGCGTAAATCCTTTTCCAGGAGTGGCAACGGCTATTCTTGGATCTATTAAATTGAGGACTTAACGGATGCAGCCTTTACGCTCATTCGTTACGCTTCTCTTAAAAGCTTGGATAAAACTCGTTAAATAAATTTAATCGTTTAATAAACTTAACAACCCTCTCGTACTTTAGATTGATGCGATCGTACATCTAATAGATCCAAGGTACTTTTTATAATACCCCTGTTTCATCACTCTAGCGAGAGTAAGATCAGAATAGATGCTCTTGCTTGAGGTGCCTGTGATGGTTGAACCTCGCCTCCCTCAATCCACAGTTCGTTTTGTCGACAACTATCGTCGAGCCTACCAACATCTCTTTAGCGATGTCCGCAGTTTTGAAGCATTTACCTCTTTGCACCTCGGCTTGGTCGCTCCTCTGCCTCGCAAATCTTTACCTGCCATTGCCAAAACCGGGGGCTTGCCGAATGACCAAGTGCTGCACCACTTCCTAACCCACTCCCCTTGGCAGGTAGGCGCGTTGCGCTACCAACGTCTGTCTCTGATTCTCGAGCAAATCCAGAGACAACCGATTGTCCTCGTCCTTGACGACACCGGAGACCGCAAAAAAGGAAAAACGACCGATTACGTGGACAGACAATACATTGGCAAAGTGGACAATGGCATGGTTTCTGTGAATGCCTATGGAGTGCTGGATGACCTCACCTTTCCCTTGTTGTTCAAAGTGTTCAAACCCCGCCGTCGCCTTAAAGCAGAGGATGTTTATCAAACCAGACTCCAACTGGCCGAGAAAATCATTCAGGAACTGCTAGATTTTGGCTTTCACTTTTCCTTAGTGCGGGCAGACAGTTTCTACGGGGAGAGCCATCCCTTTTTGACTGTGCTCGACGAGTTGAAGTTGCTGTGGATTATGGCGATTCGCTCTAATCATGGCGTGTGGATGCCTAAAGAAGCCGAGATTAGCTACAGTGCTTGGCGAGCGTTTGAGCGAGTGTTTGCTAATGGTGAAACGCAAACCAGATATATCTAAGAAATCGTCTTTGGTCAGCGATTCGAGTGGTGATACTGAACGCTGACGAGTGACCCTACTTTATTGCCTGCCAACAGCACCTGGATGGTGATGAGCCACTTGTCTGCTGAACAAGACCCGGAGTTCATTGGCAATCTCTATGGGTTGAGAACGTGGATAGAATATGGTTTCAAGCAGTGTAAGAATGAGTTGGGATGGGCTGACTACCGACTCACGCACTATGAGCAGATCGAACGATGGTGGGAGATAGTCTTCAGTGTCTATCCGATGCTGAGTTTGCAGTTCTACGGATTGGGTGCTCAACCGCCTGGAATGATCGATGAAGGTCAACATGATCTCCTGACACGATTGCAGCAACATCCCGATTGGCAGGAGGCGCAGGGCTGGAAACGGCGTTTCAACAATGTACAACTGCTGGTTCAACCCTTTATCTTTTTCTGTCTCCTTCAACCTTGGATTAGGCTATTTAATATCTCTATAGCGCTACGCAATCACGTTAGGGCAGTTTTTGAAAGCAGCGTCGACACAATCACGAAAGGTTTCAAACTCATCCCATCGCTGTCGCATCCAGTTCTTCAGGACAAACCAC
>NZ_JAMPKZ010000076.1:0-7460 GCF_039962215.1 Leptolyngbya sp. ST-U4
CTCATCTTGTTGCTCTCAGACGCTCTAAACCTCAAACATTGCCGCTAACCCTTAGTTTGAGAGGCTTTTGCTTGTACTCCCTACTGCTGGATCACCAAAAGATGGGATGAGCCGAAACGGAATTTCATGCCCTCTGCAATTTGGGAAATCTACCCGCTTGTAGCTCAGATGCTCTACATCGTGCGCTTTCAGTAGGGGAATGATCGGGTCACGTCCAAACAGAAGATTGAGGGCAATCTGACGCCGAAGCGACTGCTTCCAGCCTTTGCTGTTGATGTAGGCAACATATTGAGGGGATACAGCACGCTTTCCCATCACCACGCCTCGCCCTTGACGAAGCATCCAGAGAGCCAACCTCGCAGCCCTCGCTGCCCAACTTTCGTGTTAGCAGCAAGATCATGGGCACTGGCAAAAAGAGGAGTGAGGGCGATCGCCTCATACCAAAGATTGTCTGGTTCACCCGCAGTCCTGCCTGTAAGCTGCACCGGATCGCTCTGGCGAACCACGCCGACTACAGTGCGAGGGTCAGGATCGGGCGCTGATCGAAAGTTTGCGTTCCCCGGTGTTCTGTTGCAGGACTTGATGGTCAAAATATCGATTTGTTCGCTTTGATCGGCGGGCGCTGGCGTAATCAAAGGCTGCCTGGGTGCTGCGGCAACAGCCGGAGAAGCTGTAGAAGCAGGAGCAGGGGCAGCAGACTGAGCAGATGGTGCTGCTGTTGCTTGAATTGGGGAAGGGGCTGCTGTCGCAGCGATAGCAGCAGGCTGAATCATTGCGCTGGAGACAACTCGTCGTTGTCTTAATGCAGTTGCTTTGGACTGCTGCCATGCCAACGCAGAAGTAACACCAAATGTTGCTATCCCTGCATAAAAAATTATTCGGCTGAGTTTCATGGGGGACTCCTAATAGGAGGAAAATCGGGGTTTCGGGGTAGTTAGATGCAAACTGCAAATTTGGGGGTTTCGGGGTACTTTCGGGGTAATCGGGGTAAGTCAGCCAATCGCGGGAAATAAGGTAGGAAAAGCATTTGGGCGATCGGGGTTTTTCGGAGTGATTATCAGGGTAAAGCTCCTACCCCGACCAATTCAGCCCCAACCCCGCCGATTTCCCGCCAATTTACTCCTCATTTCGGGGTAAAAATCGGGGATCGATTCGGGGTCGCCAGAAGGCTTCGGGGTTTTCATCGGGACGGGCACGAAACTCCCCGATGCCCAGATCGTTGAGCTGGTGCAGCAGGATTTTTAGCGCAGCCGTGTCGATGTTACGGTCCTTGCCCCAGTTGTCTCTGAGCTTGGCAACGACAAACCAGCCCTCCGCGTCGGCGTAGCGATTACCTTTTCCGTAAACGTATCCCAGTAGCTCTAGCCCTCGCTCTGGCAGTTGGGTCAGGTCAGGGAGGTTAAAGCGTTCCTCCAGCCGATCGCGCTGTTCATCTAATTCCTCCGCGATCGCCTCACCGTCGTCATCCACCGGGATGTCCTCGTCTATGTCCTCGTCTATGTCCTCTTCATCCTCATCAAAGGCTTCAAGTTCTAGCACTTCTTCCTCTTGACTAGAGGCAGGCACCGCCAGCGCAACGGTTTCGATCGCGCCCAAGGCGTAATGTCCTGGCGGGGGCATGGTTGCAATAAACGGACGTAAACCAGGGGCTTTGACTAGGCAGAAGTATTGATCTCCCCGTTCGACGCGCAGGTGGTATTGCTCCTTCCAAAAAGCTTTATCGGCATTGCTGATCTTTGTCTTTAGCTCTTCTTCCAGAGCACGAGGGATGTTCTCCCCGATGAAGATGTTGACGGACTGGTCAAAGTCATCCCGGTTCATGCCCAGCCGGGAGCAGAGCGGGGATTGGGCGATATACGCCACTTTCAACCCCTTACCTCTCTGCTTGGTCAAGCCTCGTCCCAGTTTCAGTCCCTTCCTGAGCATCCGCGTCAGGTGTTTTTGCAGCGAAATTTTGCCGCGCTCCGGCGGGTTTGCTTCATCGATCGCACGGGCTTCGTCCATCAAAATCTCAGCTTCATCTAGCACAAACAGTTCAGGCGCAAACTCTGGTAAGGGTTTTCCTGCTTCTTTTGCTTTGCGAGCCAATCGGAAGCGAGAATCGACAATTTGCTCCAATGCACTCACGCCCCGAAACGACTCCTCCACGCCCTTGTAGTTGGGGGTGAACGTGGACCATTCGGTAAAAGGATACTTGGGGTCTGCCACGCTGAGGCGCAGCTCTACCCACACCTGCTGCATCGCACCCACAAGGTTATCCACCAGCGTTGACTTATCCGTATCGGTGTTGCCGGTCACTCTGAAGTGGTTGGCAATGCGGACAATCGTGAGCGGCCAATCGGGGTCGGCTTCGACGATCGGATCGACCTGATTTTCGGCTTCCCAATCAACGCCAGAGATGTCGATCGTCAGCACAATGCGACGATTGCTCATTTCCAGCCCTGGTTTAGTTTTGCAGTTGGGAACCTCTGCCATGATGCCTTCTAAGAGGCGGTCGTGAATCCGCTTGTAGGCATCAATCAAATTCTCAGCGTACTTGCCCTTATCGTTTTTGCCGGGGACGATCGGGAGAATGTTGAAGCTCAACTGGAATTTCTTTGTAAACGGCACAATGCGCGGGTCACGCACAATAACGCCGTGGTTATAGAGAAATTGAATCACCCGG
Source organism: Leptolyngbya sp. ST-U4 (assembly GCF_039962215.1). Lineage (NCBI taxonomy): Bacteria > Bacillati > Cyanobacteriota > Cyanophyceae > Leptolyngbyales > Leptolyngbyaceae > Leptolyngbya > Leptolyngbya sp. ST-U4. The sequence goes on from NZ_JAMPKZ010000076.1 coordinate 2,666, forward strand.
TCTGCCAGCAGTTCGTAGGTCGTGGAGCCGTTGATCAGTTCAGGCTGTTGCAGGTTGTAGAGATAGAGCCTTTGCGATTCGATTGTCGCTTCCATATCCGCAATCAGCCGCTTATAATTCTCAATCTCCTTTTGACAAGCCCCAACCAGGGCGTTGTGCTGCTTCTCAAACTCTTCAATCAGCAAATTGCGCTGGTTATCCAGGTCTTTTTCTAGCTTGGCAGCACGGGCACTCAATTGCTCTCGTGCGTCACGCTCCGCTGCGTCCAGTTCAGCCGCCTTTTCTTCTGCCCAAGCGTAGATGGCATCGCGCTCGGCTTTGAGCTGGTTTTTCATCACCTCCAGTTCAGCCGTCTGAATCTCTAGCCTGTCCCACTGACTTTGCCAGGATTGCGTCAAGCGTTGCTTTTCCGTCTCAAACTCAACCTGCTGATTCGCCAATCCCTGTTTTAATTGCAGCAGTTCATATTCCTTTTGCTGCAACAGCGCAGCATAGTGGTCGATCGTCTGCTGGATCTGCTGAGTCGTGAGCGCGTCGTAATACTGCTGGATTTCCCACTGCTTTTGCTGAAGGGCAGCCTGGTGAGCCGCCTGCAACCGCGCCATCTGAAATTCATGCAGTGCCTTTTCCTCGGCGATCGGATCGTAAATCTCAATTTCAGGATCGCGGTAGAGCGCGGCAACCGCACAGGCAGCACCCCCTAGCCGGATTGCCCACATGAGCGTAGCAAGCAGAGGTTCTTGGGGGCGATAGCCAAACGTGAGGGTGCTACAGGTTGCCAAAACGAGCAGCCACAGTCGCGGCTTTACCTCGCGGGTAGGACGGGCAGCGAGGGGACGCAGAGGGTTTTCGGTGGGGATAATGCGGGGATAGAAAGTCATGGCTGCACCAGGCGGGATGCGGGGGTCAGGAAGAAAGCCATTTCAGGATTCAAGCCAGATATCGAGCGCAGCTCCTGCTAGGGAGATAAAGCTGTTTGGGTTGAACGGGTCGTCAGGGTCAGGCTGACGAACTTCAACCAGGGCAGAGATAGGGCATCCTGTGTGTTCAAGAGCAATAGCGATCGCATCAGATGTGCAGTTGGCATCGGTCTGAAAATCAACGTCTGGATTGCGAAAGATGACCATGTGCTTGCGGTTTTGAGGCATATAGAGTGTGAAATGAAGTGCAGTTAAAAAAGTCCCAACAGGATACCGATCGCCCCCATCACCAAGGGCAGGATTTGATCGACTCTCAGCAAGGTCGTTTGCAGGTCGTGTCGGTCGTTGGGCGACAAATCTAGCTCATGCTCCACAAGCTCAGACTGAATGAGGTAGGAAAAGCTCTCAGCGTCCTTCTGAAGGCGTTTTGCGGCTTTGATCTGACGACGACGCAGGATCTTGAGCCACTTCATCCACGCTGCCAGTCCAAATACGAGGGCAATAACGATCGCGATCAGGGTGACACCCTGCGGAATCAACGGGATAAACCACACCACCTTTAAAAGTTGGGCAATCACACCGGAGACAAGGAGAGCGGACAAACCCACCGCGATACGTTGTTCCATGATTGTGGGGTTTACGCCGCCCCACGGCGGGGCGGTAGAAACGACAGAAAACGGGCTAGTTGAGGTTGGGGTTCCCTACCCCTGCCCCTGCGAAGGAGAAGGAGCGCGGCAAGCCGACGCGAATCTCTTTCTCGCGGTACTCAGCGCGGCGATCGTCGTTGTTGAAGGTCGCTTCACCGAGGGTCAAATCCAGCGATTCCAGCCGTTGCCGGAACAGATCGCGGTTGATGTCTACCGACTGAGTTTCAAAGCTCAAGCGATCCTGTGCTGCCGTAATTTCAACCTCGCTGATCGACAGTTCTACCTGCGTCCGCTTCAGGTTGTTCCGCAAGATGTCGGTGCGGGTTTGCTCGATTGAGAGTTTGATTTCTTCCTGTCGATATTGCTCCTTCGCCACTTCAACACTTTTTTGCTTGCGCTTGGTAGTCCATTGTTCGCGCTCAAGATCGGCTTGCAAGCCCTGAATCTTGACGGAGCGAATCTGACGCAGGATGCGTTCAGACTGCTTCTTGAATTCGGACTCTGAAATGCCTGCTGGCATAGGTTAACGTCTCCTTTTTTTGACAGTGGATGTTCCATCGCTACCCCTCGGACTACTGAGGAGTGGTCTGAGGTTGGTAGTAGTAACCAGGAACGGGGTTTGCCGGAGCAACCGCGGGGGGCGCAGTTGGGGCGGGGGCGACGGGAGCAACCGGAGTCGGGGCAATGGGGGCGATCGTTGAGGGGTCAGGCAAAGGAACTGGGTCAAACGATCGGCTGAAGAGAAATCCAAACAAGGCAACTAAGGCAAAGGCAAAGGCAACCAAGCCAATCAGCATCTGCATCCCTTCCGACTTCATCAGGGCAATTAGATCCTCAAACCCGCTACCGCCCTGGAGGAAGAAAGCTTGCGGCTTGGGGGCAGAATCCATCATCGCGGCTGCTTGGTCCATGCCTGCGGCTTGTGCGCCCAGAATTATTTGCTGCATTTCTAGAAACTGCTGAAGCGTGATCTTCTGCTGTTCAAACAGCAACTCCGCCTGAGTCAACTCCTTCGGTTCCTGCAACTGGCGTTCCTCCAACCGGGCGATCGCCCGATGAACTTGCGGCATCACTTGCTGGGCAACCTGCGCGGCGACAGCAGTAGACAGGTGGGGGGCGAGCTGTTGAGCAATCATCGCGGCGGGGTCATCGGAGCGTTCTACGCCGGGGTACGGCGGTGCGGGGTAGTTCCCCGACGACGGTGCAGGAACGATGTGCGACGGTGCGACGGTGTGCTGCGCGGGTGCATACGGGTCAAAGCTGTCCCCCTGCGACGACATCGTGAACGATTGAGCCGGAGAATGAATCAGGGCAGAGTTCTGCGGCAACCGCGATTCAGTTTGCGGCGACTGAGGGGGTGCGACGGCAAATTGATTGGGCAAATACTGTGAAAGTTCACCTTTGAGTTGCTGCACCTGCGGAGTCGCAACCGCATCACACAGCTTGAGCAGCCCCGCCGTGCTATAAAAGATGCGTTCGATCGCGCCCTGTCCAGGCACTTTGATGAAATCTGTCCCGTAAGTCAGGAGAGGATGAAATTTTCTCAGTCCATGTTCGTTCAGCCCGAGCAAAATCAAAACGTTAATTCTCGGAATCAGCAATCCGTACTCTGGGTCAAGGTATTGCTGAAGGTTAATCGTGGATGCGGTTGAATTCATGAAAATCTCCAATAGTTTGCCAGAATGAAGGGCTTTAGCATGATTACTGGCTGCACTCTAAGTACCGCTCGGCTGTACTTCTAATGCCTTCGTCGTTTCCGTAATGGATTTCCCATTCGAGGTGGTTGCGTTCTCGAGCACAGGCAGTTTGCTCCCGGTAGATCCAGAGGAAAGTAGCGATAGCAGAGAGCCATAGGATTGCGGTAGTGAGGGCGAAGATACCTGCAATGGAGAGAGATCGACTACCGCGACAGCAAAAGGGCGAGGAGCTTCTCCTTGTACCCGTGAGAACGCCTTGATCAGCGTTTCACACTGGATAGAATTGCGATTCAGAGCGGTTGCGATCGCCTTCGCTCCAGCGTCGGTGATGCGATCGCGCTGGTCATAAATTCCACTGGTCAATTGAGCCAAATCTTCAACCGCCTGAGCCAGAGTTCCTGTAATTGCATCAGAGGCAGCGGTCAATGCCAGCAATTCATCGTCTGCCGTTTCAGGATCAACAGGTGGAACAGGGCTAGACGATTTATTGGACAATCGCTTATTGGATGATTTGCCATTCCCATTTGCAATTTGCTGTTCTTCTTCAGTTAACATTCAGCATTTCCTCCGGGTACTTGTGTGGATTTTGTTGGATGTCTTCAATCAGGGCATCACGAGCGAGTTCTAGACTCCGTACCCGCTTTATAAACTGAGCCACGAAAACAAACTTTGCCAGGTCGCGCTCGGAGTAAAGAGCTTTTCGACGGCTCAGACAGTAAGGTAGCCAGGGGTAGAACTGCTTCGCTTCCAACCGGTAGCTTGTGTGTTCATAGAGTGCGAGACGAAGCTCATCTCGCGTATAACCGTCTGAGTTCACAACTACGGTTGCTTTTACTGCTTGCATACAGACCTCAACGGAATCTCAACGGAAAGTCAAACGATTCTGGTCAGATTCAGGTGAACTTCTTGTGAATTAAACATAGAACACTAAATTAAAAGCAAACAATAGATAACTATGGATTCCATACAAGATCGTGAATCAGTATGAAATCCATACCAAATTGAAAAACACGAAAAAGTGTTCAGAAATCTATGTGAACACTTCTCTCAAGAGAACAATGATTTCTAAGAGCCACACAACAGCATGTCTATGCGATCGCAGATAGCTGCGGGTCTGGTTCGGCACACTATGAGAGGCTGAGAGTGTACAGTCCTTCAACCTCCCTTAACAATCTTTGTAAGGTTGAAGCTTGAACCTTACAAAACAGGAGAGGGTCTACTCATGTGGGAGCGGAGCACAGCGACATCTAGCTTACAGCGGGTTGCCAGCCCCGGTTGCTTCACTGCGTTGTGCTTTGGCTCATGCTGTGCTCAGAGCTTGAATGGCGGTTGCTAGCGACAGATTTCCCTTCAATCTGAGGGTAAGAAGTTCGCCCGGCTGGACTCGCTCAATCTGAGGAAAAAGCATCTCAGTCTCATTACAGCAAATTTCATGTGAATAGACCACAGTGATTGAACCAACCAATGGCGTCATCTTCAGTAATGAACTGAACTGCTTCCGTCATCGCTTGGTCGAGGGCTTGATCGGTGC
>NZ_JAMPKZ010000077.1:0-5497 GCF_039962215.1 Leptolyngbya sp. ST-U4
GTGGTTCGTGCTCAAGAATTGGATGCGTCAACGCTGGGATGAATTTGATAGCTTTCGCGATTGTGTCGATGCTGCCTTCAACCATTGTTCGAACGTGTATCCGTAAAGCTATATCAGATACAGTCAGACCGAGTGAACAGTTATAACCAATAGCAGTTTCATGCTTGAATCATCAGCGTTTGTCGTTCTCGGTCAGCCGCATAACTCAAACAAGCAAGAATATCTTCTTGAGTTAAATAAGGGAAGTCATCCAAAATTTCCTCATCCGTCATACCTGAAGCCAGATAGAACAGCACATCATAAACCGTGATTCGCATTCCACGAATACAAGGTTCTCCGCCCCGCTTTCCAGGCTCGATTGTGATGATGTCTTGATACCTCATAGTTTCTCTGTAGGCTGAAACACGACCATCCTAACGCTTGTGGCGATAGAAAAGCCTAGTTCTTCAGGAATCTCCTGATCTTGCGTGTAGTATTTGTAGTATAAATTGTATTATGAATTTCTTGCGATCGCTCAACCACAGGAGGTGATGGTGATGAGCGACATGAAAAAAGTGTATGAAGTGGTAGCGATCGCCATTCAGGAATTCTTTTGGTAAGCGATAGCATTCAATGATCTCCTGTATGCCCTAACCTGTAGAGCCTACATACGAGTACGAGAGGAAACGTACCACTACAAGCAGTGGGTGCTTGTGAACGGGGAGTGCGAATAGGGAGGTGGGCTTAAAAGTAGCCATCCTTGAAAGAGTGTGTAATAACCCACGACTTGGAGCGCCCCAAGTAACTGAGAAAGCGCAATGCTCTCAAAACTTGCACGCAGGAGATTGATTGAAGCGGAGGAACGTTATGGACAAGACACGGCAGATCAAAATTAGCAAATACCTCAGCAAACATCTGCGACACGCACCAGAACGATTGGGACTGACTCTGGCGATCGGGGGCTGGGTGAACGTCGATGATCTGTTATCTGCTTGTGCTGCCCATCAGTTTCCCATCACTCGCGCTGAATTAGAGGAAGTGGTTGCCACCAGCGACAAACAGCGATTCTCATTTGATGAAACCAAAACTCGGATTCGAGCCAATCAAGGACATAGTGTTGAGGTTGATCTAGAACTCCAACCGCAAATTCCGCCGGATGTGCTGTATCACGGAACAGGGGAACAATCGGTGCCAGCCATTCTTCAATCAGGACTGCTCAAGATGTCACGGCATCATGTGCATTTGTCGAAAGATGTGGAAACGGCACGAAAAGTTGGAATGCGGCATGGTCGTCCGGTGATTTTTGCGATCGCTGCGACTGCAATGCAGCAAGCCGGGTTTACTTTTTACTGCTCAGACAATGGTGTTTGGCTGGTCGATCAGGTTCCACCCCAGTACTTAAAGATCCTGAGTCCTGAGTGCTAAGGAGATGAACAATGCAATTACGTCGATTTGATAGCCTTCAAGAATTCTGCGATCGCGCTCAGGATTATTTACTCCAGTATGAGGCAGAGCACAATCTGTTACTCGGTATCCTATATACGCTACGGCATTACCCAGAGCGATATCCTGAACCGCCTTACCTGGCGATCGTGGAAGCCGATAATGGAATTTTGGCTGTCGCAATTCGCACCCCTCCCTACAAGCTGGTGCTGTCTAAAGTAATGGACTTAGATGCGCTCCAGTTAGTTGCCCATAATGTCCAGGAGCAGGGCAAGCCCATTCCGGGTGCCGGTGGGTTAGTGACAGAGGTAGCAAGGTTTTTGCAATCCTGGCAGGCTCTCACCGGACAACCCTATCAAAGGGTGATGGAAATGCGAATCCATCAGCTAACCCAGGTTCAACCTGTAGCAACGGCAAAGGGGCATCTCAGGCTTGCCACTGAGGACGATCGCCCATTGCTGCTGGACTGGTTTCAAGCCTTTGTTGCTGAGATCGGTGAAGTGGTGAGTGAAACGCCTGAAAGGATGGTAGAGGCTGGGTTGAAACGCCAGAGTGTGCATCTTTGGGACGACGGTACTCCCGTTTCTTGGGCAAGTGGCAGCCAATCTTTACCGACAGCGGCTCGCATTGGTCCTGTTTATACACCGCTGGAGTATCGCCGCAAAGGATATGCAACCGCCTGTGTTGCTGCGTTGAGTCAGAAATTATTAGACCAGGGATGCGATCGCTGCTTTCTGTTTACAGATTTAGCGAATCCTACATCCAATCATATTTACAAACAAATTGGGTATCACCCCGTCTGTGACTGGCACGACTATTCATTCATTTTCGAGGAGCAACCATGACCATTTACTTTTACGTTGAACGAGAAAAGCCCTACGGTTGCTTCTCTAACTTCTCAGCACATGGTTTCATGCTGGATGAATTGTATTGGGCGACGAGTGAGCATTATTTTCAGGCACAGAAGTTTATTGATACTCCTTATCTAGAGAAGGTACGACAAACTAAAACGCCTAAAGATGCAGCCAATATGGGGCGCGATCGCTCCCTTCCCCTCCGCACGGATTGGAATCATGTGAAGGATGATGTGATGCGAAAAGCCGTTCTGCAAAAGTTTAGAATCCATGCAGATATCCAAGAGATACTCCTGGCAACTGGCGATGAAGTGCTCGTGGAGAACTCTCCGATTGATTACTACTGGGGTTGCGGCAAAGATGGCAGCGGCAAAAATAAATTAGGGCAAATTTTGATGGAAGTGCGTGAGGTTTTACGCAACGAGAACTGATAGATAAAAGTGAGGGAAAGGGAGGAATAGATGATGGACTTAACTCAATACGATTACTATTTAGTCCTTGATTTAGAGGCGACTTGTTGTAACCAAGACACGATCAAGCGGCATCAGATGGAAATTATCGAAATTGGAGCCGTAATGGTTGAAGCACAGAACTTGAACGTAATTGAAGAGTTCCAAACGTTTATCAGACCTACTCGCTATCCTGTCCTCACAGAGTTTTGTAAATCATTAACCTCAATTACTCAGGAGCAAGTCGATCAGGCTCCAGGTTATGTGGAAGCGATCGCTCTCTTACAACATTGGCTATCAAACTATCCCAATGAGGTATTTGGTTCCTGGGGTGATTACGATCGCAACCAGTTCAAACAAGACAGTAAGTATCATAACGTTCCTTTTCCCATTGCCTATCCGCACGTCAACCTCAAACAGCTATTCAGTAGCACTCAGGGTTTACCCAAGCGATATGGCATGGCAGAAGCCTTGCAACTGGCAGGGGTTGCGCTAGAAGGAACTCATCACCGAGGCATTGATGATGCCAGAAATATTGCTAAATTGCTGCCGTTCATTTTAGGCAGGCAACAACTACAACAGCCTTCAACCGCTTAATTAACGATGACTGACATCCGCAAGCTACTCAACCAGATTGCCAGTGCTGAGGCACAATTGCAATCAACTCAATTCCTTGCATCCTGTGTCAAAGGTGGACGAGTTCGGACACGGGCAGCAGGAATGGTCTATACCTTCACTCCCAAACCTCGTCAGTTTGAAGGATGGGGTATTTTTCAACCCACAGGTCAACAAACTGCAACGCTGATGGAAGGGGCAGATTTACCTCAGGTCGCTGCTTACTTGCAGCAGTTTCCGACCATTCGACTGCGGCTAGCATATCGCTTACAACATCAATCCTGGCTGGCATATCCTGTCAGTGAAGCCGATATGCGGCAGCGGTTTAAGACGGTCAAACCTGTTGCTGTGCATTTAGTGACAGAAGGCGTTGCCTTTGAGCAAATTCTTGCTCGTTGGAATGGCAATTCCTGCTGGTTTGAAGAAGTCGATCGCCGTGCTGATCCTACAATCGCCGAAACCCTCCAATCCAATCTCAAGCAGTTGGCTCCTATGGAGGAATTGCAGTTCAAGGGGATGACTCCAGAAATGCGAACCCTTTACGAATTAGCAACTCAGCAAATAGAAGGATTTGCTCAACCTCAACGAGATGAAAAGCGGTTGCAGCAAGCTCTCAAGCTGGGTGGGGGTGAACTGCACCAGTTTCAGGATCGAGGGGATTACTGGACGGTGGATTGGGCAACATTAGATGGCGTGCGTCATACCAGTGCGATCGCCAAAGAGGATCTGACCGTTGTGAGTTCTGGCATTTGCCTCAGTGGACGCGATCGCGACTTTGATCTGCAATCGCTAGTGGGTGTGATGGAACACCGGGAGTGGTGAAACAATGAGCATCTTTTTTCACGAATAGCTTTACCGAACGGATACCGTCATGGCAAAGCTGAAGGATTTTTCTGTGACCATTTGTGGTGCAGGCGCTTTGGGTGCAAACCTGGCTGATTATCTATACAACAACAACTCTTCTCTACAAAGAATCTATAGAACAACATCTTCGTACTTCACTACCGTCATCGAATTGAAAGTAATGCCAAACGACGAGGAAAGCGAGCGCCCTCTCAGCACCAGGAATCAACGGCCTCGGAGATGGAGAAACTTGCTGTCCCAGTTGAGTTTCCAGCGATCGGACTGCTTTACCTCTATCGAGAAGCAAGGAAGGACGCTCACCTTCATGCAGTAGCCGTAACGGTGTGGAGAGGTCCAGACAAACTGGCAGAAACCGAGCCGATCCCCTGCATGGGTATGACCAATGGGCAGGTAAAGTCCTACCTACATAAAGGTTTTGGTAACGTTGAAGGAGCGATACGGCATCACGGAGTTTGAGCCACCGATTCGTTTAGAACCTTGTGAGTGCCCGATCGCACCCTGTTCTTTAAAGGCAAAGTAAGGAATTTCCCTATGTTTGCTCAGGCAGAAATAGCGATCCGAGAGTTGTTTGAGCAAGCATTAGTTGAGCGAGAACAGGCTAACTTGAATCAACTGTGGCAAAATGTGGAACCCGTTCTGCGACAGATGTCGAAAATTGACTAACTTAGGTTAGGTGGATGGGCGATCGCCCAGTTAGCGGATCTACATCATCAAAGAGCGATGCGGTGGTTGAGTGATTGGGAGGAGACAGATGTTGAGGTAGAACCGCTCATTGCGGAGGATTGGCTGACCGGAGCGCACTCATCTCTTGAGACATAGTTGAGTTGAGATTCTTCTGCATTCTTTAACAATTCCGCTTGTTCCGCAGCAGTTAAGTTCTGCTTAATAGAAGAGTTTGCAAGGAATTTGGGAGTGTAAATGATTTTATGTTCCTTGCAGCGATCGCTTCACACCGCTTAAATATTTGCAGACCCCTGCCTCTTTCCCTTCCCCTACAAGTATTATGAAAGACGGGCAAACCTTTTTGCTTGCTATAAGGCAAGACCTATCTCAGGAGTAAGCTAAAATTTTGGAAAAGGTAGGAATAAATAGGTCTTCAGAATTGACACGTATTCCTTCGCTATCTCTCACGAATTGACATGTATTTCTTCGCATACCCTACGAATTGACACGCAATTCTGGCTCATCCCATCTTTTGGTGAAGTTTTGGCAAGATAGAGATATATTCTCTGAATCAGGAGAAATTAATCTTCATTCAACCGCTTTTACCTGACCCCACCCAGTTACACCTCG
>NZ_JAMPKZ010000078.1:0-5141 GCF_039962215.1 Leptolyngbya sp. ST-U4
TGTGGTTGCGGCAGGTTGGCAGGAGCGTCTAGCCATGATGAACGACGGTGATTGGAGACAAAAGACTCTCCTCAAAGCTTACCGCGTCTTGCTAGCCAACTTTGCTGCCCTAGAAAAAAAGGGCTTCGTGTGGAAGCGAACCCGACACGCCCAACGAGGACGGCAGAACCTAGAGACCAAAGCGATTAAGCAGGCCGACTTAGCCTTACTGCAGCAGGCTTGTGTGGACGGACACCTGGAACTGAAGTACCTGGATGAATCAGGCTGTTGTTTGGAAAGCCCTGTCAGTTACAGCTACAGTCGCATTAATCAACAGAAATGCCTCGACCAAGTTAAGTTTTACGGGGATCGCATCAGTATTTTAGGGGTATGGCAACCGGACAAGTCATTTGAGTATGCCTTGGTGCAGGGCAGTTTCAACAAGGAGCGTTATGTCAGAGTCATGAATACCATTGCCGACAAAAGTGAGCAAACGCTAAAGCAAACTGGAAGAATCACCGTCATTGTTCAAGACAATGGTCCGGCTCATACCAGTCATTTCGCTCGTGGACACTGGCAACAATGGCAATCGCAAGGCTTATACCTCTTTTTCCTACCTCAGTACAGTTCGGAGATAAATCTGATTGAAGCCCAGTGGCATCTCGGTATTTGCCCACGGTGTTAACCAAAGCAGAGACCCACGCCATCCTCGACCGGATGAGTGGTGTACCGCAACTGGTCGCGCAATTGCTCTATGGCAGCGGACTGCGCCTGAGTGAGGCTTTACAGTTGCGAGTCAAGGACTTGGATTTCGCTCAAGCTCAAATTGTGGTCCGAGATGCTAAGGGCAATGAGAGCCGAGTCACGATGCTGCCAGGTTGCACGGTCGAGCCCCTGCAAGGACAGCTGCGACGGATCAAACGATTACATCAGCAGGACCTGGAGCGGGGGTATGGTCTGGTGCTTTTGCCTTACGCCTTGGAGCGAAAATATCCTAATGCCGGGCGGGAGTGGGTGTGGCAATTTATCTTTCCCTCAGTGGGGATCCCACTTGACCCTCGCAGTGGGCTGCGTTGTCGGCACCACCTACATGAGAGCAGTGTGCAGAAGGCAGTGAAGCAAGCCACAAGAGCGGCAGGAATCCAGAAGCGAGTGGGGTGTCACACGTTTCGCCATAGTTTCGCGACCCATCTGTTGCAGGACGGGTATGACATTCGGACCGTTCAAGAGCTTTTGGGGCACAAGGATGTCAAGACAACGATGATTTACACGCACGTGCTAAATCGAGGCGGACGAGGCGTGAAAAGTCCGCTTGATTCATGACTTCTGGTTCGTGAAGGAGCAGCGTTCGCTCAACAGCCGTTCTGTCGGCAAAAAATTTGAGCATATTCGTATAGGAATCTTGTCTCAAAACTCGTCAAGCTGAGTCATTATGAGACATATAAAATTGAGCGGAAGCGCCTTCCAGCTTTGTTTTCCAAGGTCATAGGGTATCTCTATGCCACTAGCAAAACAAAGGAGGGATTTTGAGACGCCCTCTCACTCGTCTTTGTCAAGCGAATGGCAACAGCAAAACGCAGCCGGGGTGGTTCCAGCTGCGCTGATTTGAGGAGAATGAATTCCTACGCTGGGTAGATTCTGAGTCTGCGATCGGGTTCATCGCCTACAGAATGAGAATTGAGGCGATATCGTTCTACCAGCTCATGCTGCAACTTTCGTAGCCAGCTAGAGCGGGGTAGGAGTTCCACCGGCTGCTGCTGCGGAATCACGACTTGCTCCACCGCTAACCGGGCTTCCTCCAGTGCCGCCAACTCCTCATTCCGATCACGGGCTTCCTCAAAATTCATCTCCCAGTCCTGCCTGTCGTCTCGCGAATCCATTCCCAATAGCTGCCGCAGCGTGCGGGTCATGTGGGCAGGCGTATTGGCTTTGACGACATGGAGAGGAATCTGCTGGTTCTTTGCAAGCCGCTGCAAATTGTCGTGCTTCCGGGCATGGGAGCGCAGAGCAACGATCGCATCCGCATCACTCACATACTTCGTGAGAACCATCGGCAGGTTCAGGGCATCAATGATCTGTTGTAGCTGATAAGCACTGATAGCATAGGGGTACACGCGCATCTGAGGACTGTCCTGAGCCTGGGCAAAGTCCTGGTCCACCTTAGGGAGAGAATGGAATCGGTTTCTCTCTGGAGCAGTTCTCACTTCGAGTGATCGATCAGGCCACTGCCGTTTAGCTGATGCTGCTGAAAACGGGAGAACCTGGGCAGAGCGATGGGGTTTAACCAGCGGCGTTCCTGCTGCGGTTGTCTTTGTAATGACAAGCTGTCCCTGCTCATTGATCGATCGCTGTTGAGGCTGAGGCTGTCGTCCTCGGAGCAGCGCATCCACGGCTTCCGCCACGTTCTCATGCACGATCCATTGCTGTCGCTCCACCATCTCCACGGCAATCTCGAAAGTGGGAGGGGCTTTGCGCTCCAGCACACTCTTTTGAGAGCCGCGTCGCCGCGCTTCTTCATCCCCCAACGTCACGGATTCAATCCCGCCCACCAGGTCAGAGAGTGTGGGGTTCTTGATCAAATTCTCGATCGCATTGCCGTGAGCCGTACCCACGAGCTGCACCCCTCGTTCCGCGATCGTCCTTGCAGCCAGCGCCTCCAGTTCCGTCCCGATCTCGTCAATGACAATGACTTCGGGCATGTGGTTTTCGACCGCTTCGATCATGACCTGATGCTGAAGCTCAGGATGCGCCACCTGCATTCTTCTGGAACGACCGATCGCCGGATGGGGAATATCGCCATCGCCTGCAATCTCGTTCGAGGAGTCAATAATCACTACCCGCTTATTCAGGTCATCTGCCAGAACACGAGCAATTTCTCGTAGTGCCGTCGTCTTGCCCACCCCCGGACGACCCAGCATCAGGATGGACTGCCCCGTTTCCACCAGATCGCGGATGAGAGCGATCGTCCCATAAATCGCACGACCGACTCGAAGGGTGAGACCAATGACTTCTCCCTGGCGATTGCGGATGGCACTAATACGGTGCAGCGTTTGCTCAATGCCTGCACGGTTGTCGCCGCCAAAGGCACCAAGACGATCGACACAGTGCTGCAACTGCTGTCGGGTCACGGTTTGCTGAGACAGATACTGGGAGCCATGAGGAAACCGAGCTTCAGGCGGTCTCCCAAAGTCCAGCACAACCTCCACCAAACTGTCGCGATCGGGATGGTGCTCTAAGGGTTGCCGGATCTCTGGAGGTAGGATATCGAGGAGCTGCTGGAGATCGTTGTGATTCTGCATCAAAAAGAATGGTAGAAGAACGCCAGGAAAAAAGAGAGTAATAGAAATATGAACGCGACTGGCCTGCCCGCTACGCAAGCGCCGTAGCAGGCAAGCCAGTCACCGGGCTGAAGCAGCAACTGTAAAACGGGAAGCCGTAAGGATCAAAGGATTGAATTTTGAAAAGACTGCTTGGCTTCAACCAGCCAATAAACGCCATTTGGATTATTTTTAATCTAACAAATTGTTTCTGAGCAGAGCATCCGCTGAGCCGTAATCAGCAGGTGTGGATTTTACCTGCCCCGTTGCATCGATCGCACATAGCATTTCCACCCTCAGCAAGCTAAAGCAAAAACCTCCCTTACGTTCACAAGAGAGGCTTTCGCGTCAATATTACCCTAGCATCGAGCTATTGTTGCAGGAGGCTACCCTTCAACTATCGTCGCCGTTTCGACGTTTCACACCTGAGTTCGAATGGGGTCAGCGTGGTTCCACCGCACCATCGACACCAGGAATGCTGTATAAATCCTGACAGGGGTGAACCCTAAAATTGCATAGCGACTTGTCAAAGTAGGAATCAAACCACCCATGATTGTGAAGTCAAGCCCTCGGTCTGTTAGTACGGCTCGGCTGCATCCATAACCAGTGGGATGTGAATGTTGTCTCACCAGAAACAGGCTTGGGACAGTTGGCAAGACAATTGGGCTATTCGACTCAGTTTGAGAGTGATCAGAAAGAAGTGCCTGCTGCCCTGTTTCAGCGGCAATAGTTTGACTGAACGCCTATTTCTAATGCCAGGTTTTGCATTAGCTGAAATCTCTGAAATGCAACGGTGGTGTACTGCGATCGCCTTGCAGGGTTGTTTCTCGCAGCTTTATCAAGAAGCCTGTGCTGTCTGATTCCAATATTCAAGCATCTGAATCCGAATCGATTCTGACGCGGCTGTAGCGATTGCTGACCAGTCAGCTTGGGTCAGGGTGGTTCGCAAGATAGCTTTGACCTTAGCGTAATCAGGTTGGGGCTGAAGAGCGCTCTGAATCAGGCCATCTTCTTGTAGCGCGTCCCAAAGCTGCTGCTGAATAGTAACTGGAGGTTGTATCAGACGTTCTAGCACTAGCTTCCGCCCACAGGTGAAGGCTGCATCTTTGCCAATGCCCAGATTCAGTTCATTCAGGAGGGACTGAAACGCTTCCAGCACGATCGCTTGCAGTCGGCGTATTTGCTGGAAATGAATCGGGTCAGCAAGGAACTCTGGCAGATAGGCTCCAGCATAGCCTGCACCAATATCGCAGTTGACTTCTTCTTCGATTTTCAACAGTTCATCAAAGCGATCGTCACTGATCTTGAAGATCATTGGCTCTCCTCGGTATCCGAACCTGATACTCCCCAGTCTATCTCATCTTCCCAGTCGAACCCAGCAGACTGAGGCGTGTACCACTCAAAGTAAATTAAGTCCTCTTTGTGAGCATCCGGTCCACACTCGTTCATGTTTAAGCGACGGTAGAATGGTTCTGCGCCTGGCAAGGAATAAAGTCCTACCAACCCTCCATATCCCAGTTCATGACTGCAATAGCGAGCAAATTCTAGCAGTACGCTGCCGACAAAGCGATAACTGGGCGGATTTTGGATGGTGGGACGGTTCCAGGGAGCTGTTGCAGAATGGACATAGACAACTCATGGGGTGACAGAAGAGCTAGAGAGCAGACTGGATCAGTCTCATCGCCCGCAAACCCAGTAGAAAAAAGCGGCGTTTTTGCGGCTTGAGGTGCATTATTAACCCGGCAATCATAGAAGAGGCATGAAGTTATGCAGCATAAGCAATAAACCGATGCTTGAAATATCGCATGACTCGCTGTGGGAGCTTCTGGAGTTTATGCAAATGAG
>NZ_JAMPKZ010000079.1:0-4912 GCF_039962215.1 Leptolyngbya sp. ST-U4
TTGAACGTAGATGGGCAACCGTTCTTCTATCTGGGGGATACGGCTTGGGAATTGTTTCATCGCCTTAATCGAGAGGAAGCGGTTCTTTATTTGCAGGATCGTGCCAGTAAAGGGTTTACTGTCATTCAGGCAGTGGTGCTGGCAGAATTAGACGGATTGGGACAACCCAATCCCTATGGTGATGTGCCCCTGAGTCAGAACGATCCAACTCGACCCAATGAAGCCTATTTTCGTCATGTTGATTTTGTTGTTGACGAAGCAGAAAAACGCGGCTTATTTATCGGTATGCTGCCGACTTGGGGCGACAAGTGGAATAAAAAGTGGGGAGTTGGACCAGAAATTTTTACTCCTGAGAATGCTGCCATCTTCGGTGAATATTTAGGCAACCGCTATAAAAACAAACCAATCATTTGGATTTTGGGGGGCGATCGCAGTCCTGAAAATGAAACTCATCTTAATATTATTCGATCAATGGCAAGGGGCTTAAAACGAGGAGATCGGGGCAACCATCTAATCACCTTTCATCCTCAAGGTGGCAATAACTCAGCAACATGGTTCCACAACGAGGATTGGTTAGACTTTAATATGTTCCAGTCTGGTCACAGTGAACCCAATATTGCCAACTACGAAACGACGACTGCCAACTATGCGCTAACTCCTATCAAGCCCACCCTGGATGGAGAACCCTGTTATGAAGACCATCCGATCGCCTGGAAGCCGGAAAATGGTTGGTTTGATGAGTTTGATGTTAGAAAAGCCGCGTATTGGTCAATGTTGGCAGGGGCGTGTGGTCACACCTATGGCAACCACAACATTTGGCAAATGTGGCAACCTGGTCGTGGACCGATATCTTCTGCAAGAACTCCCTGGCGAGGAGCACTTCAACATCCGGGTGCAACTCAGATGGGCTATTTGCGGCAGCTATTTGAGTCTAGACCATTTACTAAACTGGTACCTGATCAATCCTTATTGATGAGCGATGCAGGGGAGGGGGGCAATCGCATTCAAGCCGCTAGAGCAGAGGATGGCAGCTTTGCATTTATCTATACACCAACTGGAATGCCAATTACTGTAAACCTGGAGAAGATAAGAGGGAACACCGTTAGTGCCTATTGGTATGACCCTAGACAGGGAACAAGGAGGGCGATTGGTCAACTGCAAATTGCAAACTCACAAGAATTTACTCCCCCAAGTCGTGGACGAGGAAATGATTGGATATTGGGTTTAGATAGCGATACGTGATTCTAGTAGATACTTTGCCTTTGATCAATTGCCAGCGCTTGCGGCTGCTCCGGCTTTGGTATATGTCGTCGGAAGGGTAAGAATTTGACCTCAATCGTGGGTTGTGCGTGGTTCCGGCTCCGGTGCGGGCGAAGCTGGAGCGATCGGAGCCTAACAGTAAGATGCACGTTTCAGACTCGATCGCTTTACTATACTCTGGGTAATGAATTGCTGAAATATCGATGAACAAAGGTGAACTGGTAGATAAGATCGCTGAAAAAGCAGACGTTAGTAAGAAGGAAGCCGATGCCATTCCGACGGCTGCGATCGAATCTATTATGGAAGCGGTTTCTTCCGGTGAAAAAGTAACGCTGGTGGGCTTTGGTACATTTGAGCCACGCCAGCAGCAGGAACGAGAAGGACGCAATCCCAAGACTGGGGAAGTGATGACGATTCCCGCCAGCAAGGTTCCGGCATTCTCGGCTGGCAAACTGTTCAAGGACAAAGTTTCAGAATAAGAACCCTCTTAGGCATAAATGCAGCAGTAGCCTCAGCCGACCGCTTTAAGTTAGGGCGATCGGCTCATGTTTTGCATCCTTGTGCGCGGGTACTGTAGGAGTACCCACATGGAGCAGCCTACTTTTTCTTAGGTGTTCGCTGGGACAGGGCAGAACTGCGGTGGACAATGCGAGTATTCACCGAACCCATCAAGAAGGGAGTGGTGTTAGGTGGATTAACGACCGCTTTTTTTCTGGGTCAGTTTGTTTCACCCATTCTCAGCCAACCGTTGAGTAGTGTTGTTGGTTTAGATGTGACCTATCGATTGGCAGGTGGGCTGATGGTTGCAATGGGAGCGATCGCGCTGGCATTGGGTTGGCGTTGGCAGTAAAGCGATCGCTCCTACCTCAACTTCAATTAGCCTAGGCAGGGATGAGTTGGCTCAAATGGGGTAATAATTGTTCCCGCACAAATTGAGAAAATGTTGTGGGTGTCGTTGTCTGTGATGTGCGCGGTTCTGCGGGAGAATACTCCGGATGGCTCAAACTCTGCCACATCTCTACATAGTCTGCCGCGACACTCTCACTAGCGCCTATCCTCAATAACTCTGCTCGAAACTGCTCAGATGTAATCGACACATGGACAATCGATCGCCCTAACTCTTGACTCAAAATCGCTGCTGCTTCGTCAAAGCTTAAATCAGTAGGACCATGCAATCCCAATACAGAATGTCCGCTCCAATTTCGTTGCAACAATAACTCTGCTGCGACGGCTGCAATATCCTGGGTGGCAATTATGGCGAGACGGCGATCGCTTGCAATGGGTAAAAATACACTGTTTGCACTGCGAATTGGGTCAAGCTGCATCAGATAGTTTTCCATGAAAAAACCCGGTCTCAAGTGGACGATGTTTTGTGCAACCGCATTCAACTGCTGCTCAACCTCATACAACCCAGAAATAGGACCCATCCCCTGCGGTAAATGAGCTCCGTTACTGGAAAGATTGACTACATAGGGGATTTGATTCGCTTTAACAGCAGACGCCGCAACGTTGCCCACATGATGCTGATATGCCCGAAAATTGGAAGCACCAAAGTTGTACGGCACAACCCAATACAGAGCTTCTGCAGCTTGGGTTGCCTCAATCACAAACTGAATATCCTCCAACGAACCTTGATGGACGGTCGCATTTTGACGAACCAATGAACTCAGCTTTTCGGAATTTCTTACTAAAACAGTGACATCTGCTCCAGCTTCAATCAATTGTTGGGCAATCCGTCCACCTGTATTTCCGGTAGCTCCTGCAATTGCGATCGACATTGGTATGACTCCAAAAACTCAACTTTCCTCCAGTTATAAACCTGAGTAATTGGATATAGAATGGCAGAAAAGCTATTATTCCTATTCAATCGTCCAATTCTTGCTAATCAGATGGATGCTCTGACTGAAATTCTTAAATCTGTCAAATTAGACAGCACCGTCCATTGTCGCTCCGAGTTCTCAGCCCCTTGGGGTGTGCAGATTGAGGCGATGGCAGATGCCTCATTTCATGTAGTGATGCGCGGTCACTGCTGGCTGGAGGTAGAAGGGGTAGATGAACAAATTCCGTTGGTGGGGGGTGATTTGGTGGTGCTGCCAACAGGCGTTGCTCATGTCTTGCGCGATCACCCCGATAGTCCGGTCGTAACCCTGGGAGAATTGCTGTCTCATCGCCCCTGTCAAGGACAACTAACACTAAGCTATGGTGGTGGCGGAACAGGAACAACTGTTTTGTGTGGTAAAGCCAGTTTTGAAAACCGTGAGATCAATCCTTTACTCTCTGCCCTGCCACCGTTGCTGTTGATTAAAGGAGAAGAAGGACGAGCGGTAGAGTGGTTGGATTCCACACTGCAATTTATTGCCTGCGAAACAGCATCGAACCGTCCGGGTGCAGAAATGATGATTACCTACTTGTCAAATATTGTGTTCATTCAGGCAGTAAGAGCCTATCTCAGTAGCCTGAAGCCGGATGATAGCAATTGGTTGCGTGGATTGGTTGATCCACAAATCAGTATTGCTCTGGCTCTGATTCACCATCAACCTGAAACAAACTGGACCGTAGAAAATTTGGCGAAACGGGTGAATATGTCACGTTCTGGATTTGCAGCGAGATTCAAGTGGTTAATGGGAGAAGCACCGCTGCAATACATTACCCGTTGGCGAATGATTCGGGCAGTTGAGTTGTTGCGATCGAGCAATTTGACGGTAGGAGAGGTTGCTGAACGAGTAGGGTATGAGTCTGAAACAGCGTTTAGCAAAGCGTTTAAGCGTCAGATGGGACAGCCACCAAATCAATATCGCAAGCAATCTGTAGTGTCATGATTTTGCTTGATTGTTAACCTACCGCCAATCTTTAACCGTAATTTGTAGTTAAAGATGAACTCTAAAATTTATTTACTTCCACTCCAGTTTATTAGTTTTGGAGTGATGATGTCGGCAATTAACACAATCAGTACGTGAATTGGCAAGACAATTAGAAAGAGAATTAGAAGACGGACTATCGTCATTACAGATTCAACAATGGCGGGTTGTGGGGCGAGCCAATCAAAAGCAGAATCCAAAAAGTCTGCGACCTGTTGTTTACCCTCCATGCATAACCAGGGACTACGAGCTACGATCGCCCGTTCAGGCTGCCATGCTCGAATCGTCTGGAGGGCATTCCGTAAAGTCGAACGGTTTAGAGTATGGGCGAGTTGAATCCCAAGTGGAGTATGGCGATACATCTGATTCCACCGAGTTGTGACCTGGGCGATCGATGAAAAAGTGGCCGGGTCAAAGTCCATGATCAGATCGGTGAAAATGACGGTACCCGATGCCCGATGGAAGAAGACAATTTCATCAAACCACCCGTTTCCGGTTCCAAAAACACACTGTTCAATCTGACCCGCCCATTTCGGTTCAGGCGTATCAGCAGACAAGGTTTTGTCAAAGGTCAAGTCTTTGGGTTCTGTCGCAAGAATTTTTAACGCTGAATAATCTACATCATTCGCTCTGTTCTATGCAGCAATTCCAAAGATTGATTCAATAAACCTTACTTGAGACACACTATCCCCTTGTTCTATCCCTTTCACTTGTCCTTTTCTAATCATGTTCATCGCTTCAATTCCTCTCAAGGTTCTTCTAGCACTATTAAAGGACTTGAATCCCATCATCGA
>NZ_JAMPKZ010000008.1:0-205112 GCF_039962215.1 Leptolyngbya sp. ST-U4
AGAGCAGCAGTCCTGACCAGCCGATGAAAACGAATCTGTCGCGCTTCAGCCAGTCGTCGACGGTGTCGAACCATCCTCGCTGGGCTTGTGCGCGCCCCATTGCTATGGTCATTGCACAATCTCCAAGAAATTAGAAATTATCTGATCAAAATGAGTTCGCCTGATTCACAGTCGCCTCGCGATCGCGCCCTGAGATATGAGATAAAGAGGCAGAAAACGCAAGGGAATGAGAACAGAGTTTACTTTTCTTTACTAATCACTCATTATACAGACACCCTCTAGAATTTTTCATCCCCTAAATCTGAATTTTCCTTAACAATGCGAAGCAGTTTTGTCGGTGGGGTTATTTAGGCAGGGATCAGCTAGTGCGGATGCGACCGTACCGATAAAGAAAACACTTGCTGGGCTGAACGAGAGATACTAAAGAAGTAAGTTCACAAGTTCAGTGGTAAAGGCAGCCTCATGTTTATTGTTGACGTGGCTCTCAAGAATAACCCCGTACCGATATCGGTTCAGCGAAAATCCGGTGATGACGCAAAAGCTCTGTACCAGCAAATTTCAGAAGCAATGCGCTCTGGCAATCCGGTTTCGATCGAACTCACCTGCGAACAGCAAGCTGGAAAAACCGTTTGTGTTTTAGTGAGCGAAATTGCTGCGGTACAAATGGCGGAAAAATCGGGCAGTGCAACTTCGTCGGGTAGACCTCCCGGCTTTTTTGCCTTAGCTGAGTAAGCCATAGGGACAAGTGGGGAATTAGGCGAGAGCGATTACCTCGAAGAGAAATTGCTTCACATCGCCACCCCACTCCTTGTAACTAGGTAACGTTAAGTATCAAGCCAAATTATGGGTAAACCCTCGATCGTTGTTCAGGACGTTTCTTTTCAGTGGCTCAAGGAAGCTCCCGTCCTGCAAGCCTGTTCGCTGGAAGTGCCGCAGGGCGAATTTTGGATGTTGCTGGGCACAAACGGCAGCGGCAAATCAACCTTGCTGAAACTCTTGACCGGGCTACTAAAGCCCCAGATTGGAACCGTTGAAGTGCAGCCTCCGGTTGGATTTGTCTTTCAAAATCCTGATCATCAGCTCGTGATGCCGACAGTGGGGGCAGATGTTGCCTTTGGTCTAGTTGAAGAAAAGCTGTCTTTTAGGCAAGTGCGGCAGCGGGTTGAGGAAGCATTGAACGCTGTGAATCTTTTGCCACTTCAGCGTCGCCCTATTTATGCTTTGAGCGGCGGACAGAAACAGCGGATTGCCATTGCAGGAGCGATCGCCCGCCATTGTGAAGTGCTGCTGCTCGATGAACCGACCGCTTTACTTGACCCTGATAGCCAGCTTGATCTGGTGCGGCAAGTTCAGGGATTGGTGCGGAGCCGAGGCATGACGGCACTCTGGGTAACGCACCGTTTAGATGAGCTTGACTATTGTGATGGCGCATTTTTATTAGAAGCAGGCAAAGTGGCGGATCAGGGCGATCCGACTCGGCTGAAACAAAGACTGATGCAGACTAGCATGAGGAGCTGAGCGCGGATTCTGAGGAAGATTTTAAGTAAGAAGCTTTTCAAGTATTCTTCTAGCCTTCGGTCAGACCCTTTCTACGGCAAGCACCCTTCGGCAAGCAATTCCCAAAAACGATTTGTAATGAATGATGAGAAGAAATCGAAGCGGGTCGTTCTCTTCCTGGTTTACAATTTGCAATCATGAATGACAATATATAAGAATATAAAATAGCTTCTACCCATTGCCCTCCAATGTAAATTATGCCTTCTTCCCCTCCCCAAGCCCTGCTCCTAGTTGACGGCTATAACGTAATCGGTGCTTGGTCAGACTTAAAGCAGACCCGCGATCGACATGGGTTAGAGGAAGCGCGGCGTGAGCTGTTGCATAGCCTGATGGACTACAGCTCCTATCACAGCTTTGATACTCATGTTGTGTTTGATGCTCAGTATCAAGACACACCGGGCAGTCGCGAGGTCATCACCAGCTATCTTTGTATCTGCTACACCGACTATCGCCAAACCGCAGACTCCTATATTGAGAAAACCTGTGCCTTGTTTCGCAATGACCCGCGTAAACTCAGTCAGAGGCTAATTGTGGCAACCTCCGATCGCGCTCAGCAGCTGACCGTGGTCGGCTATGGGGCAGAGTGGATGTCAGCGCAAAAGCTTCAGACAGAAGTTGAGCTAATGTTTGCCAGAGTTCGACGGCAGCATCGCACAACCCACAGGCAACAAAAGCAATCGACCAGTCGATTCTTAGCGAGTGGGCTTGATCCTGCCGCTCAGCAGCGTCTTGCCGACCTGAGATTTGGCAAAGATCGGAAAAAAAGCTAGTTTTCCTGGATGAAAGCTTTGCTTAGATGAATTTGTTTGAATAAGTTTGTCTGTAAATTTGTCTGAATCAAGCTGGGTTCTCGCTCTGATTTGGTTGCCTCCGCTGCATTCAGCAAAAAATTTTAGAAAAGTGGTTGCCAAATTCAGGCTTTTCTGGCTATTATTAGATTCGCGTGAGCATTCCTCAGTAGCTCAGTGGTAGAGCGGTCGGCTGTTAACCGATTGGTCGCTGGTTCGAATCCAGCCTGGGGAGTTAAGTCAATTCAATCAAAATAAATTTCGCTAGATCAGTTAAGTTTTGCTAGATCAGTGAGAGAAGGATGATAGGTTGTCAACTTAAAGTTAAAGCTGACGATTAAAGTTGACGATCGCCATCCATGAAATCAATCGACAAAAGACAGACAGGGATAGATTTGGGTACGCAACCTCAATCCCCCTGGCGCCATCATTGGTCACTCGATCCCAATATCACGTTTCTGAACCACGGTTCTTTTGGAGCCTGTCCGATCGCCGTTCTGGAACAGCAGCAAATTTTTCGACAGCAGCTTGAGGCAGAGCCATTGCGCTTTTTTGAGGATGCCTATGAGCCATTGCTGGATCGATCGCGTGAGCGGCTAGCCGAGTTCATCGGAACAACGCCACAAGAGCTGGTCTTCGTTCCCAATACCACCACAGGCGTGAACACAGTGCTGCGATCGCTGTCTTTGCGGGCGGGGGATGAGCTGCTGACGACGAATCATGAGTACAATGCCTGCCGCAATGCGCTGGATTTTATAGCGGAGCGATCTGGGGCAACGGTGGTGGTTGCAGAAGTTCCCTTTCCGTTAGCGTCTGCTGAGCAGGTAATCACCGCTGTTATGTCACAAGTTTCTGACAAAACTCGAATTGTGCTGCTGGATCACATTACCAGCCAGACCGGGCTGATTTTTCCAATTCAATCGATCGCACAGCAGCTTCGCGGTTCAGGGGTGGATGTTTTGGTCGATGGGGCACACGCCCCCGGAATGGTGGCACTCAACCTGAAGGAATTAGGGGTAACATACTACACAGGGAACTGTCATAAATGGTTATGTGCGCCGAAAGGAGCTGCTTTTCTCTATGTTTCCGAAGCAAAGCAGTCCTTGATTCGCCCGCTTGTGATCAGTCATGGTGCAAATTCAGTTCGGACCGATCGATCGCGCTTTCATTTGGAGTTTGATTGGACAGGCACAGACGACCCAACCGCCTATTGCTGTGTGGCAAGTGCAGTTGAGTTTATGGACTCCCTCTTACCAGGGGGCTGGAATGCCGTCATAGAGCGCAATCATCAAATGGCAATCAGGGCGCGTCAACTTCTTTGTCATGCCTTGAGTGTGTCGCCTCCCTGTCCCGACACCCTGGTTGGTTCAATGGCAGCGATTCCTTTACCTGGGAAATTGGCCTCAGGGGTACAGCATCAGTTGTTCGATCGCTTTCAGATTGAAGTGCCCTTGATTCCCTGGCAGCGTGTTTTCGGGCAGGGTAAAGCCGATTCTTTCGTGGGGGAACTGCAAAGCAACGCTCTGATTCGCATCTCAGCTCAGCTTTATAACAGTTTGGCGGACTACGATCGTCTCGCTGAAGCCTTGCTGACGCTGCTGGCAGAATCCGCATCGAGTCAACCCAAACCCGTTTAAGGGAGAAGTTTCAGGAAAAGTTTTCATGGTTGGGGCAGTCATCGCATTAAAGGAGCCCGCGTAGCGTGAAAGCGGCGTTTAATCATGGTCGGCAGCATCTCTGGCTTTTGCTGTTTCTAATAGCATTGGGGCTGGGTTTGCGTCTGATTCAGCTTGCTGCAAAGCCGCTCTGGACAGATGAGTTTTCTACGATCGTCTTTAGCCTGGGCAATCGTTTTTTGACCGTGCCGCTCGATCAGGTGATTACAGCCGATCAGCTTTTGCAGCCCCTGCGCCCGCAATCTAGAACCGGCGTGGATCAGGTCGTGCAATCGCTGCTGAGCGAGAGTAACCATCCGCCCCTGTATTTCATACTGAGCCACTTTTGGCTGAAGCTTTTTCCGACGAATCAGCTTGGAACGGTTTCCGCCTGGGCAGCTCGATCACTGTCGGTTTTGTTTGGCGTTGCTTCGATTCCGGCAAGTTATTGGCTAGGCCGGCTGGCGTTTCGATCGCGGATTGTGGGACAGGTAGCAGCCGGGCTGATGGCAGTTTCACCGTTTGCCGTTTATCTCGCTCAAGAAGCGCGGCACTATACGCTGCCAATTCTTTGGATTATTGCTTCCCTTTGCTGTTTGATTGTGGCTACCCGCACGATTCGCGATCGGATTGCGTTGCCCTACTGGGTGTGCTGGGTTTGGATTTTGATCAACGGGTTGGGCATTGCGAGCCATTACTTTTTTACCTTTACCCTGATTGCCGAAGCCGTCGTCATTGCCTGTCTGGGATTGGTGCAGAGCTGGCGAGAAGGAGGAATCTGGCATCCTTCAGTCCACTGGCAACGCATCTGGCTTGTGGCAGCCGGAACTGCGGGCACGGGAATCGTTTGGTTTCCGGTGCTGCTGAATATTCAGGATGGGGAGCTAACGCGCTGGATTTATCGAGGCGAGCGCAGTGGATTTGCCTGGTTAGAGCCGGTCGGTCAGGCAGTGGCAGGCTGGATTTCGATGATTTATCTGTTACCAATCCAGTCCCCTTCAGAGACGATCGCTGTCCTATCGGGAGCAGGGCTGTTGATGTTGACCCTGTGGACACTGCCCAAAGTCTTCTGGGGGCTAAACGTGCAGTGTGTCGATCGGGATACCCGACTTTCCGTTTGGGTGCTGGGCTGCTTTGTCATCAGTGCAATTTTACTGTTCTTTAGCATCACCTATCTTTTTGAGGCAGAGTTGACCGGCGCGTTTCGCTACAACTTTGTTTACTTTCCGGGGACGGTTGCCCTGATCGCGGCAGGTCTGGCGGCAGGGTGGAATGTTGTTCGTGAGATTGCCCAAACCCGTGCTGATCAAGTGTCGATCGCCCTACTCAAGCTGCTGCGCGTAAGTAGACGCAAAACCATTCTTTTAATCGGGCTTTTGAGTCTAGTCGGTGGACTGACCGTTGTTTTCAATTTGGGCTATCAAAAAGTTCATCGCCCGGATGTGGTTGCACAGGATATTCTGCGGCACTCCTCGCAGAGCACTTTGATTGCGATTCCCCACCGCACCCATGGGCAAACCGGGCGGTTGATGGGAGTTGCTCTGGCAGTTGAACAGGCTGGCTCCCAGGCGACTTCAGCAGGAAAAACGCTGCCGATCGATCTGCGGTTTCTTCTGGCGCACGATACTCCGCGCAGCACCAGCACAGTTGCAGAAACATTGGACAAAACTTTAAGCGAAGTCACAACACCGATCGATCTATGGCTAATTAATTTTCATGAGGTAGAGCCAGGGTTAGTCGATCGAGTGCTTAAAAAGCAGCGTTGTGCGGCAAAAACAGAGCCAGAATCAGTTGATGGATACCGTTATCGGATGTATCGCTGTCGCGGCAGGGTCAAGACATCGAAGCTAAAGTAGAGCCATCGGGAGACAGAAGCGGAAAAGTCAGGATAAAGGTAGAGCCAATGCCGAACTGAGATTCGAGGTGAATTTCGCCCTGGAACAGCTTCACCAATCGGGAAACAACTGCCAATCCCAACCCCGTACTTTCGCTGTCGCGGAGCTTCTGCAAATTGCTTTGTACATAGGGTTCAAAAATGCGCTGCTGCTCCTCTGAGGCAATGCCCAACCCGGTATCTGCAACTGTCAGGCTCCAACAGGGAGAATCCGCTTTCCCTTTTAGGAGATTGATCGCCTCCGCCCGACAAATGACATGAATTTCACCTTGCTCGGTGTAGCGAATGGCATTGCTCAGCAGATTAGTGACGATTTGCTGAAGCCGTAGAGAATCAGTCAAAATATGATTTAGAGCGGGATCACAGTCAAACTGGAGCTGTAAATTTCTAGCCGCCACCAGAGGTTGCACCATGTCCACCGTCGTCTGCACCAGCTCACAAATATTCACCGGACTGAGCTGAAGCTGCATTTGTCCTGCATCGTAGCGCGAGATTTCCAGCGAATCATTGATCAGGCGGAGCAACTGTCGTCCTGCCTGTAAAACACGATCGATACTCTCTAGATTAGGAACCGAGTCTCTGGTGCTACCGTCCTGTCGATGCTGCCGCAAAAACAGATCCGAGTAGCCAATAATCGAAGTGAGGGGCGTTCTTAGCTCATGGGCAAGCTCTGAAAGATTAGCTTTGCTGGCGCGAACGAGGCGGGTCAATTCCTGATTCGTCAACTTAAGCTGACTTTGAAGCTGCTCTAACTCATGCAGCCGACTCTCGGTATAGCTTTGAAAGCAGCGGGCGATCGCCTCATCAATCACCGTGTCAATTAACCTGACCGCACGCAGCAGTTCGGCAGCCGAAGCTTGAAGCAGCTCGGCTTCAATCACCTCAAAAATAATCGATCGCAGCAGGCGATATTCCCGCGCAATCTCACCCGGATCGAACCCCTGATCCGCCCGGACTATGCCATGTTCTAGCGTTGTTTCGATCAGGGTTTGCACGTCGCTGCGTTCTTCCTCAGACAAAATCGTTGCCAGCGCATTTAGCACTTTAGGCAAGCTATTTTGAATGGCTTTGTAGGTGAGTTCGCCAGTAGTTTGAATTTGCTCATCCTGACGCACCGCTTCGACCCACTGCTGAACAATGGTATCGGCTTGCTGGTGCATTAATTTACCGAAGTCAATCATGCCGAAAGGGGCGAGTTGAAGCGTTTGGGCGAGGCGCAGAGTGTCAGATATCGTTCAAATCCAACCCTGCAAACTCTCAGTAGGATATCAGTGTTGCGATCGCTCCGCATCTTAATTCAGACAGAGATGGATCGCCCTACGTCCTTCATTTCGTTATTTCTGGCAGTTGTTTTTGAGCAAGAGAAATTTAGACAAAAGCGATTTGGACAAAAGCGATTTAGACAAAAGAAAACCGGGGTACATTCCCGGTTCCAGAAACTATCGTACGACCCACAGCCTGAGCGATCGGCTCCAGACTCCGCGCCAGATTCACCATTTCCTCAAGCGAAAGTGCCTGACGCGCATCCGAAACAGACTGCTCCGGCTCCGGGTGGCACTCAACGATAATGCCATCTGCACCGCAAGCGATCGCCGCTTTTGCTAGATTGGGAACGAGTTCGCGCTTTCCGGCAGCATGACTAGGGTCAACGATCACGGGCAGGTGAGTGATTTGCTTCAATGCGACGACTGCACCCAGATCCAGCACGTTGCGAGTGTAGGTATCGAAACTGCGAATGCCGCGCTCGCAAAGGATGACGTTCGGGTTACCGTGGCTCATGATGTATTCGGCTGCCATGACGAATTCTTCGATCGTCGCTGCCAAACCGCGCTTCAGCAGAATCGGCTTGTTTGCCTGTCCCAGTGCCTTGAGCAAATCGAAATTTTGCATATTGCGGCTGCCAACCTGAAGCACATCGGCATAAGCTGCGATTTCTTCGATTTGGGAAATTGCCATCACTTCGGTAATCACAGGCAGTCCGTAGCGATCGCGCACCGATGCCAGAATCTTCAGCCCTTCGATGCCGAGTCCTTGGAAGTCATAGGGCGAAGTCCGGGGCTTGTACACCCCGCCGCGAATTGCCTGAATTGGACCCGTAGCGAGGCGACAGGCGACTGCTTCCATTTGTGCCGCGGTTTCGACGGCACAGGGTCCGCCGACAATCAGCAAATCAGAACCGCCAACGGTGACAGTTTCGCTTAAATGGACGATTGTTTGAGGCTGAGCGGAAGTTTTGAGGACAAGTTTTGCTTTCTGCATGGTGGAGTTTTGGGGATTGAGTGAGAGATGGGACTGAAGGAGCATTAAAAAACCCGGAGCCTTGAGGCTGTCCGGGTAGGGTTCGACTTTTGCATGACGACTTTACCCGGACGTGAGCCTGGTCCAAAAGTAAAAGCCAAAAAACCAAACAGTGTAGGGCATAGTCGTCATCGGTGCGAATCGAGTGTGATTAATCGAAGAAGCTAGATAAAACAAAAACCGCAGACTTTCAAGTTCTGCGGCTCATCGAGAGGTTCCCTAACTGAGTGGAATTACCCCCGGTGAGCCGTGGTAAAGCTAAACCAATAAAAGTAAGACTGATTTGCCAGACCCATAGGAAAAGAAGATCCTTTCTGCGAACTTGTGTTGCAAGCTTGCGCTGCGAACTTGTGTTAAGAATACTTTATTCTATTGCTAATCGTAACAAAGTTATCAAAACTTCGTCAAGTCAACTGCAGGAAAATATCGTTAAGATCTGACACGGTTGGATTCCCTTTGGTTAGAACTTGTCCGATCGCCTTATGATTAGCGGTGCAGTTCTTTTCCGGGAAGATTTCAGGGAATTTCTGGAGAATTCCGTCTAAAGAGGATGTTTGAAGCGTTGTATCTGCAACTCGATCCGCCCCCCTAACCCCTAATTCTAGGAAAACCGAGCCGATCGGTTTTAACGCTCAAAGTTTCCCACCTGTCAGGAATTTAGGGGACAATGCAGAACCTGGAACCCTTCTCAAATCTCCTTATAGATGCCGAACAAATGCGAATTGACCTGAATTGGCGATCTCCGACCCTCCCGATCATGTCGCTTATGATTGCAGCAGAATAACCAAAGCAAGCCATCTGAAGCAGAACCATCTGAAGCACAACAAAAGCAGAATGATTGAAGCAGACCATCTGAGTAAGATTTACGGCACGACTTCCGCGATCCAGGACATCACATTTTCCGTGGAGAAAGGCGAAATTCTGGGCTTCCTGGGACCAAACGGAGCCGGGAAAACCACGACGATGCGAATTTTGACAGGCTATTTGCCTGCGACCAGCGGCACAGCCCGAATTGCTGGCTTTGAGGTGCATGAAGACTCGATGGCAGTGCGTCAGCGCATTGGCTATCTGCCCGAAAATCCGCCGCTCTACCCGGATATGTCGGTGGAGGGCTATCTGAATTTTGTCGGTCGGCTTAAGGGGGTTTCGGCAGGCGATCGTCCCACGCGGGTAAAGCTAGCAATGAAGCGGTGCGGCTTGTTGGACAAGCGACAGGTTTTAATTCGCAAGCTGTCGAAGGGATTTCGTCAGAGAGTCGGCATTGCCCAGGCGATCGTGCATGATCCGCCCGCGATTATTCTAGATGAACCCACGGTTGGGCTTGATCCCCGTCAAATTATCGAAGTTCGCAATTTGATTAAGAGCCTGGCGGGAGAGCATACGATTATTCTCTCGACCCATATCCTGCCAGAAGTAAGTATGACTTGTAGCCGGGTGGCAATTATCAACCGGGGGCAGGTAGTCGCGATGAACACACCCGATCAGCTCATGGCACAGCTCACGGGCGGGGCGGGTTATGAGCTAGAGGTCGAAGGCGATCCACTTTTGATCCAGCAGCAGCTTCAGCAGTTGCCCCCGATTAATGCAGTTGAGGTCATTGCAGACGAGGCTTTACCGGGGACGCACCGCCGATATCGTCTGACATTAGACGCAGAACTCCAGGCTGGACATCATGTAGGACGCGATATTGCAGCGGCGATCGTCTCCGCAGGCTGGGGGCTACACGAAATGCGGCGAGTGCAGGTGAGTTTGGAAGAAGTGTTTTTGGAACTGACGACCGAAGAAACGATTTCAGAAGAAGCCCTCGGAGAAGCAGCAGCACAGAGCGAGTCTAATTCGGCAACGGGTACGGCGATATAAGGAGAAGCGGCAATGGGAATCGTATTAAGCAACATCATCGCAATCTATCGGCGGGAACTGCAAAGCTATTTTGCTTCTCCCTTTGCCTACATCATTGCAGGCGTGTTCTGGCTGCTGAGCGGCTTTTTCTTTGTGTCGATTTTGCTTAGCCCCGAAGGGTTAATTGCTCAAGTAGCAGTGCGCGATCAGGTAGGAATTACAGAACCGCCGATCGACGTTGCCTATCAGTTTCTCACGGTGTTTTTGGGGGTACTGGGCTCGCTGGCTCTGTTTGTGCTGCCGATTTTGTCGATGGGGCTCTACACCGAAGAGCGCAAGCGGGGCACGATCGAACTTCTAGCAACTTCTCCGGTAACAAACTGGGCGGTCGCGCTGGGCAAGCTGTTGGGCGTGGTCACGTTTTTTACAACGCTGGTGCTGCCGTTGCTAGTGTATCAAGCGATCGCCCTGAGTGCTGCTGACCCGCCTGTGTCGCCCACGGTGATGCTGCTGGGCCACTTTGCCCTGATTCTGATGGGGGCGGCGATTTTGTCGCTGGGGATGTTTATCTCTTCGCTGACGGACAGCACAATTCTGGCGGCAATTCTCACGTTCGGGCTGATTTTGCTCCTATGGGTCGTAGATCTGGTCGCTAACGCGATCGGTGGTCCAGTAGGTAATGCGCTGGGTCATCTGTCTCTGGTGAAAAACTACACGAACCTGACGCAGGGCATTGTAGACAGCAGTAGCTTGATTGTGTTTCTCAGCTACATTGTGCTGGGGCTATTTCTCACGGCACAGTCGATCGAGGCATTTCGATTCCAGCGTAGCTAGTTGGGGGATCGCAGTTTCCCTCCGGCTCATCCATACAAACAGGTTTATTTCTCTGTCTCTCCCTATTTCCTCAGATGTCCATGAAGCTGACAAAACGACTGAACTGGAAGCAACTGAACTGGAACCATCTCAAGTGGCTATTTTGGCTTGGTCCTGTGCTGATGATTGTGGGTGCGACCGCAGGAATCGTAGCGGGAAACTGGGCGGGCATTCCATCTGGACTAATGATCGCTGGATTTGTTCTCCTCGGACTGTGGCTAGTATTTCTGATTTATCAGCAGCCAAATTTTTGGGGTAGGCGATCGACTCAAATTGGCACCAATGCGCTGCTGTCTGCCCTTGCCGTTTTAGCCATTTTGGGCATGGTGAACTTTCTAGCAGTGCGGTTTAACAGCCGGGTTGACCTGACGGAAAACCAGATTTTTACCCTTGCTCCTCAGTCGCAGGAGATCGCGCAGCAGCTTCAACAGCCCGTTAAAGCCACGATTTTTTCGCCCACACCCAATCCGATCGATCAGCAGTTGCTCGATAACTATCGGCGAATCAACTCTAATTTCAGCTATCAGTACATCGACCCCCAGCGCGAACCGGGACTGGCGCGAGAATACAAAGTGCAGACGATCGGCGATGTATTTGTTGAATCGGGAACGAACCGCCGACCTGTGCAGACCGTGACTCCAGAGCAAAAACTTTCAGAACGACGGCTGACCAACGGCATTGCCCAAATCACCAACAGCCAGCCGCAAAAGGTTTACTTCTTGCAGGGACACGGTGAACGCAAGCTAGAAGCAGGACAGGGCGGCTTTTTGCAGGCATCCCAGCGGCTCACTGAAGAAGCCTATGAAGGCGCGCCGCTCAACCTGGCAGAAAATCCGCAGGTTCCGGCAGATGCTGCTGTGCTGGTAATTGCCAGTCCCCAGCGTCCCTTGATCGAATCAGAAGTCAAAGCCCTCAGGGAGTATCTGAAGCGCAAGAGCGGCTTAATGCTGCTGATCGATCCGCAAACCGACCCCAAGCTCAATCCGCTGCTGGAGGAGTGGGGACTTCAGATGAGCGATCGCATTGTCATTGACCCCGCCGGAGAAGCTTCTGGCTTGGGTCCGGGCGTGACGATTATTAATCAATATGGCGATCATCCGATCACACGCAGCTTTGGCAACGGCATTTCCTTTTATCCTCTAGCGCGTCCGGTGCAGCAGCGGCAGGTCGAGGGCATCGAAGCCACGGGTCTTCTGATTACCAGCGATCGCACCACCGCCCAGCGCGTTGCCGAAAATGGTGAACTTCAGTTCGATGCAGCGACCGATCCAAAGGGTCCATTTGCGATCGGCTATGCCCTGAGCCGGGGGGTACAGGCAGAAGCTCCAAGCCCTGCTCCGAGTCCCAGTCCCAGCCCCAGTGCCAGTCCTAGTGCCAGTCCCAGTGCCAGTCCCAGTGCCAGCCCCAGTGCCAGCCCCAGTGCCAGTCCTAGCCCGGAAGCCAGTGCCAGTTCCAGTTCGAGTCCTAGCCCGGAAGCCAGCCCTAGTCCAGCAGCCAGTCCCAGCCCCAATCCAGCAGCCAGCGAAAATAAGGGACAATCTCGCCTGGTGGTGATTGGCAACTCTGGCTTCGCAACAGACGGCGTATTTGCCCAGCAGCTTAACAGCGATGTGTTTTTGAACTCGCTGGGCTGGCTGAGTCAGCAAGACGATCAGGTGTTGGCGATTCGTCCGCGAGAAGTGAAAAATCGCCGGATTGTGATGTCTCCTCAACAGCAGATGTCTGCCGCCGGAACTGCGCTTGCGCTGCTGCCTGCGATCGCTTTTGCTGCTGCCGGACTGGTGTGGTGGAAGCGGCGATAACTGTTCTCTAAGATCCGATTCCTTGAACTTGCAGAAGCAATGAAGATCAAACCCTCTACTTTTCTGCTGCTGCTCACTGCTTTACTGCTGGGTGGCGTAACGCTGGTGGCGGTACAAAATCAGCCTCAAAATCAATCACAGGGTCAGCAGGCTTCCCAGAGCGAACCTAGCGATCTCTTTGCCTTCACCGAAAAGCAGGTTAAAACGCTGTCGCTCACGACGCCCCTTCGGTCGCTTAAGTTTGAGCGTGACGCTGAGGGAATCTGGCAAATGCAGCAACCTGAACAAACCCCTGCCAGTGCCGCCTCGATCGCCTTTCTGCTGGATCTAATGACATCGGGCACGAGCGATCGGACGTTTACAGTTCCGGCAGCACAGCGAGAACAGTATGGATTTCATCAGCCGTTTGCAGCGATCGAAGTCACGCTCGACAACCAGGAAACCCATCGCCTGATTGTAGGGGAATATGACTTTAACCGCAGTTTTCTCTACGCGCTAGCTGATCCATCCACCGACGCCAATGCCGATCTAAAAGTAAGCCTGGTTTCTCCCAGCTTTGAGAATGCAGTCAATCGTCCTTTAGCAGAATGGAAACAAACAGCAGCGGAAAAGCAGGCTGCACCCGCAGCGTCTCCCAGCCCATCTCCCGGTGCATCTTCTCCGAGTCCTGAAGCATCTCCAAAGCCGTCACCTGATCCATCCCCCGATGCATCACCGAGTTCGGCAAGTTCTCCGAGTCCTGAAGCGTCTCCTGCAAGTCCAGCCGCTCCGAGTCCTTCTCCAAACTCTTCTCCGTCTTCTCCATAGTTTGTCTTGAATTTCTTCTGACGCACAGCAGGCGATCGACCAGGTAGATGGTCAGGTTCAACTCCCTACTTTACTGCATCTCTCGATTGCCCGACCAAACGCATCGCTAGAGAAGCGATCGCTCTATTTACAGATAATCATCAAAGTCTGTAAACCCTAGTGCTCGATTAAAATTCACTAAATTTATGCAAAAGTGATTTTCAGAGAATTTTCTGGGTGATTCGTTAACCACAATTGAAGGTAAAATACATTAACACACCAACAATAATAGATGGACAAAATTGATAGGTTTTTTTGTGATGATTCTAATAAATAAATTCAAAGCCAGGGTATCAATAAATCACCAATTATTAATGTGACAGCAAAAATTATACATATTCTATTGATAATTTATTGATGTATTTATTGATGATCGATCGCCGAATAAAATTGCAGTTACCATTCCCTCAGACAGTCCTCTTAATGGGTTATCAAAGAGCCTGCACGTCTTCCCTCTGGCAGTGTTTTTCGTCGCATAAACTCTGAACAATAAGGAAAGCAATTACCCCACAGGGGAAACTGCGAAGCATCTGAGAAGCAAGCCATCGAGGACGATGAAAAGGGAGGAGGATAATGCTACGTAGACTGATTCTCTGGTTGATTGAGCTAGGTTTTCCTGCCTATGTGTTTTTGTTTGCGCCGCCGCTGCGGGTCAATTTGTTAGAACCCGTGCAAACGCTTCTCAAGGGACAGATACCTGCGATCAATCCGGTGACGATTTCGCTGTTTAGCATGATTGGCATTTGGCTATTGATTTATAGCTGTCTGATCTTCCCAGACGGTAGAATGCAAAAATTACCCGCCTGGGCATTTATGCTGGGTTCAGTTGGAACTGGATTTCTATCCCTGGTTCCCTATCTGGCACTGCGCGAACCCAATCAGCAGTTTTCCGGTGAAAAGGATGCCTGGTTAAAGTGGCTCGATTCTCCAATCACAGGGCTGATTTTGACGGGCAGTACGCTGTTTTTGCTGGGATTTGCCCTGTTCTTTGGCGATTGGGGAGCGTTTGTTCAAGTTTTTCAGAGCGATCGCTTTATCCACGCAATGACGCTGGCATTTGGCATTCTCTGTTTGCTGTTTCCCTATCCCACGTTGCTGACCGATGATATGGCGCGACGGGGGCTACGTAATGACTCACAGCTTTATGGGCTGGTTGCGTTCATTCCCCTGTTTGGACCGCTGCTGTATCTTTGCATTCGTCCACCGCTGCTGATGTTTCGCGCCAAATCTCCTGAATATTCTGGCTCAGGATTGAATCGGTGAGACAAGCTCTAAGCTGTTCACAATCTCGGTGAATGCTCGTCGATTGGGTTCATCCACTTCTGGATTGCCGATCGTCGCCAGACTGATGACAATTACTGCTTCCCCGCTGGGATGAGCAACCACTACGTTTTCATGTTCATATAAGCCAGTAGAACGAAAGCTCAGCCCGTTTTGACCAGCGATCGATCGCGCCTGAAAGTCTTTTGGCTGCGAGAAGCGGCTGGAGTGACCTTCAACCCAGGCTTGTAAATCCAGGTTATCGGGATTGCGATCGACGACGACTTGGACACTGGACGGATATTCGGTTCCGCCTTCATACTTTCCGGCCACGATGTCGTCATACACTTTCTGCTGCCAGAGTTCTAGCAGCACGAGTCCATCAGAAGCATTATCGACCGGATCGGCAATCGCAAAATCTGCGGGATAGACAAAGCCGAACCCTGCTTGCGGAAACGCATACCGCTTCGACGCAGATGGACTGGAAGTGGACGAGGTCGTATCGGTTTGGATTGGTGTTTCTGAAGGAGTAGCGGGAGCCGGGAGGGGGCGAGGCGCAGATTGACAGCTCACCAGCAGTAAGGTGATTCCACTTAGTCCCCATAGCATGAGGCGTTTGGGTCTAGTGAGGAAAGCGAATGGGCTGAAATGGTGGGATTGAGTTTGGCGATCGAAGGGAGTCAGCATGGATGGGTCGCAAATGAATTGAGGTGAAAAAAGGTTGTTTGAGGAGTCTTGGAGTCTCTACATTGCCTCCTGCATCCCCCATCTGTAAATTGCTGCTTTGAAAGAGCGAGGGGGACTTTAAGTTGAGACGTAGAGCTGATTACTGCTGTGATTACTCTTGCAAGGGGGTTGATTCCTTATTTTCTGGCAATGTTCCGGCACTAGGTTCTCTCGTTACATTTTTGCGAACCATCAATTCGGGAGCCGCAGCCCATTACCATGCTCGACGGGCACAAGGGCAACAAGATTAGTCATTCCGGTGAGAAAGTTCGATAGGTGCTAGATCGATCGCACGTATCCTACAAATCCTTCAGGGTTTCATCCGGCAAAACTTAATTCGTTCAGCAGATTCGCCGCTGGAGCAATCCTTCTAAGCTGACGTAGATCGAAGAATTAGAAACCAAAATTTCAGGAGGAAGGCGATTGTGGCAGATCTGGTGCTGGTGGTGGGTGCAACCGGAGGCGTGGGACAGTTAGCGGTAGCAAAGCTGCTGGAAAAAGAAATTCCGGTTCGGGTTTTGACGCGCAGTGCAGAGAAAGCAGAAAAACTGTTTGGCGATCGAGTAGAAGCGGCGATCGGGGATATTCGTCAGCCTGAAACCTTGCCGTCTGCCATGCTGGGCATTACCCATCTGATTTGCGCCACTGGAACAACCGCGTTTCCTTCGGCTCGCTGGCAGTTTGACCTCCCCGAAGCGAAAGGGCTGCAAACGCTCCAGCAGTGGAGCAAGATTCTCCTGGACAAAGGCTACCGGGATGCTCACGCCAAAAATAGTCCCCAAATTGTCGATGTGGACGGCGTGCGCCATGTGGTTGAGGCAGCTCCAAGTTATCTTCAGCGATTTGTCTTTGTTTCTTCCTGCGGCGTGGAACACAAAACCCAGTTTCCCTACACCGTTCTCAATGCCTTTGGTGTCCTGGATGCAAAACAGCAGGGCGAAGCGGCGATCTTGCAATCCGGTCTGCCCTACACCATTATCCGACCCGGACAGCTCATCGACGGTCCCTTTACGTCCTACGATCTGAATACGCTGATGAAAGCGACGACAGGCGGCAAAAAGGGAATCACGATCGGCACCGGCGACACCCTCTCTGGACAAACTAGCCGAATCGATGTGGCGGCTGCCTGCGTGGAATGCCTGCATGACCCGAATGCGGCAAACAAGATTTTTGAGATGGTGAATAAGGGGAATCGTCCTGCGGCGATCGATTGGTCGGGTTTGTTTGCTTCGATCGCGTAACCACTGCGTCGCAAAAGTTTAGGGAATGGGGGACGATCGCTTTTCTATGAAAGATTTTCCGCAAAACAAAAGCCGGAGGTTGGCTCTCGACATCCAGGCGTTTACCCGAAGTGGAATTTAATCCTCCGACTCAAGACTCAATGGGTTAATGCAAGTTAAGCCTCGCTGCTTTCCTGAGCCGCTTCCTCTTTCCGCCTGCGGAGGGTTGCTATACCCATGCCAATCAGTCCTGGCAACAGAGCAGGAGTAGGAATAGCAGTTGCGGAAGAATTAAGAGAAAGTTGATTGATTGCGAAATCATTACCCCCAATACTATTAACACTAAACGTGATACTGGCAATATCCAACTGATCACTCAATAGCCCGATAAAGATAGCAGAATTATCTGCATTTCCAGTGGAAATGCCGCCCCGGTTAAAACTGCCTAAACTGATGCCATTGCTGTCAAAGGCTTCAATGATAGC
The DNA here is from genome assembly GCF_039962215.1 of Leptolyngbya sp. ST-U4. Classification (NCBI taxonomy): domain Bacteria; kingdom Bacillati; phylum Cyanobacteriota; class Cyanophyceae; order Leptolyngbyales; family Leptolyngbyaceae; genus Leptolyngbya; species Leptolyngbya sp. ST-U4. The sequence continues at coordinate 17,244 of NZ_JAMPKZ010000008.1, forward strand.
GTTGAAAGAATCATAGATGTTTGCTTGGATCTGTGTACCAACTCCCCGCACCGGACTGGAGAAAGCAAATCGTACAGTTCCATTCCCCTGATTCCAAAGGAGCGCATCACCCGGCGCAAAATTGCCAGCCCAGCCAGAACCCTGATCTAGTCGCCCAAAGCCACCACTTGCAAGGCTTCCGGTGACTCCAGTTCCACTAGAGCCATTTACAGTAAAGGGGTTAGAAACAGAAGTGAAATTCGACCCAAGCACACTCCAATCAACAGATTCATTTGCCCCTAAAGCAGTTCGATCGGTTATACCGATAGTTAGAGCTTGAGCAGCATTCGCAGTCCCCAAAGCTGCCAAAACTGTTCCGGCAATTGCAAGGGAGAGTTGGCGAGACATGGAAAGAGTTGTCATTAAGTTACTCCTAAAGTGGAAGATGAATGAATGGTAGGAGTCCCTGAAGATTGAACCGCCAGAAACAAGACGATCGCACAAATAAGACGATCGCTTACCTTGAGCTAACGCTGCGAAGTCAACTCAAACAAACTGTGATTCTGCTGCAAAAAGCCTGATTCTACAGGTGCTCTGACAAACCACCCCTGGCATCCCAACATTCCCTGATGCAATCTGATGAGACGGGAGTGATTGGAGCAAAGCGAGTAAAGATGCCCCGCTAACGTTTTCATTTCTGGGTCAACTGTTCACAGTTTACTTATTTCTGCAAAAAAATATAGAGCCTACGTAGATTCTACATAAAAGTTGAAAATGACACCGAGACTCTACTTAGAAACTTCATAAGGTTTGTCCGGTTGAGCAAGGATGCTTGATTATCACGAACTACCAGACGAGTAAACAAAAACACCAGGGAGACTGTCTTCTACAGATAAAATCGATCGCAACAACAAAGCGCGACCAACATTACTCCTCTGGCAAAACCTGCCCTTATAGAAACTATGGCTCTCTTCTCGGAAGCCAAATCTATCTCTGCACGGCAAATACCACCTGCCCTTTACGGTTCGCCCCCACGCGCCACCCGATCGAAATTCTTACACTAAGACCATGTGAGCTTGGGATTTGAAATTTCGGATGAAGCCTATCTGTTCTGCGATCGATCGCGATTCTGTTCTATCAGCATCCTTGCCGTTTGGATCTTCTACAGATTGGATCTTCTACAGAATAGACAAACTCATTCATCAATCCCGAATTATCGAACCGTCCCACCCCTTGTTCGGTAAACCCGCCTTCAAGGAATGAGCAAAAATACACACTATAGAGGTAGTGCTGCATCCCGAGCTGTGGCGGCGTTTGGCTGTTTGTTGCAGTTTCGTTGCTTAGAACAAAGGACGACCGGGACACCCGGCAGCCGAGGGACGGACACCCCAATCCATTTGGTTTGTGAGCAACCAGATCATCGAGAACTCTAGAACCGGAGATTTGAAAGGTATATGGCTAAAGTTGTTGGAATTGACTTAGGAACAACCAACTCGTGTGTGGCAGTGATGGAAGGGGGTAAGCCGACCGTTATTGCAAACGCAGAAGGGTTCCGCACGACACCCTCGGTTGTTGCTTATACAAAGAATGGCGATCGTCTTGTCGGACAGATTGCAAAGCGTCAGGCAGTGATGAACCCAGAGAACACCTTTTACTCGGTGAAGCGGTTTATCGGTCGTCGCTTTGATGAAGTCGGCAACGAGATGACCGAAGTGTCCTACAAAGTGCTGAACATCAACGGCAACGTCAAGATTGACTGTACGGCACAGGGCAAGCAGTTCGCCCCCGAAGAAATTTCCGCCCAAGTGCTGCGGAAGCTGAAGGAAGATGCCAGCAAGTATCTGGGCGAAGACGTTACTCAGGCAGTGATTACCGTTCCTGCTTACTTTAACGACTCCCAGCGTCAGGCAACCAAAGACGCAGGCAAGATCGCAGGTCTGGAAGTGCTGCGAATTATCAACGAGCCGACTGCTGCATCACTGGCATACGGTTTGGATAAGAAGACCAACGAGACGGTTCTGGTATTCGACTTAGGCGGTGGTACGTTCGACGTATCGATCCTGGAAGTGGGCGACGGTGTGTTTGAAGTGCGATCGACCTCCGGTGACACCCACCTGGGCGGCGACGACTTCGACAAGAAGATCGTAGACTTCCTGGCAGAAGAGTTTAAGCGCAACGAAGGCATTGAACTTCGCAAAGATAAGCAGGCACTCCAGCGTCTTACTGAGGCAGCCGAGAAAGCCAAAATCGAACTCTCCAGTGTGACTCAGACCGAAATCAACCTGCCCTTCATTACCGCAACGCAGGACGGTCCCAAGCACCTGGATGTCACCCTGACCCGCGCCAAGTTTGAGGAGCTTTGCTCTGATTTGATCGATCGCTGCCGCATTCCCGTTGAAAACTCGCTGCGCGACGCGAAGCTGGACAAGAGCCAGATCGATGAAGTCGTCCTGGTGGGCGGTTCAACCCGGATTCCCGCTGTGCAGGAAGTTGTGAAGCGCGTGCTGGGCAAAGACCCCAACCAGTCGGTGAACCCGGATGAAGTGGTGGCAGTCGGTGCGGCAATTCAGGCAGGCGTGCTGGCAGGCGAAGTGAAAGATATTCTGCTGCTGGACGTGACTCCGCTCTCGCTGGGCGTTGAAACCCTTGGCGGCGTGATGACCCCGATCATTCAGCGCAACACCACCATTCCCACCAAGAAATCTGAGACCTTCTCGACGGCAGCTGACGGTCAAACCAACGTAGAAATTCACGTTCTGCAAGGCGAGCGTCAGATGTCAAACGACAACAAGAGCCTTGGAACCTTCCGTCTGGATGGCATTCCCCCGGCTCCCCGGGGCGTGCCTCAAATCGAAGTCACCTTTGACATCGACGCTAACGGCATTCTGAATGTGAGCGCGAAGGATAAGGGCACGGGCAAAGAGCAGTCGATCAGCATTACGGGTGCTTCGACGCTGCCGAAGGATGTGGTTGAGCAAATGGTGCGCGATGCCGAAATGAATGCATCGGCTGACCAAGAGCGACGCGAGAAGATCGACATCAAGAACCAGGCTGAATCGCTGGCATACCAGACTGAAAAGCAGCTCAAGGATTTGGGCGATAAAATTCCCGCAGACGACAAAACCAAGCTGGAAGACATGGTGGCAGAGCTGCGTCAGGCGATCAACGCCGAAGACTACGACAAGATGCGCTCCCTGCCGAACGAAATGCAGCAATTGCTCTATAACATCAGTAGCAATCTGTATCAGGGCGCAGGCGCACCGGGCGCAGGTCCGAGCGATGATGGCGGCAGCACGGGCGGTTCGGCTCCCAGCGGCGATGACGTGATCGATGCCGAATTCACAGAAGACAAGTAAGCCAGTTAGAACTCCTGTGGAGTGCAAGTGATCTGGTAAACCTCCGATAAAACAACTGGGGCGGCTCTGCCGCCTTTTTTGTTGCTTTACGGGATGCTCCCTAAGAGTAGGGGACTTTGAGCTGCTTTCGTAAACTCGATCGCTAAACGAGGTTTCCCTGCCCTATTCTTGGAAACCAACAGGGCAAGGGACATCACTCGCAAAGTTAGAAGCAAAAGTCAGACGCAAAAGTTAGGAGCAGGCAAAATTTAGACGCTGCTTTGCGCTCCCTCAAGGATTCGAGGTCCGTGATGAATCTTGTGCTTATACTCTTTCTCTGCCAATTTCTGGCGAACGATTTGCCCTGCATAGCGCAGGGGGCGCCCAAACTGTTTTTCGATCGCCGATCGACGCAGCCATTGTTCGTATCCTTGAGCGATCGGTCCAGTTAAGAAGTGATGCCATTCCAAGATGACGCGATCGAGGGTATATTCTTGAGCGCGCTTAAAGCCGTTTTCAACCATTGCTAGATAAAGTTCGGGATCTTGCTGGAGCCGCTGGAGAGCTGCGATCGCTTCTTCGGGGGTGCGTACCTCAAAGTAATCCAGTTCCGATCGGCGTATTTGTTGATATCCTGGCTCTGGACCCAAAATAGCTGGACATCCTGCAAACCAAGCATTGATCAACTTCAGAGCTGGCTTTAGAGAAATATCGTAAACGGTGTTATTCCGCACTGCAATTACGGCATCCGCCTCAGTGTAGTTTGCCCAATCCGCAAAACTTGAATCTAAATTTTCGGTACTCATTCTCAGAGTAATTCCCATTGCTTCCAATGCTGATAGAAACTCTGGAGTTCTGAACGGTTCTGCAAGATTATAAGAGTGTCCTTTGAAGACAAGATTTTTGAGCGTTATGCCCCGCAAAGCATCACGAGGTCGAAGATTGGGCTGAGGTCGATGGGGTAAGTAGTGATGAGTTTGATCTCGAACCTGTAGCGGGTTGATAACAATTCGGTGATTACAAAGTTGGGGGTGAGGAGTATCGTATCGGCAGCCGATAACATAGCTTTTAAATAGCCAATCTTTAGGTTGAAGGTAATAGTAAGGAATAATACAAATTTTTCCTGGTACTGGCTCTGATACCAGATGAACATCAAAGCCGCGCCGCTTTAGATCAAGATATGCCTGAGCCGACCACATGTCATGTCCAGTGACGCACAGTTCATAAAACGAATCATCAAACGCCAAATCGGGGTTATTAATTAAGGGAAGCCATTTGGGGTCTTTGGTTACGAAATAGACAGGATAGGGCAAGGGCTTGAAGAAATTTTCTGTAACCGTGAAGTAAGGATTTTGAGTAGATAGCTCCCGGAGGCGATCTGTAAGAAGCATATTCAGTATCTCCGTGCTGCAAATAGCTTGGTAAGGGAATTCAGGGTAAGCAATAGAAACTAATTAAGCCAATCAAAACCAATCTGGAATTTATGAAGCTACAGTGTTCGATTTAATTTCGATTTAATTATGTTCAATTCAGTCTCCAACCTCACGTTACGGACGTTCCAAAAAAATCAAGGCACGGTGGTTAAGAGCAGTACCTTTCTAAGAAAGCCTCAGCGTCTCTTAATGCAATTGAACTAAAGATAATACTTGATCTCCCCTAGAGAAAAAGGCATGAAACGGTCGTCTTCGTAAAAACTTTATTACGCCTCCGTCTGAGTGATCCTGAAGGATAAGGAGAACAAAGGTTGCTAACCCTACTAAAAAGCTTGCCTCACAGTACTTTGAGAGTCTGAATAATGCTTGTGTTTGCCTATAACCGAGAGAATCGATCGTCTTTGTAGAAACTTTATTGATTTCTCGACCTCACTTACTCGACCTCAAACCGCAAATTCACGGTTTACGTCAGTATCAGAAACAACTTCTGTAAAAACTTTAATCAATCCTCCTGCGTGAACTATGGCTGCTGAAGGCATTGAACAACAGGCGAGCAATGGGGATAGGGGAAGTGTGATTGAGACGGTAGCAAATTGAAGCCTAAGTAAACTTAAACGATACTCAGCTATACGAGTGAGGATATGACTAAAAGAAAACTGTGGTGAATTTGTTTTACTTTTTGTCAAGTACCCAGAGAAACAATAAATCGCTCAAATTAGCGGAGATTGTCTAAAATCAGGAAATTGCCTCTCTTAGCCGATCGAATTCCATGAATCAAGCTGGTTACTATCGCTATCCCACCCTGAGCGGTGATCGTGTTGTGTTTGTCTGCGAAGATGACCTGTGGACGGTTCCGCGATCGGGCGGTGCGGCAGTCCGGTTAACGGCAAATCTAGGTGAAGTGAGGCATCCTGTTCTCTCTCCCAATGGCGAGCTGCTGGCGTTTACCGGACGGGAAGAAGGACACCCAGAGGTTTACTGTATGCCCGCAACCGGGGGCGAAGCCACTCGGCTCACGTTTACGGGTTCCGCTTCAACCGTAGGCTGGACTCCCGACAGCCAGATTGTGTTTTGCAGCAGCGCAACGCAGCCCTTTTTTCGAATGCCCCGGCTGTACACGATCGAGCCTGAGGGCGGTCTACCCAAAGAGCTTCCCTGGGGTGTGGCGAATGCAGTGAGCTTTGGTCGTGCCGGGGGTGTCGTCATCGGCAGAAATATTGCGGACCCGGCACGCTGGAAACGCTATCGAGGCGGCACTGTGGGCGTGTTGTGGGTTGATGTGCAGGGGGACGGTAACTTTCGGCTGCTGATTCAGCTCAACGGTAATCTGGCTGCGCCCATGTGGGTAGGCAATCGCATTTATTTCATTTCAGATCACGAAGGCATCGGCAATATCTACTCTTGCACCCCTGAAGGGGAAGATTTGCAGCGTCACACGGATCACGGCAAATACTATGCCCGCCACGCTTCTACCGATCGACAGTGCATTGTCTACCATGCAGGAGCAGAGCTGTACTGCTTTGATCCCGCAGCCAACACTAACACTCGAATTGAAGTTGACTTCTACAGTCCCAGAGTGCAGCGACAGCGAAAATTTGTCGAAGCAAGCGAGTTTCTTGACAGCTATGACCTGCACCCAAAAGGACATTCCACGACGCTGAGCACCAGAGGCAAACCGTTTGCCTTGAGCAATTGGGAAGGGGCAGTGCTGTCGCTGGGGCAATCTGAAGCCGGACGCTATCGATTAACGCGCTGGCTAAATGACAAAAAGCGATTGGTATCGGTGAGCGATTGCACTGGAGTTGAGGCACTGGAAATCCTGTCACTGAATCTGGATACAGAAGCAGAAGTTTTGGAAGGGCTGGATATTGGGCGGGTGAACGGGCTAGAGGTATCGCCGACCGCCGATCAGGTAATTTTGACTAACCATCGACACGAGCTGATCTGGATTGATTTGAATACCAGGGAGCATCGAATCCTTGATCGCAGCAATTTTGCCTGGATCCAGGGCTTTTCCTGGTCGCCAGATGGACAATGGGTTGCCTATAGCTGCGCCGAGAGTCAGCTCACTTTCTCGATCAAGCTCTGTCACCTGGAAGACGGAACCTTGCATCGCCTAACACCGCCCCGCTTCCGGGATGTACAGCCTGCTTTTGATCCGGGCGGTAAGTTTATTTATTTCCTTTCAGTGCGCGACTTTAATCCGGTGTATGACTCAATCTACTTTGATCTGGGCTTTCCAAAGGGAATGCGTCCGTTCCTAATCTCGCTGCAAAAAGAGACACCGAATCCGTTTGTGATGCAGTCAAAGCTGCTAAATGGAAAGGAAGAGAACAAGACAAACGATAAGAAAGAAGAAGAAAAAGAGAAAGATTCAGAGAAGGCAGAAAAGAAAATTCAGCCTGTCAAAGTTGACCTTGAAGGAATCGATCGCCGCATTCTGGGATTCCCGGTCAGCGAAGGACGCTACGGGCAAATCTGGGGCGTAGAAGGGAAAGTGCTGTTTACGGCATATCCGGTCACGGGCAGCCTGGAGCAGGGCAACGGCAATGGCAACGGCAAAGCAACGCTGGAACTCTATGACTTTGAAGCACAAAAGCAGGAACGTCTCGCCTGTGAAGTGTCGAGCTTCCGAGTTTCAAGAGATCACAAGACGGTGATTTATCGATCGGGTCATCGGCTGCGGGTCTGTTCCACCAATCCCCAAGATAAGGAACGCGCCAAAGAAGAACCGGGTAAGAAAAGCGGCTGGCTCAAGCTCGATCGCATTCGGGTCTCTGTGACGCCTGCCCAGGAATGGCAGCAAATGTTTAAAGAGATCTGGCGGCTTCAGCAGCAGCAGTTCTGGACGGCAGATATGTCCGGCGTGGATTGGGAGCGCGTGTACGATCGCTATCGTCCGTTGCTCGATCGGATTTCAACGCGATCGGAGTTTTCTGACCTGATCTGGGAAATGCAGGGCGAACTGGGCACGTCCCATGCCTACGAATACGGCGGCGACTATCGCCACGAACCCCACTATCACCTAGGCTTTTTGGGTGCAGATTTCCAGTACGACTCAGATACAGACGGCTATCGCATTACCCACATCGTGCAGGGAGACTCCTGGACCGAGCACGATTCACCTTTGAATCAGGTCGGGCTGAATGTGCAGGAAGGCGATATTTTGCTGGCGATCAACGGGCAACGGGTGGGGTTACACCGATCGCCCCAGGAATTGCTCGTTCACCAGTCGGGCTGTGAAGTAAGCCTTACCTTTGCCGCCCGTCCTGAAGAGGCTGAAACCGATGCCGAAACCGCCCAAACCAATTCTGCCCCTACTGAAACTGCCCCTACTGAAGCTGTACCTACTGAAGCTGTACCTACTGAAGCTGCACCCCCAGAGAACTCACCCGATAATTCAACAGATAACACAGCCAGCGAATCGAAACCGACGACTCGCACTGTCTCAGTCAAAACGCTGAACCGGGAAACCCATATTCGCTATCGAGAATGGGTCGAGCGCAACCATCGCCAGGTGACAGAAGCAACCCAGGGCAGAGTTGGCTATCTGCACATCCCGGATATGGGCGCGGGTGGCTATGCAGAGTTTCACCGCTACTATTTCGCAGAAGTCCACAAACAGGGCTTAATTGTAGACGTGCGCTATAACGGCGGCGGTCATGTTTCTCAGCTTTTGCTCGAAAAATTGGCGAGAGAGCGAGTTGGCTACGATGTGCCGCGCTGGGGCAAACCAGAACCTTATCCGAGCGATTCCGTTCTGGGTCCGGTCGTCGCCCTGACTGACGAACAAGCCGGATCAGACGGAGATATCTTCAGCCACTGCTTTAAGCTGATGAAAATCGGTACGCTGATCGGCAAACGCACCTGGGGCGGAGTCATTGGCATTTCACCCACTCACTCCTTGGTGGATGGCAGCACGGTGACGCAGCCTGAGTATTCTTTCTGGTTCAAAGATGTGGGCTGGAATGTTGAAAACTACGGCACTGATCCCGATATTGAAGTCGAAATCACCCCGCAAGACTGGCGACAGGGCAAAGACTCTCAGCTCGAAAAGGCGATCGAGGTCGCTCTGGCTCAGCTTGAGCAGCAGGATGTTTCCTTGCCCGACTTTGGCGATCGTCCTTACCTGCCACTGCCGTAATCCACCCAATCGCCCTATTCTCCCGATCGCCTCCCAAAACCACCCTGCACTCACCCACTCACCCCCGAATCAGGCAAAATAAAACAGACCATCTGATTCCCCCCACCGATCGCTATGGCAGGACTCAACCCAGAGCAGCGCAACTACTACTATCTCCTCGAAGCCGCCCGCACTGGGATTCATAAACCCATTCTTGCCGCCCTTTATGCTGTCCAGCGTCGTCCTGCACTGAGCGATGGAGAAACGGGGTTGGGCATTTCGCCTGCCAATCGGATTCCGCCGGAGCAGGTGGATACGTTTCCAGAACAGGTACAGTTTGCAGCAAATACGATTCGCAGCCTGACGGATAAGTTGACGGCTCAGGGGTGGAAGGGGGCGGATTTGTGGAATGGGGCAGAGGGGCGGTATAGCGATCGATTCATTCAAACGGTTGCGCTGGGCTACATTCCGCCGGTGAGTGAGCCGACTTCTGCTCGATTAGAACCCGGCGATCGGGATGCACTAAAGCAGGCTTTGATTGCAGATTTGGCGATCGACTTTAGCGGAAGCCAGTTGCCGCAGAACTTAGATTATCTCGACAATGCGCTGCTGCGATTTGTGGAACGACTGCCGCGCTATTATCTGGGACTGAGCTATCAGCAGGAATCTTTGCTGGAAGCGGTACGAATCTGGCGCAAGCTGAATACTCGTGAGGCGACGATCGCAGGCTTGCTCCGAATCCCGGAAAACGATCCGGCTTTGCTGACCCTGGATGCGACCCGGTTGGATCAGCCTTTGCTTCAGTTTATGCAGCAGGTTTCACCTTTTTTTGCCGGATACCCTCATCAGCGAGAGGCATTGGTGCGATTAGTGCAGCTCTGGCGGCAGCTCGATTCGCGGGAAGAGGCGATCGTCGCGCTGCAAAATAATCTCTCGGCAGAAACGAATATTCAAATTGTTGATCCGGCGTTGATGGCGTTTGTGCAGCGCATTCCGCAGTTTTATCAGGGACGGGGCGATCAGCGCAACGCACTCACAGAAACCTATCGCCTTTGGGCAGGGTTAGACTCGCGCACCTCGGCTCTGACGGCTCTGGGCGTGAATTCGCAGATTCTGACCGCCAGCAATCCCGATCGCACACAGCTCATCAATGCGGCGACTCAGCTCGATCGCGCTCTGCTGGACTTTATGCGCCGTGTGCCCGTTACTTATCGCGAAACTGACCAGCAGCGAGAGGCGCTGATTCGACTGGTGCAGCTCTGGCGAGGACTGGATACCCGCGAAAAGGCACTTCAGTCTTTACTGCAAGATGTGCGGCGAATGGAAACGGCTGGGCGTGGATCAACCGACGCTGCCCCTGCGCCTGAACCTGCGCCTCTGCCTCCCCGTCCGACCCGCTGGACACCGGAGAATATTCAGCTTTATGCGGCAATTATGCCCAACGGCAGCTTTACCTGGGCAGAAGCCACCCACGGCGGAACCCGAATGCCACCCAATCAGGCGACGGTAGACGGCATTGTGCGAATTGCAGCTTTAGCCCAGCAAGCCCGCGACCGCATTGGTCGTCCATTTCGGGTAACAAGCTGGTATCGTCCTCCGGCAATTAATCAGGACGTGGGCGGAGCTTCGTTTAGCCGTCACCTCATTGGGGATGCGATCGATTTTTACTGCGATGGGCTGACGGGTGATCAGGTTTATCGGGCACTCGACCCCTGGTGGACAGGCGGATTAGGACGCTACAGCAGTTTTCCGGCTCTCTGCCATCTGGATGCGCGAGGGTATCGTGCCCGGTGGACACATTAAGCAGAAATCTTAAATTCGACAATAAAGGCAGTTTGTCCAGCTGCACTTTCCACGCGAATTCTACTGCCTAATCGCTGAACAAGCTTTTTCACTAACGCTAATCCCAGTCCTGTCCCGTCGTATTTCCAGGGGTCGCTGTTGGGAATACGGTAGAACTTGTCAAAGATCCGCTCATGTTCCGCTGGAGGAATTTCGACACCAGAGTTGCTAATCCGAATTGCTAAATGTTCTGGTGTGGCTTGGGCAGCAAGGGCGATCGCTTCTCCAGAGGGGGTATATTTGCAGGCATTGTTCAGCAGTTCGCTGAGAATGCGCCCCAGATAGGACATATCGGTGATGAGGGGAGGCAGATCGGACGGGATGTGGATGGCGAATTGCTGCTGTTGCTGGCGGGCACGTTCAACAAAACTTTCAGCAAGATGGGGAAGATAGTACTGAAGCCCAATGCTTGTGAAATTGAGCGGGTCAGTCCCCGCGTCCAGACGGGTGAGATCGAGCAGATTGTCAATTAAGCTAATCTCGCGCTGTCCCTCAGTTCGCAGCACATTGAAGTAGCGAGCGATCGGATTTGACTCATTGGTGAGGATGCCCAACTGCTCCAAGCTAATTCCGAGCATATGGGTTGCCATACCGATATTGGACATTGGCGTTCGCAGTTCGTGGGAAACAGTGCTGAGGAAGTCGTCTTTGAGCTGATTGAGCCGCTCCAGTTCTTGCACCTGCTGCTGCGCTGCCTGGAAAAGCCGAGATTGACGCAGGGCGATCGCACATTGATTGGCAACCTGCTGCACAAGCCGCACTTCTAGCTCGTTAAACAGTTCCTGCGAATATTTGAACAGCCAGATCTCTCCCAAAATTCCTTTTTCATCCCGAATGGGACAAGCCAGAATCGTCAACAATTGCTGCCCGGAGCGAAGGGTATTGGTCGTCAGCCCACAAAATTGGCAGAGTTGTCCTTGCAAAAGAGAGAGATGAATCTCGCTGTGAGGAGCCTTGGCAATCTCAAAGGTTTGTCCCTGAATCGGAGAGAGAGTATTGGTAAACTCGTACACAATGGTGCAAAGCGTCTGCTCGGCGTTGTAAATTCCAGTGTCGCAGGCTTCGATCGGTAAATCCTTGGCTAACTCTTCGACAACTACCTGCAAGATTTGCTGTTCGTCCAGGCTGTCTCGCACCTTATCCGTAATGCGTTTCAGCAATTCCTCAAAGTGGAGAGACTGCTGAAGTTGAGCGGTTCGCTCCTGCACCTGCAACTCTAATTCAGCGTTGAGAATTTGCACCTGCTGATGCAGTTCTGACTGCTGAATAGCGATCGCAAGCTGGGTTGCCAACTGCTCCTGCAATGCCATTTCAAAGGATTCCCACTGGCGAGTGTTGTGGCAATGATGTGCCACCAGAAGCCCCCACAAATGGTCGTTCTGAAGAATGGGCACCACCAGCAACGCCCGCACTTGAATTTGTTCCAGCATTTCGAGATAGCAGGGAGTCAGGCTGGCACGGTAAATGTCATCGACGGCAGTGATTTGTCCCTGAAAGTACAGCTGTACCTGGGTTTCTGCAAAATAGGTATCAGTGATCTGCCTGCCCAGCAGCGATTGCCATCCTTCCGCCACGGATTCAGCCACAACCAAGCCGCTCCAGCCGGCTTCAAAGCGATAAATAATCGCGCGATCGACCTGAAGCAGCCGCCGAACTTCTATGACCGCCGTGTCGAGGATTTGCTCTAGATCCAGCGTTTTACGAATATTTTGGGCGATTGTGGTCAGAAGCCGTTCCCGTTCTGCCTGCTGATGCAGCGTTGCTTCGTATTCCTTTAACGCAGTAATGTCAACGGCAACGCCAACCACCTGTCTGGGGTTTCCCGCAGGAGTGCGGTTCCAAATTTTGTCTCGACCCAGTAGCCAGCGAAAGTCTCCCGATTTATGCCGCATTCGGTACTCGGTTTCGAGAAACTCATTCTCCTGCATTTGAGAAAAATTCTGCTGATTCTGGATGACTCTGGGCATATCATCGGGGTGAATCAGCAGCACAAACAGCAGATCACCCATTGCCTGAACCTCGGCGGAGGAGTATCCCAATACCGCTTCAACCTGCTGGCTACAGTAGACGTTGCGCTGTTCAATCAAGTCGTAGATATACAAAATTGCCAGAGTCGATTCCGCAATTTGCTCAGTTAACTGCTGCTGTTCTCGCAGGGCGGCTTCGGCAGCTTTTCGTTCGTTGTCAACGCGCTTGCGTTCGCTAATATCTAGATCGATGCCAATTATCCGAATCGGAGTGCCCGCTGCATCGCGCAGCACCAGCGTACAGGATTCGATATAGCGCAGGGTTCCGTCTGGTAAAATTGCCCGAAACTCTGATTTAACCGCTGTTTTTTCTACAAGAGCTTGCTGGATAGCCGCACGGCGGGTCGGTAGATCATCAGGATGAACACAGGCTTCCCAGGCTGCGTAGGAGTCGACTGCTCCAGGCAGCTGAATGCCATAAAGTTCATGAATGCGATCGTCTGAAACGAGGCAATCGTTGACCAGATCCCAATCCCAAACCCCCATATGGGCTGCTTCTACCGCCAGCTTAAGGCGATTGGCTAGGGCTTGTCGCTGTTCCTCTGCCTGTTTGCGATCGGTGATATCGGTATGAATGCCGATCATTCTTAGCGGTTTGCCCGTTGCCGTCCACTCCACGACCTTGCCGCGATCGAGAATCCACTTTTCGCTGCCGTCTTTGCAGTAAACCCGGTATTCATTCTGATAAATCGGAGTTTTGCCGCTGAGATGGTCAGCCAGTTTGTCGTTGCACGAGGCGCGATCATCAGGATGAATTCGACGATTCCATTCCTCCAGTGTCTTGATTCCCCCAGGCTCAGCATCGTCCAAGATCGCTCCCCACTGCCAGGAAAAGGCGATCTGATTGGTTTGAATATTCCAATCCCACACGCCATCGCCTGCCCCTTCTAGCGCAAACTGCCAGCAAGCCTCGCTTTGCTGAAGGGCGAGCGTGCGTTTCTGCACCCTAAGTTCGAGTTCCTGGTTAAGCTGTTGCAGAGCAAGCTCAGCCTGTTTGCGTTCGTTTTCGACCCGCTTGCGCTCGGTAATGTCAATCTGAATGCCAATGATGCCCGTGGGGTTGCCGTCTGCGTCATATAGAATTTCACCTATATCAGCAGACCAGCGCACTTGGTTATCCGGCAAGAGCACGCGATATTCTATGCTGCAGTTCCGTTTTTCTGCTAATGCCTGGGTCACAAACCGATCGGCAGCTTCTCGATCGTCTGGATGAATCGCGTTAAGCCAGTTTTGATAGCTGGGGTTATGGATCTGCGGCTCATAGCCCAACAAGCGGTAGTTCTCTTCTGACCAAAACGTTTGATTGGTTATCAGATCCCATTGCCACATCCCCGCGTTTGCTGCTTTCAAGGCAAGTGACAAACGATTTTCACTGGTCTGCAATGCCTGATAGATTTGCCGTTGGCGATCGTCTAGCTCAGCGACTAGCCCCTGCTGAGATTGCTGCAAATTTGCCTGTTGAACCGCAATGCCCAGATGAAGCGCGACCTGCTGCAAATATTGCATTTCGATCGGCTGCCACTCACCCGGGCTGCGGCAGTCATGAACAATCAGCAGTCCCCACAAGTTGCCCTGGCTCCCAATCGGCGCGACCAGATTGGCTTGCCCCTGCAACCATTCCCACCGTTCAGCCGAGCTGGCTGGCAAATCTCCTGCTCGAATGTCACAAATCACTGCGACTTCGCCCTGGCGGTATCGTTCGACCCAGATTTCATTAAAACTGCGATCACAAATCACCTGCCCGATCAGCGGTGTCCACTCCGCACCAGCAGACTCATAGGCAATGACAGCATTCCCATCTTCTCGCAAGCAGTAGATCAAGACGCGATCGGTTTGCAGTCGGCTTCTGGTATCAGCGATCGCCCACTGTAGAATCTCCTCTAAATCCCTGCACTGTTGAATCTGAAGGGCAAGAGCGGAAATGTTCTCTAGAATCTTCTCAAGCGAAAGCGAGGAGCCCGAATTTGCAGGTGCCACAAGATTTTCAGTTGGCGAATGACCCTTTTACAACAGCGAACCCAAACTTTTACAACAGTGAACCCAAATGATAGAACCTAAACAGTGAATCAATAAACAATAAACCTAAACAGCAAGCGGCGATACTAATATGCTTATGTTGCCTTTCCAAGGAATGATTAGTTCGTAATGAGACAAAAAATGCCCCTTTCATTCTGCGTTTAAAAATTAGCGGGATAAAACAAACCCCAATCAACGGCTTAGCTCCCCTGATTTAACTTATTATACAAAACGCCCTGAAGCCCGCTGCCTCCAGTTGCATCAAGACTGCTCTTTGCTAAACGATGCGCCAGATTTTTTCCACACCCCGTCGTTTAATCGTAGGAAACGGGGAAGAATTTGTGCAGTGAAATTCATTGCCTGATTCAGCAACGTCCGGCAAAGCAACCCTCTGCCAGATCAACCCATTCCAAATCCACTGTTACTAAACCAATCATTGCCAGACCAACCATTGCCAGACGAACCGATCGAGGCTAACCTTTGAGCAGCGCAACTTTACGCAAATTCAATTCGTCAGTGGATTCGTCAGTAAATTCGTCCAGCAATGAGGAGAGCGTGACTTTACCGACCATGATGCAGCCCTGTGAATGCCTGAACTGTGACCCGCTTCAAGGAAAATTACCCATTCCTGAAGAAAATTCTAACCCTGCCGCCAAGCTGCAACTGCTGACGCTGGGGCTGATCTTAACAGGCGGATTTTCCCTGATTGAATACAGCATGGGCTGGTGGAGCCACAGTCTTGCGCTGGTTGCCGATTCAGGTCATTTGCTGTCTGACTGTCTGGCAATGGGGCTATCGCTGCTGGCAACCTGTGTGGCGCAGTTAGCAAACCGTCACCCGTCTTTTCTGAATATTCGACAGGCGGAAGTGCTGGCTGCGATCGCCAATGGGATTGGGCTACTGGTGTTGGCAGGCTGGGTTGCCTGGGAAGCGATTGATCGGTTTCAGAGCCATACTGCGATCGTGAGCGAAGCGATGCTGCTGACGGCGATCGTTGGGTTGCTGTTTAATTTGCTCACTGTTCGTCTTTTTCATGCTCACAGCCATTCTGATTTGAATGTTCGCGGCGCGTTTTTACACATTCTCGCCGATACCGTGAGTTCGATCGCCGTCGTTATCTCCGCTCTATTAATTTTGGTGTTTCATTGGGAATGGGCAGATGCGATCGTGAGCTTACTTGCTGCTGCCTTTATTGCTGTGAGCACACTGCCCTTTTTGCGTGAAAGTTTGCAGGCGTTGCGTCGTTCTTCGCAGGCTTAGCGGCGCAGGCAAAGGTTTTCTCCGCTCATATCTCCCACACAGTTTCCGTTTTGGTCGAGAACGACTACCGATCGAACCGTTGGGAATTGTTTGAGCGTGGCATTTAGAGAACTCATTATCCGCGCATCATCCCCCACTCCGGCTGACACCACCTGCCGACAAAACTGGAGCCTTGCTGTTGCTGAAGTGATCGACAGCGTGAAGTCTCTGCCGCCACAGTTAGAATTGCCCTGTAAGGTGAGGGGTGCGATAAACCCTTGCTGTCTTTCCTGGCGAGTTGGCCCTGCCACCACCTGGCTCACGGCAAACCGAGCCACGCTTGCAGTTTGAGCCTGTCGCCACACAGGTTCTACATAGCTCAGGTCGCTTTGCTGCTGCGGATTTTTGGGAAAGAAAACTTTTACCCTTTGAGGCCGGGGAGCCGTTGCTTCAAGCTGAGCGGCGATCGTAGGCGTGACGGCAGCCGTTAAACCTGCGACGGTGACTAACCCTAAAAGAAATCTATTGCGAAGAGAAGACTTAAACATCGTGAACATCTTGAACATCGTGATATTTTCAGGAACTCCGAGTTGCAATCCAGCTGATCTCGGATGACATGACAAGTGACGATCGAGCAGGGGTGGAAGTTTCGGCAGGAAAAGAACCTGCTTTGGCATTGCTGAATTATTTGGCGTTGCTGAATTAAAGGATAAACGGTTGGGTTTGACTATGCTGGGCAGCTCCCTAAATCGGTCAATTCTGGCAGATTTTGAGCGTTGAAAGTTTTGCCCTAGTGAGCGTTTCAAGTCAAATTCATTGCATGATTCAGCAACGCCCTTAGTTTTCTTCACTCCTTTTCCATCGAGTTTCAATCGAGTCAGGCAACTCGGATACCAGCCCTAATTAAATTCAACCCACGATCGCCCAATTCCTTAATCCCCCTCAAAATAAACTCGCCGCAGCGCACTATTTAATCACTGAGCCGCCCTCATTTCCCCAAAAATCACTTTCCAAATCACAACAAATCCTCCTAATCAACTTAAGTTCGGCTGTATTAAAGTGCAGTCGTACTGTTATCTTATGAATATGCGTATGGCTTGCTCTCCGTGATTCCGCAGCAGCTTACTCTCAAAAACTTTCTGAGCTACCGCGAGGCAACGCTCGATTTTCGCGGCTTAAATGTTGCCTGTATTTGTGGTGCAAACGGAGCCGGAAAATCATCGCTTTTAGAAGCAATTGCCTGGGCACTTTGGGGCGCGAGTCGGGCATTGAGCGAAGATGATGTAATTCACCAGGGAGCGATCGAGGCCCAGGTGGATTTTGTGTTTGAGTATCAGCAGCACGCCTATCGCGTGATTCGCACCCGGCGGCGAGGGCAAGCCAGTTCGCTAGAGTTTCAGATTTCAACGCCCAATGGATTTCGCACCTTAACGGAAAAGGGAATTCGGGCAACGCAGCAGCTGATTTTGCAGCATTTGAAGCTGGACTATGAAACGTTTATCAACTCCGCCTATTTGCGTCAGGGACGGGCAGACGAGTTTATGCTCAAGCGTCCTACCGATCGCAAGCAAATTCTCGCCGATCTGCTCAAGCTAGAACAGTACGATGATTTAGCCGAGCAGGCAAAAGAACGATCGCGCCAGCTCAAAGCGGAAATGACCGTGCTGGAACGCACGCTAGAATCGATCGCGGCTCAGTTGGCACAGCCCAGTCTAGAAGCAGACGAAGCCAGCCTACGCGACACCATTCAGCAGTTGCAGACCGAACAGCAGCAGGATGGCGATCGGCTCTCAGCACTGCGTCAGTTGCAGCAGCAGCGGCAGGCGTGGATGCAGCAGCAAACCCTTCAGCAGCAGCAGGTTCATCCCCTAAAGCAGGACTGCCAGCGGCTTCAGCAGGAGCTAAAAACCCTTCAGCAGCAGCAGCTTCAGCTTGAGTCGCTTTTGCAAAACGGGGAGGCGATCGGCGCACAGTACGCCCAATATCAGCAGCTTCAGCGCGAAGAAGAGCAGCTCACGGCAAAGTTTCAGGCGCATCAGAATGCTCTGGCACAGCGGAGCCAACTCCAGCAACAGCAGCAAGCAGCCCTGGGGCAGATTAAAGACCAGCTTCGGCAGGCACAGTTACAGCAAGAGACGATCGCCCAACAGCAGCAAGAAATTGGACAGATTCTCAGCCGAGCACCCGAAATCGAAGCGGCACTGGAACAACTCCGGCAGGCGCGATCGCACCTCGCACAGCTTGATCAAATACAGATGCAGGCTTCTCCGCTGACACAGCGCAGACAGCAAGTGCAGACTCAGCTCGATCGCGCTCAAGCAAAGCTCACAGCCCGTCTTGAGGAAGTCCAATCCTTACGGCAGCAGCTAGAAGCACAGCAGCAAACCCAGCCTCACCTGCAAAAAGCAACCCTGACGGTTTCCGAACAGATCAGCTATCTGGAAAAACGCCGCCTTTATCAGCAGCAGGTTCGCGAGAAAGGCATGGAGCGGCGCACCTTTATGGAACGCTTGCAGGAACAGCAGCGCAAATGCGAACGAGAACTCGCCGAACTCGATCACAAACTGCGAATGCTTCAGCACGATGCCGCCGAATCTGGGATTCAAGCAGGCGTTCAGCAATTGCTTCAGGCGAGTAGACCCGCAATCCACGACGGCGAAGACGCGCAACTCTCGGTCGTGGCAGCAATTGAATCTCGATTCCCTTCCGCCTTTCCGCCCTGTCCGTTGTGCGATCGTCCTCTGGATGAGGATCACTGGCATTTGGTGATCGAGCGGCATCAGGCACAACAGCAGGAAATCCGCAATCAGCTCTGGGTAATTCGGGAGCAGCTCACGACCTCCGATCGTGAAATTCGCGTCTTGCGGCAGGAATATCGGGCAGTGGAGATCGAGCTAGAGCAGTATGGCACTGTTCTGGAGCGGCGCGGACAGTTACAGCAGCAGCTTTACGGCGTTTCGGAAGCACAAACCCGACTTCAGCAGGTGATATCAGAACAAATCCATCTGGAACGATCACTTCAGCAGCAGGATTACGCCGCCGACCTTCAGGAAGAACTGCGGTTACTGGATCAGCGGCTTACCCAACTCGGCTACGACGATCGCAATCATGCCCTGGCACGGGGACAGGTCGATCGCTGGCGATGGGCAGAAGTCAAGCAGGCAGAGCTAAAGCAGGCTCAGCGCAAACAAAGCCAGCTCCTCGAACGCGAACCGCACATTGCCAAAACGATCGCCGCCCTGGAACAGCAGCTTCAGCAGATTCCCCATTCGCCCTTGCAGCAGCAAATCGAGGCAATCGATCGTCACATTCAGGAAATCGGCTATGACCTGGAACGGCATACGGCTTTGCGGCAAACGCTCAAAC
The DNA here is from genome assembly GCF_039962215.1 of Leptolyngbya sp. ST-U4. Classification (NCBI taxonomy): domain Bacteria; kingdom Bacillati; phylum Cyanobacteriota; class Cyanophyceae; order Leptolyngbyales; family Leptolyngbyaceae; genus Leptolyngbya; species Leptolyngbya sp. ST-U4. The sequence continues at coordinate 36,604 of NZ_JAMPKZ010000008.1, forward strand.
AGGCGCAGGATATCCCGCTGCGCTATCAGGAACTGCTTCAGGCACAGCAGCACTATCCTCAGTTGCGTCAGCGAATGCGTGACCTGACCGAACTCTGGCACGATCGCACCCAGGCCCTTCAAACCCTTGCCGCCCAGCTTCAGGCGATCGATCACACCCTCGCCCAAACGCCCGATCCTGCAGCAGACATTCGATCGATCGAGCAAAATTTGCTGCTGAGACGATCGCGCCTCGATACCCAATTTGCCGCCCTGGGTAAGCTTGAACAGCAGCGACAGCAGCTCCTCGTACTCAGCAATCAGCAAACCGCCCTGGTCGAACAGCTTCAAACCCTGCACCGCCAGTACCGGGTGCATCAGGAACTCGCGCAAGCCTTCGGCAAAAACGGACTTCAGGCCCTCATGATCGAAAACGTGCTGCCCCAGCTCGAAGCCGAAGCCAATCAAATTTTGGGACGGCTCAGCGCAAACCAGCTTCATGTACAGTTTGTCACCCAGCGTAGCCGCAAATCGGCACAGTCAGGGAATCATCAATCTGCCAATAAACTGATCGACACGCTGGATATTTTGATCAGCGATACCCAGGGCACGCGCCCTTATGAAACCTATTCCGGCGGCGAGGCGTTTCGGGTCAATTTTGCGATTCGCTTAGCCCTGGCAAGACTTTTGGCACAGCGATCGGGCACTGCCTTACAGCTCTTGATTATCGATGAGGGCTTTGGAACGCAGGACGATGCGGGGTGCGATCGGCTAATTGCTGCCATTAATGCGATCGCCCCGGACTTTGCCTGCATTCTCACCGTCACCCACATTCCCCACCTGAAAGAGGCGTTTCAGACCCGGATCGAAGTTCATAAAACCGAGCAGGGATCGCAGATTCAGTTATCTGTTTAAGCCCCCGTTTGAGCCCCTGTTTAAGCACCTATTTAAGCACCGTCCTGAGCTTTGCAGATCTGGGCATCAATCTGGTGATACAGGTCTTCCAGCGTTCCGGTATTGTCCAGCACCACGTTTGCCTGCTGAACTTTTCGCTCGATCGCCATTTGGCTATCAATCCGTGCCTGGATCTGGACTGAGTCAAGCTGATCGCGCTGCCGAAGCCGCTGTCGCTGCTGGTCTGGAAACGTTCGCACCACCCAGATTTCGGTGACTAGATCAGTCATACGGGCTTCAAACAAAAGGGGGATCACCAGCACGACGATCGGATAAGTGTCTGCAGGGAGTAGGCGTAAATCGCTCTGCATTCGATCGCGCACGTAGGGATGAATCTGTTGCTCCAGCCAGAGCCGCTCTGCCGAACTGCTGAATATGATGTCGCCTAATCGACGGCGATCGAGCTGCCCATTTGACTGGAGTACACTTTTTCCATAGCGTTCGACAACTTCGCGCAGCACCCGCGATCCGGGATGAACGGCTTCTCTGGCATACAGATCGGCGTCCAGAACCGGAATTTGATAGGTTTGTGCGAGATAGCCCGAAACCGTTGTTTTACCCATGCCAACGCCCCCAGTAATGCCAATAATGCGCTGACGAGAAGATGCAGAATTTGAACGTGAATTCCCCGATGGTTGATTTGAATCAGTCATAGCGGTTAGAGCAATTTCCTCCGGTAACCCATTGCCCGATCGCTTGCGTGAGTCCTTCCAGGGTGTACTCGGCTGCCTCTACATCGACCCTCTTGAAGTACATCTGACAAGCGATCGAGGTTTGGGGCCCGATCGAGGCAAGGCAGGTGCGGGGAGAAGGAATCGGCTGAGATGCAGCAGGGGCGATGCTTTGCACAAGCTGATGAAAGCATTTCACCGTTTTAGAGCTAGCAAACGTGATTACATCAATGTGCAAGGGAGCTTCGCCTGAGGTTATCGCGTCCTTTTGCAGTGCCTGGGCAATTTCAGGAGCGATCGTGCGAACACAGCCCGACTCGTATGCTGCGACTTCCACCACTGTTGCGCCCTGTGCAGATAGCTCTTTCACCAGCACTTCCCGTCCACCCGTCTCGACTCTGGGAAACAGCAGCTTTAGTTCAGGCAACCGATCGCGATCGGGAAAATGCTCGACCAGTGAATCAGCAACATAGTTGGGCGGAATAAAATTGGGCTGAATTCCTTTTTGCTGAAGACAGGCAGCCGTTTTTTGCCCGACCACCGCGATTTTGAGCTGATACAGCACACTGAGGGATTTACCCTGAGCCATTAATCGTTCTATGAAATAATCGACGGCGTTGGTCGAGGTGAGTATCAGCCAGTCGAACTCGTGCAGCCGATCGATCGCCTGGTCTAAGCCATGCCAGCTTGAGGGGGGCGTGATCTCGATTGCAGGCAGCTCGATCACCGTTGCACCCTGCTGCTGGAGCAGTTGCGTAAACTGGCTCGATTGTCCAGCCGCTCGCGTAACCAGAACGGTTTTGCCCGCAAGCGGCAGCGGTAGTCGGGGAAGAAAAAGGTTTACCACGGTTCTATCGCTATCGTTGTTTTTATGTAAATCTACTGATCTTACTGATCACGACTATTGTGCCTGTTTAAGGGGAACTGAAGATAGGGGCGCAGCCGCACAACTTCTCCGATCACCATGACCGCAGGCGAGAGAGACTGGCGATCGGTTTGCCGCACAATCGTTTCCAGCGTTCCTGTCCAAATTTGCTGATTGGGCTGTCCTGCCCAGCGAACAATCGCAATCGGGGCAGTAGACGATCGCCCGTGCCGCACCAATTCCTCAATGATGGTCGGGAGCTGTTTTGCGCCCATTAAAATGACCAGCGTTTCAAGCTGTGCCAACGCTTGCCAGTTCAATGCATCAGGTTCATGTGCCGTCACCACTGCAAAGCCTCGGCTCAGCACCGGATCGGTCAGGGGAATATCTGCCAAGAGCGGAGCCGCTAACGCCGAGGAAATGCCCGGAACCACCTCAAACGGGCAGCTTGCCTCCATCAATGCCTGAATCTCGCTGGTCGATCGCCCAAAAATAAACGGATCGCCACTCTTGAGCCGCACCACCTGCTTTCCCTGCTGGCAAAGGCTGACTAGGAGACGGTTTATCTCCGCTTGAGGGGTACTGGGCTGTCCGCCTCGCTTGCCCACGTTCAAAATTTCACAGCCTGGGGGCGCAAGATCGAGAATTTCCTGATCCACCAGCGCATCATACACGATCGCCTCTGCCTGACTAATCAGCCGATACGCCTTGACCGTAAGCAGGTCGATCGTCCCCACGCCGGAACCCACCAGATAAACCTTCCCAATCCGATTTTCTTCTGGAGAAAACTGCTGCTCACCGCTCATTCGCTCTTTTTTCCTAACCGTATAACCTCACTTTCTTACCTTAGTTCCTTGAAAGTTCCTAATGCTTGTTAGCTGACTTTCAGTTTTTTCTTTTATAGGCTGGATAAGTTCTTACAAAGGCAGAAATCGTCAAAGGTCGCTCGGTACATAGCATTCAGCAGCTAAAGCAATCTCCTCAACTTGCTATGTCAGACGGTGGACGATCGCCAGCCTAGTGCTTTTCGATGGGAGTCGTTTCGATGCGTCACAAAGAATTCAAATTCAGGTTCAGGACAGTTTCTCTCTGCTTTTTGGTTGGAATGTCTCTGGTGGGATGCCGAGACTTTAGCAATGTGCGAAAGCTAGGCGAGAACTCCAAAGAAATTGCGGCAAAATCACAGGAAATGGCAACTGATTACTATCAGTCCTGCCTCAGGCGTGCCAGGGTTCCGATCGACACATTTCCAGATATTGCCAATACTAGAGCGGCGGCAGAAGAGGCTTGTCGGCAAAACGATCGTGAGTTAGGGATGGCGATCGCAGATGCAAATCAAGTGATAATCGCTTACCTGAACAATCTGATGATGCTAGCGGACAATCGCTCCAGCGTGATTACGCCTGAAAATCAGAAAAAGCTACAGGGCGCGTTGGGAGATTTGTCTACCTCGCTGAGCGATACAAGCGGCTCGGTTCCAGAGCCAGTCAGCACAATTCTGGAACAAGGTTCAAGTATCCTGAACGTCATTTTTGATGCGGTTGCGGCTGACATTCGCGGAGACACAATTCCCCCGGTGATGGTTTGTACAGACGAAGCGATTGACAGCTACACCCAGGGATTAATCGAAATTGCGTCGGTTGTTTATGTGAATCAGCTTCAGCTAGAAGCAGACCAGCATCGACAATATTTCGGACTCCTGACGCCACCACCAGGCACTGTTTTCACACCGTCTGAGGCTCTTAGCTTGCTTCGGCTCGATCGCGAATATAACGAGGCGATCGACAAGATTAACGAGAAGAAAGCATTTGCTGAAGAATTTGTAAAAGTTCTGGACGCAACTCGTGGGAGCCACAAATCGATTAGTTTAGTCTTTGCAGAAAAGCTTGACTTAACGAAGTTGAATCAGGAGAAACAGCCAGAAATTGATCCGCTTAAACGAGATGCTTTTTGTGCCGAGCGTGCGACTCAGCGTTATCAGGAACCCGTGTCGATTCAGCTCACGCCGTCGGATGTCAGCAGAATTGTCAACATCTTGAAGGATTACGAAAGAACTACGGCTCCCATGATTGAAAAAATGAAACGAGTTGATTTCAAGCAGTAATTCCTGTCTTCGATTGAGCGATCTTTAACAAGTTTCTTCAGGAGATCTTATGTCAAGCACAACAAAGTTAGCCGAACTCATTACGACAGTCAAAGAAATTGGAGATGCTTCGTTTGCTGAACGAACAGCACTCTTCAAAGCAGGCAAGATTTCCACAGTTAAATGGGAGTTAGCAGATCAAACCGCAGTTCTGGATTATGTGAAAGCAGTGGCAGATAGGGCTGGCTTGACCGATTCAGAAAAGAAAAATCTGGTGAAAGAAGTGACAGATCTACTGGCAAAAAGTAGCCCTGCCAAACCCACAGTTCACGCCCTGGAACTTGAGCTGATTAATCTTCGAGCCAAACTCAACAGTACTCTTTTAACAAAGATTATTGCTGGCATGAGTAGTTATGAAAAGACGATCAACGATGCGTCCAAAGACTTAAAAGAGGCACTGGATAAGCTCAAAGAGCTGAACGAGTCATTTGGGGCGATCGCGATCGTTGTCAGCTTGGTCGCAGCGATGGTTTCACTCTCATCCGGTAAATTTAACTTGCTTGCCAAAGCCGCTGGAAACCTGCTGTAAAAGCAATCGAAAGATGGGAGCCGCCGTGATGTGCCTCTGTCGCTTGATCTAGATTTGTCAGTCAATCAGGATTTTGCTTCTGCAAACGCTTCAGTCGTGTCAGGCTGGGGCGTTTCAAGTTGTTCCAGGACTTCGATCATCTCCCGCTCGAATGCGACCTGTGCCCGATTCGTTTTGCCACCGATGTAGGTTCTGTTTGCAGTTTGCAGTGCCCAGATTTGCGAGTGGGAAACGTAGCTCATGACAACGCCCAGCATCAGCAAGCCAAACCCGGTGTAAACCAGTGGAATACCCGGATCGGCTTTAATCTGAAGTCCCGTACTGCCAACCACCTGCTCGATCGCCAGCGTCACGCCATTCACCTCAGTAGACATTCCTTCGCGGACGGTTGCGATCAGCTTGCCCTGCATATCGTAGACCAGCAAAATGCCCTGAAGATCTTTGGCAACGATCGACACGCCTGCCGTTAAATCCGGTTTGGTAGGAATCCAGGTTCCCCACAGGCGACCTGCGCCTCCAGTTTCAAGCTGCGCCATCGGAAGTTGAAGGCTGGGGCTATTGTTGATGTGGAACTTGAGAGCGGCGATCGACCAATCGGCCTGATAGAAAGTAACTCCTTTGTGTCTCAAGGGCTTATTCACATGAATGGTTTGGCGATCGACTTCCTGCCCTTGCTGATCGAGAACGGATAAATCGGAGTAGAACTGATCGATCGTGCCGTTTGGTGTGTAGTCGATCCAGAAGCGATTCACCCGCATTGACCAGTCCTTGGGAACCTGCGCCGCTGCCCACGGCCCTGCATCAAAGATATTCCTCACCTGAAACGTTTCGCCGCTGGGAATCATTTCCTGGGCAAAAAAGCCCGTCATTGCGCCCCAGATTGCCCCCACCAAAATGAGCAGCATACTGGCATGAACCACGATCGGACCAATGCGTCCGGTAATGCCTTTCCGCGCATAGAGCTTGTCGCCTTCCTGAAAGATGCGATAGCGTTTTTGGCTCAGCAGGTGGGAGAGTGAGTCGATCGAAACCTTATCCACTTCGGCACTCAGGGCAAGCTTTTCAAACTGGCGTGGCTGCTCATAATATTTCCATTTACGGGCAGCTTTGAGGGCGGGAAACTGGCGGGTAAAGGTGCAGGCAGTGAGGCTGGAGCCAAACAAAATCAGCAGTGCCAGAAACCACCAGGTTCGGTAGACATGATCGAATCCTAGCGTGAGAATGACCTTCCAGCTTAGAAAGCCAAACAAAGCTGGATCTTCAGGATAGTTCGCCTGATAAAAGGCAAGGGTTTGACCCTGCTCAATCACGGTTCCAGAGACGCTAAAAATGGCAATTACGAGAAGGAGGACGATCGCCAATCGCAAATCGGCAAGTAACGGCAATAGTTCTTTTTTGAAATATTGTTTGGGAACATTTGTGAATTGAGCCAGGGCAGAGCGAAAGGAGGAATCGGCAGACATAGTTAAAGATAGTTTTGAGGACAGAAAAAACAGAGAATAATAAACGTGGAAATTTGAAAAGTTATTGTTTAGGAAATGTCTGTGAGGATTGGAGTGCTACAGCCCCTAAATTCCCTATCGATGGGTATAAACGGGAGGCTTTGAATTGAGAACTAGATCGGAAATGCTTCACAGGTAAAGGGTTAACTGGTGAGAGGTTGGGGGACGGCTCGGTTCCTCCAGAATCGAGGGGGGTTAAGGGGGACGGTTCGAATCGCGATCGTAATTCAAACCTCCTCTTAGAAATTCGCTGTGCTAAACCCCTGTGGGAAATAATCGAAACAGCAGCGAGAATAAGCCAAACCCGACCAGCAACGCACCGCTTGCAGGCGTAATCCAGCCCGACCAGCGACGCAGCTCTAACAGTTTTTTAATCGATGCAGTGAATGTTCCTGCCAATACCAGGGGAGAGACATAGCCTGCCGTATAAGCCAGCAGCAGCATTGCGCCCAATTGCGGGTTTCCGGTTTCGGTAATCCATGCCAGCAGGGTGGCGAGAACGGGGGTGCTGCATGGGGAAGCGACTAAGCCAAACGTTAAGCCGACCAGATACGATCGCACGCTTTCCGGTAGCTCTTTTGAAATCCATTCGGTTCCGCCCCAATTGGGCAACTGCAATGGCAGTAGCTCCAGCAGGTTCAGCCCCATCAAAATTGCAATCATGCTGACGACGATCGGTAAACCAATCCCGACCTGACCGTAAACCTGACCGACGATCGCCGCTGCAATACCCAGCCCTGCCAGTGTAGTCGCCAAGCCCAGCGCAAACCATGCTGACTGAACGGCTGCCTGAATCCGACTTCTGGCTTCGTAGCCGCCGATATAGCCGATCGTGATGGGCAACATCGACAGCATACAGGGAGTGAGACTGGTAAGCAGTCCCGCCAGAAAAATCACCCCAACGCTGACTGGACTCAGGTGAACGAGCTGATCGGATACCAACGTATCGGCGGAATGGGCAAGATGATAAAGGAAAGTTTGCAGCGAATCCAGCATTGGGGGCGATCGATATCGGTGAGGTTCTCCTTTTCTATTCTACCGAGTGGGGGATGCGGAGGGGGTGGAGGGGTAGAGGGATGGAGGGGCGAGGTTAGAAGCGAGTTTCGAATTCCAGGATGGCGCGGCTTTCTCCCTGGAAGTTGGAGGAGCCTCGGACAGAGAGCTCATCGGTGAGGCGGTAGCGCAGGTTTAATTGGGTAGGTTCGGGGGCGGTGAGGATTTGCAGAGCGGAAACAGAGAGGTTGTCAGTGATGTCAAAGCCCAGCTCGGCGGCGATCGCCAGGGTGGAAGTGCGGGCATCATCGGAAACGAGGGTAGTGGGGAAGAGGCTGAAGTCGGTTAAGCCGAGGGCGTTGCTGATCAGGTTTTGGAGCTGGCTTAATACGGCTGATCCGGCAAGGGAGGCGATCGCGGTTGTCACGCCGCCCTGTTGAGCCAGGGTGCTGACATAGCCACCGCCGATCAGCGCGAGAATTTCGGTTTCGCTGCGGTTGGGGCTACTGGTTAACTCTAGATTGTTGAACACCTGGCTGGCAGGTCCGGCGACGCTTGCCTGCACTCGCACAGTTTCCAGGCGACCAAAATCGGCAGCTAAGGGTAGATCGGCAACTTCAGCAGCGGCAAACGGAGAAGTATTGGGAACCGGATATCGGGTGATTTCAGGGACAGAGGCAACTAACTGCACATCCAGTAATGGATCGAGTCCGCGACTGGGCTGAAACACGACCGTGTTGGTGTAATCGCGATCGAGATTAAAGCGCGTTGTAAACAGGTTGACCTGACCACTCCGCAACTGCACAGTTCCCTCCGGGCGCAGATCGTCGATCGTGCCATCCACAATTAAATCTCCTGTCACCACAAAGCTCAGCAGCGGATCGCGGGTGACGCGCAAATCATCACCTAGCGTGAGCCGCAGACTCTGCAAGAGAGGGGGTGTGAAAAGCGAGGACTCTGTATTGCCAAACTGGGAAGTTGGGGCGGCGGCGATCGTTGAGCCATTGTCTTCGGGTAACTGCACTTGCCCATCGCTTAGCAAAACTTCGCCGCTGATTTCTGGAGCCAGAGCTGTTCCGGTGAGAATGACCCGTCCGGCGACATCACCTTCGTAGCGGTCTTGCAGATCGAGCGCGATATTGTCCAGATTGAGTGTGAGCGGCGGCTGGTTGTCGGGGTTATTCACGGTCAGCGGCAGGAGGATCGGCAGCGTTCCCTGCGCTACGATTTGCCCGTCGCTAAACTCACCTTGCAGGTTTTGCACCTGAACCTGATCGTTTCTGAAGACGATCGTGCCGTTGAGATTGGTGATATCTTCGGGCAGAGCCTGCGCCGAAACGCGAGCATTAGCAAATTCAGCCGTGCCGCCGATCGTCAGATCTTGCTGAGTGTCGGTCAAAATGCCGCTTGCCTGAACCTGCACATCTGCCTGTCCCTCGCGCCATGCCACCTGATCGGTAAAGGCGTTAATCAGAGTCAGCCCATCGTTTCGCACATTCAGATTGACATTAAAGGCACTCGACGCTGGCTCCACTGTCATAAAGGGAAACTTGTAGGGAATGCTGCCCGTGAGTGAAAACTCGTCGGTTGAGGTGGGTTCGGCGGGTTCGGGCGTGATGTTTCTGGAGCCATCTGGATTGTTTGTCCCATTATTGTTTGTCGCACTGTTTGCAGTGGTCTGCGGCTGCTCACGCACAAAGTCTGTATCAAAGGTCAGCCGCGCATCGTTGTAGCCAAACAAATTGCGAAGCGGCGGCAGTTCCGTATTGTTGACGATCGTATTATTGAGCTGAATTTCCCCGATCACCTGCGGATCTCCGATCGAGCCTGCCAGGGTGGCGTTTGCGGTTAGATCGCCCTCAATGTCGATCGGCAGCCGGAACACATCGCGCAGTGCCTCTACCGGAATTCCTTCGGCAAGCAACTGTCCAGACTGCTGTTCACCGCCCACCTGCCCCGAAAACGTGAGAAACGACTCATCCGACTGAAACCGGAGCGGCAGCAGCGTCAGCACGCCATTCTGAAACTGTCCCTGTGCGATTACCTGATCGACTTGATAATCTTCCCATCGCCAATCTCGCCCAGCGAGGTCAAATCGAACATCCACGCCAGTTTGGGCAGAAGAGGCAATGTCGATCGCCCCGGTAAACACGCCTTGCAGCTTCGAGAGATCGGGAAAAAACGAAGACTGTTCCCGCGCAGCAGCCTGCTGACTCAGCAACAAATTGATTTCTGAGTAACGGCGAAGCTGATTGATGAGAGCGGCATCCGGCTGACCCACCGAAAAGGGCTGAACCTCGGCAGCAGTCGCAAAAACCGGGGAACGTAGCCCACGCCCAAAGTCAGAAAAATTAAAGAACTGAAGTGCCGTGAGAATGTCTTCGATCCGCCCCTGATCTGCCACAATGCGAGCTTGCAGCGGATTGTCCGATCGCGAATTAAACGTTCCCGATAGCAAATAGCGGCTACCGCCCTGTTGCAGTTCGCCCTGTTGCAGCACCGCCACCCCGTCTACATAGCGGAACTGTCCCGCAAACCGCTCGGCTGCAATATAGCCTAACGCCGGACGATCGATCGTCAACTGCCCGATGACGCTGGGATTATTCAAATTGGCAATATTCGCCTCGATCTGACCGCTTGCCTCACCCGCGACAATGCCAATGCCGTAATCTGCAGCGGGGGCAAGACCCAACACCTGAAGCGGAAAGTTTTCCAGCGTTGCCGTGAGAATGTCGCCTGCGGTGCGTCCTTGCGCGATCGACTCTCCTTGCTGCACCAGGAAACTCACCGGACGGTTGCGATCGTCCAGCGTCAGGGCAACTCGATCCTGCTGTCCTGCCACATCCAGGCTGATACCACGATTCGTGTAGCGAAAGTCTCCGGTCAGGCGCGGTTCAAAGGCAACCTGATTCACGCGGAAATCGTTTAAGCCCAGCCGTCCGGCGACTCGTGGCGCATCGGGTGTTCCCGTGACTCGTCCGCTAAAGTTGGTGCGTCCTGCCAGCCGGATTTGCTCTGGAGTATTAATCGGCAGTTCAGAGAGCGCATAATCCTGCAAATTCACATTCAAATCCAGATTGGTGATCGCAGGCGTGCCTTCCAGCCGCGCAAACACCAATCCGTCTGCCTGAAAGCCCGTCGCCGTCGCATTGCGAACCTGAAGCCGATCGCCCAGCCAGCGCACATCTGCCGTTAAAGGCGAGTTAATAATTGCTAGCCCCTCCGATAGCCGCACCTGTCCCGATGCCGCGATCGCCCTTGGACTCAGGTTATTCAAACTGCCTGCAAGCTGGAAATCACCGCTCAGCAAGCCCCGCAAATCCGGCGAAAACTGCCGCAGCGCAACCCCCGAAGTCTGAACATCTGCGGTGAATCGTCCGTTGACGGATTCTGCATCTGCCCGAACAATGCCGCCTGCCACCAGAGCTGCCCCATCCTGCAACTGGATTCGATCGCCCGCAATTCGCACTCTTCCCCGTGCTGCATAGGTTGCCTGGGGAGCCTGAAAATCTACCGTCGTCACCAGATTATCGGGAGAACCCGAAAGCCGCGCCTGGGCATCGACTAAGCCGATCGCAAAATTATTCAGATTCGCGCCATATTGACGGGCAATCGTGTCACCGGGCAGGTTTTGTCCCTGCAGATTAAAGGCAACGCTGCTGTTTTCGCCAAAGCCAATGCGTCCACTGCCCGTAACCAAGCCGCCCCCACGCGGCACTGCCCGAATCCCATCAAACGCCAGAACGCTATCCCCGACCCGATAACGAGTTTGCGCCGACTGAAACGTCACGCGATCGGCAACGATAGGCGTTAAATTCTCCGCCACGCCCGAAACCACTGGCTTATCGATCGCCCCAGTAACTTGAAGCTGAGAGCGCACTTCACCCGATACGGGAACCGGAGAATCCACGTCAAACGTATTGAAGAGATCTCGAATCGTGGTGCGATCGACCTGCGCCCTCAGGTTGTAGTTGCGCTGGGTGTTGAGGCTGCCGCCCACCCGAGTCGGGATTAAGCCATACCTACCGCGCACGTTTTCAAAGAACACATCCTGACCGCGAAACCGCAGCCTGCCGTTGACTTGCGTCAAGAGCTGTGGAACCTGCTTAATTTTGCCCGTCGCGTTTTGAAACTGCACGACTCCGTTGAGCTGAAGCGACTCGTCTTCGGGGGGAAACACCACCTCCAGATCGCTCGATAAGCGTCCGGCTCTAATTTCCACAGGCAGCGGAACCAGCAGATTCACATCAGGACCCAGCAGATTTTCACCTCTGGCGCGGAGCGTGGTTTGTTCGCGATCAAGGTTAGACTCGCCTTCGATTCGCAGTTCGCCCCCAGTATCGGGTCTGCCCGTGACTTCGTAGGAAATCAGCCTGTTTTGATTCCGAAACAGCGTAGCGGCATCCACATCTCGGATCACAATTTGCGGACGGGCAACGGCATTGCGGGAAAGGGTTTCCGGCGAATCATCGTCACGCGGTTCGGGCGTCGGGTTTTGCGGATTCGGCTCATCCGGGTCAACCACTTCTGATTCCTCTACGTTTCCATAGGGCAGCAGCGTTAATGTGCCATCCCGCACGCGCAGCGCATCGACTTCAACGGCAATAAAAGGGTCAGGTGCATTTTCGTTGTTTCTTGCCCTTGTGGTGATCCACTGTCCTTCTGCATTCTGGTCGGCAAATGCTTGGGCGTTTACCAGCGTCACATCTACGCTGAGCGTTTGATCCCACAACACTTCAAACGGGTTAAACGTGACCTCAACCCGCTGCATTTCTAGCCGATCGCGATCGGTTGGCGTTGCCGGAATTGCAGAAGGACCAAAGACAATCCGCGTCAAAGAAATCTGCTCGACCTCGCCTGCCTGCACCGGACGATTGAGCTGCGTACTGACCTGACGAGCAATCAGGGGAGACAAACCCTCGTTCACAAATCGCCATGCCCACCACACGCCACCTGCCAGCCCCACGAGCAGCAGACCCCCCGCGACGAAACCCGCCCGAATTACCGTGCGCCGCCTGCCCCCCGTACGGTTTTGCCTCGCTGTAGACGTTTGCTGCTCAGGCTGATTCTCTTTATTATCATTGGGAGAATTCGTCATCCGTCTCACCCCACTCGCCTTTCCCACCGCTGTCCTTCGGCTGTGCACCAGCGCAACCCGCCTCACGACGGACAGAACTGCCGAAAGATTTTACCCGTTTCTTCAGAATCGTTTTCTCAAATTGTCCTTAAGCACTATAGCCGAGTCTTTGGGAGAGGGAGCAACACAAATGACAGCAGGATACCAGATTTTGCGGACTCCCCTGTGTCTAAATTGTCGCTAAGTTTCTACGTCTCTCAGCCGATCGCTTCGCTGTTTCCCAAAGGGATAATTGTTCTCGCTAGAGAACTGCCTGGCATGATCTGTCTTGTCGAGCTATGGGGCTGAGGAATTTGAGGATGATGCTCCATCGCCAGCAGCAGAGCCAGACTTGCTAGCAGCAAAAGGCCAATACCAAACCCAATTTCAATAATCCACGAACGAATCTTAAATTGCACTGCCCGATCTCCACTGCGCCTCTCATAAGATAGACGATCGCGAAACGCAAAAGGTTCTTAGATAACTAAATTTAGTTCCAGGGCTTGTTACCCCAAGGCAGCATCGATCGCACATTAACGCATCAGCAAGCGGGGACGATCGCAAGTAGCCAGTATCACAAAGGCAGTCGATCGTTTTCTACCATCGTTTTCTACCATTGATTGCTGATTCATCAGAACAACCCTCCTGATTCACACCGAAACGATTCCCCTCACCGTCAATCTTGATATCTAAGCCACAGTTCGAGGCAATGGGAGCAGTCAGGAAAGCAGTGTTTTTTTAACGAGCGCTCATTATTTACGATCGTTCACAGGGGGCATAATGGCTAACGGTGCGATAGTCTAACTGCCATTGAGGGGACAGGGACAGATCGGAAGTCTTTTGAACGGAGCGCGTTGTTTCCACAATCCAGCCGGAGCAATCGTCTGCTTTGGCAGGAGGAATCTCTTCTAACACTTTAGATTCAATCTTGATTTGAATCGAGTAAGGCTGTTCACCCCATACGCTGGAATGCACTTCACCCCGATCGCCCATAACTTGAAAGCGCAACTGCAAAGCAATTTGACTGGAGTTTTTCACGACTAAATCTTTGTAGCCATAGGCAACCGCAGCATCTTGCCCCAGCGGATAAAAGCGTTCGTCGCCGTAGGCATCAATGCTGTGACAATGACGTTCTAAAATCTCGCAGCCTGCCTGTAAAAATGTGTTAAACAAATTGGTTGCAATCAAACATAAACCACCACCCACATCGGTCAAAACTTTACCCCGAATAAAGACTGGAGCGGCTCGAAAGCCATTCTTTAAAGTAGGTTCACCGATCCGATCGCAAAAACTGAAAATTGCTCCCGGTGCTAAGCGCAAGCAGTGAATCCGTTCGGCTGCAAGCTGCAAATTCCACAGACGATTGGCACGAATTTCGGGAGTACCGCGATCGGGAATCGGCGTTCTAAATTCACTCCATAAATAACCGTAGCGGTTAGCAAATTCGGGGTCTTGCGTTCGAGTGTAATAAAAGGGATAGCCTCGTAAAAACGCTTTACCTTGTTTCAGCCGATTACGAATCGGTCGCTTACAGTTCTCCCAGAAAAGATGCATGATTGTTCTGTTGGGAAATTTGTTTTCGATCAACACCACTCGATCGCTTTCGTCTGCTCAACAATATCTTCAGATTGAGGAAACTCACCGATCGACTCCCCTTCAGCGATTATAGTTTGACTGAGGTAAATTATTCGATCGCTTTACAAATTGTTCGATCGCTCTCTTGCCTGACATCCTGTAGATGATGTTTCGGCACATCAAACAGAATGCGATAGGTGGCAGTGGGGCTAAGGTGCTGCAAAATTCGCAGATGTGCTTCGGCATCAGGACATCGCTGCGGCTCTAAACCAGGCTTGACGCATTTCATTTCACGCAACCTTGCTATGGGGGTAATGCTTTGTCAAAGATCTAGCTCTTTCCGGCAGTAGCCAGACTGGGATGGGTATTTTAGAAGAGATTCGTATTGTCACCCTCATGCCATAAATCGCGTGTCCACGTTCTTTGATCCAGGGCAATGTCGTAATGAATCGGAGGTAGAGAGTAAGTTTATTGTTCTCTATCTACTGCCGATGTTGGGCTATTCACCACAATGTTGGCAGCAGGAGGTCACTTTTGGCAGAATTCGCCTTGATTTTTTAGCGGTTGCAGCAAACTTATTAGGCTATCAAAATCAGCTCCAATTAATTTTAGAGGCGAAGCATCCTCGCCAAAACCTCGATCGCCATGTCAGAAAGTTTCGCCGCTATCTAACAAGTTTAGATGTTCGCTATGGACTGTTAACGAACGGTCATCTGGTCAGAATCTATGAGCAGAGCAATGGAGAGCTAAACCTACTGCTGCAAGTTCCAGGGCACGAGGTTCCTCAGAAGATTGGAACCATCAAACAAATTATTGGTCGAGAAACACTACAGCAGGAAGCATTGATTCAAGAGATATCGCCGCAACTGCACCCAGCAGATCCAGAGCAGCAAATAAATCAAACTTCATCAAAGCAGGAGCCAAACATGAAAGTTATCGCGGTTTATCACAATAAAGGTGGAGTAGGCAAAACAACGACTGTGATTAACCTGGCTGCCGCTCTCAGCAAGCAGAACAAGCGAGTCCTCGTGATCGATTTGGATAGTTAGGCAAATACGACATTTGCTACAGGATTAGTTAAGTTTCAGGATGAACTGACAGACACAATCAAGAATTCATACGTGTATCACGTGATTATTGAGAAAAACAAATTCTCTATTTCTGAAGTTGCACGGCAGTCTAGTTTTTCATCGCCTGAATTTGATGTCATTCCCAGCCACATTCGGCTGATGGAGTGTGAACAGGAATTTGTTCAAACTGAACACGCTCGCACAAGACTGGTGAAAAAGCTTCAGGATGTGAAAGACCGCTATGATATTGTCTTGATTGATACACCTCCCTCACTCAATATTTATGCGCGGATTGCTTTAATTGCAGCAGACTATTTGCTTATCCCGTCGGATCTAAAGCCCTTTGCAAACGAAGGCTTAAGGAACGTGCAGAAATTTGTTGCAGAAATCAACGATTTTAAGGAAGAAATGGGCAGAGATACAATTAAAGTGCTGGGGGTTTTGCCAACCAAGCTAGCGACCTATGCCCGATTTGTAGACTACACGCTGCCCAAAATGGAAGCGATCGTGCAGAACCAATACGGCTTTCCGCTGCTGAAATCGCGCATTTTTGAACGTCGAGATGTCTCATCAGCAATTGAGCGAACCATTGAAATGGGTCAGCTTGATATTCCTGATCCGCGTTCAATTCTGGATCACAAACCAGATTCCTAATCTGCTGAAGAATTTAGCCAATTGGCGCAAGAAGTTCTCGCGTTGATTGACGCTTGATTGTCACTGCTCCGCAGATTCCAGACATAATAAATTGAGAAAATTTTGGCAGCAAGCTCCAATGAGTCTACTCACATCAATTGTTGATCTGGATAGTATTCAGGTTAATTCTGCATCTTTACCGTTTAATCTGGACGACAAAGCAACAGAGATTGAAGCCTTAGCTCATACCATCGTTGAGCTAAGAGGGCTGATTGATATTCCTCTCGTCCGAGCGCTAAGAATTGATGAATACGAACTGGTGTCAGGACATTTAGAGTACTATGCTTTCCTCAAAGCAAGAGAAATCGATCCCGAATTACCCGATCGCATTACGGTATTCATTTTGAAGCCCAAAATTGAGGGCGCAATGCTTAAACAATTAGAGGTAACTGAAGCCGTTCGTCAACCTCCACTGCCAGGCCCTCCATCCCCTTCAAATCCAGCCCTCTCTGATGAAGGGACTTTATCGCTTAAGCTGAAGAATTTAGAATCTAGGCTTGAGCAAAGCTTTAAGCATCTCAGCAGTTCGATCGAACGGTTAAAGCTAGATTTAACAGAAACGATCGACAGCAAGTTGCCGCAGCCTTTACCGCCGCTGGAGGCATTCAATAGAATCTCGGAACCGGCAGTACAGCAGCAAGTACTTAAAAAGCTGGAGTTTTTAAGCCAGAAAAAGGCACTTAAGATTATTGAAAAACTCCAGGAACATCGCAAGCGTCATCCAAACGCTCAGTTTAAGCAGTTCAACGACGTGCTGGGTGTCCTGGAAAAAGGAACACTGTCTAAGGAAAAGATGCTGGAAGTGATCGATCGCTGGAACTAACTATGTGTACAGCAATAAAACGAATTGCCAATCTCGTCGTCTAGAACCCTCATCTTTAGGTACAGTTTTTAGACGGTACGAAAAAATGGTTTGCCAATTTACTCCATTTGTTGCAATTTCTTGATCCTACTCTGTGATAAAATAAACTGCCAATTTTTGATGCCTTTGTAAACTAAGGCTTTCAGGTACTACATTCCACATGGCAGCCGACCCACAATGAGGAGGCGATCGTACCTTGTATCCTACTACTAAAGAATTTTTGAATCGTTCTTGCACCACCGACCGGAGGGCAAGCTCGAACTGATCGAAGATCACCTGATTGTCGGTAGTACAATCGTGGGTGGCCAACTACTGCTGCGACAGATTCTTCAGGGTTGGCTAGCGATTGCGGCGATCACGTTTGCTCCCATTGAAATTTTGCTCCTATTGAAATATGAATCGAGGCGCTGTGGATAGGAGAGCGATCATTTGTTCGGGATGGTGTCATGCGGTTGGGAGAAAAAGGATTTACGCCTGACCTGATATTTTTCCAGTCCAAGAGTCCTTGAGAGGTGGCATTTCACAACCGCCTGTGGTGAAGCGAGAGAAGGGAAGGAGGGAGAGGAGCGTGGGGAAGGGGCAATTACCCCTTTGGGGAACTGCGAAGCATACGGGTGGCTGATGTTTAGAAAAAATTTTGAGGCACTTCGCGCCAGAGGGAAGAGAAAAAAGGGCAGAGGGCACAAGGGTAAGAGGGTAAAGGGCTACGGAGTCCTCGGAGCACGACACCCAGAGCGAGGGGGGCTTTGAGCACCAGTTCCCTCCAACTTTGGAAGGCTAGGGGGGCTAATCCTACTCCGGTTCAGCAATGCCACATGCCAAGAAGAAGTTTATGATTCATGACTTATAGTTTGTATAGGAATTAGCTCAATTCATCATTTTGAGTTAAGTTACGTTAACTTAACTACTGCCGAATAAAACCTCTTGTTAAAGCCCTGCTGCTAAAAACACTGATTCATGCATCCGCAAAATTCATCAGCCCCTTCCTTATCTTTAGATTCTGCAATTGATCGACGCCCGTTGACCATAGCTCCTGATGCGTCCCTGGGCAGCGCGATTAGGATGATGAGCAAAGCGCAGAGCAGCTGTGTTCTTCCGGGTTTAGAACTCTCGCTCAATACCGTACTGATGAGCGAAGCGCGAGCAAGTGGCATTCTGATTGTAGAAGGGGTACGGCTCCTGGGGGTATTCGGAGAGAGAGACGCCCTACAGGCGATTGTTTCAGGGCGAGATTTAACGGCAGTGAAAGTTGCTGACGTTGTGCGTCAACCAGTCATCGCCTTGACCCAAACTGAAGATCAAAACGTTTTTACTGCCCTCGCTCAGCTCCGTCAGCATCAGATTTATCATCTTCCTGTTGTGGATGAGCAGGAGCAGTGGCTCGGTATCATCACCCCGGCGAGTCTCCGCTGTGTCTTACAACTAGATGAACTACTGAAATTAAAGCAGTTAGCAGAAATTGTTTCTCTGCCGATCGTTCAAGCACCTGCAGCTACATCAGTTCTCCAGTTAGCTCAATTAATGCTTGATCGTGAAGCGGATTGTGTCGTGCTGACAGCAGCAGATGATACGCAGGATAATTCCCACCCTGTGGGATTACTTTTAGAGCGGCATGTGCTTCAGCTTTGGACATTAGGGCTAGATTTATCGCAGATACAAGCTCAGACAGTGATGAGCAGCCCATTCCTGCACTTCCCATCCTCAGAGTCGATATTAGTTGCTTACTGGAAGATGCAGCAAGCAAAAGTGCAGCGGTTTGGGGTATACGGACCCCAGGGAGAACTTTTAGGCGTTGTCTCACCCACAAGTTTTCTAGAGGTTCTGGCTCTTAATGAGATGTATGACGCTGCGGAACAACTGCAGCGATCGATCGAGCAGTTTGAG
Organism: Leptolyngbya sp. ST-U4; assembly: GCF_039962215.1. NCBI lineage: Bacteria > Bacillati > Cyanobacteriota > Cyanophyceae > Leptolyngbyales > Leptolyngbyaceae > Leptolyngbya > Leptolyngbya sp. ST-U4. The sequence continues at coordinate 55,439 of NZ_JAMPKZ010000008.1, forward strand.
GCATCAAGCGGTGAATTGGCTCAAGAACAGGGTTCAGAATTGGCTCTTCATCTGCTAGAAAATCCGGTAGGCTTGCTGGAACAGCTGCAATGCAGCCAGATTCTAGCCGCGATGGCACTCCACATCCGAGAGTCCCTGAATCTTAATGACATCCTGCAGCGGAGTGTCGAGGAAGTCCGGCAATTTCTCAAAGCAGATCGAGTGATTATCTACCAGTTCCATCCAGACTGGAGTGGCACCGTCGTGGTCGAGTCAGTCGAAGACGGTTGGAGGCCTGCACTCAATAGCAGCATCCAGGATAAGTGCTTTGGGCAAAACTATGCCCAAGCTTATAAGAATGGACGGACTCAGGTTTGTGAGGATATTTATACAGCTGGTTTAACTCAGTGTCATATTGACATTCTGGTCCTATACGATATACGAGCAAGCCTGGTTGTCCCGATCCTGCAAGGAGAACACTTGTGGGGATTATTATGTGCCTATCACTGCTCTGGCCCCAGACAATGGCGATCGTTTGAAGTTGATTTATTGAAGCAACTCGCAATTCATATGGCGATCGCGATTCAACAATCTGAGCTGTATCAGCAAGTCCAGAACGAACTGAAAGAACGCAAGCGAACCGAGGAGCAGCTAAAACTGTCATTGAAGGAAAAAGAAGCCCTATTGAAAGAAATCCACCATCGGGTCAAAAATAATCTACAGGTGATTTCAAGTGTCTTGAGACTTCAATCGGACTACATCAGGGACGAAAGGGTACTTGCACTGTTCAAGGACAGCCAAAATCGAATTCGTTCAATGGCGCTGATTCATGAAAAACTGCATCAATCGAGTGATTTACTCAAAATCAACTTTGATGAATATATTCGTGACTTGGCGAATAATCTGCTTCGGTCCTATACGGCAAATTCGCAAGCAGCAACGCTACGAGCTGAGGCAGCAGGCGTTTGGCTCAATATTGATACAGCCATTCCCTGTGGATTAATCATCAATGAATTAGTTTCCAATACCTTAAAACATGCTTTTCCTACGCCAACCTCAGAAAATGAAATCCTTATTGAAATTTCCCCCACTTCTGACAATCGATTCATATTAACTGTTCAGGATAATGGAATTGGCTTTCCGTTAGAGCTAGACTTCCGTAACACAGAATCACTCGGCTTGGAACTTGTCTGCGTCTTTACTGAACAACTCGAAGGCACTATAGAACTCGATCGAACAGAAGGAACAGGAACGACCTTTAGAATTACATTTTCAGAATTAGAAAGTATAGGAAGGGAACAATAAATGGCTAATGAAAGGATTTTAGTCGTTGAGGATGAAAGAGTTGTTGCCCGTGATATCGAGAAGCGATTGAAAAAGTTGGGGTACAGTGTACCTGCATCAGTCGCCTCTGGAGAAGAAGCAGTTGAAAAGGTCGCGGAATTACGACCAGAGTTAGTTTTAATGGATGTCCGACTTAAAGGTCAAATGGATGGCATCGAAGCGGCAGAGCAAATTCGAGCCGATTTTGATACGCCTGTCATTTATTTAACGGCTTATGCTGATGAAGCCACATTGCAACGAGCCAAAGTGACAGACCCCTTTGGATATATCGTGAAGCCGTTTGATGAGCGGGACTTGCATGTTGCAGTCGAAGTTGCCCTCCGCCGGAAATTGTCAGAAACTGCGATTCGCGTCGCTCTAGAAAAAGAGAAAGAGTTGAGTGAGCTAAAATCTCGGTTTTGGTCAATGGCAGCTCATGAACTTCGAGGTCCGATGACCTCAATTCTGGGCTGTGCCCAATTGCTGGAGCAGGAAAATCATAATTTAACCGAAGAAAGACGACGCGAGTTTTTATACATAATTCAACAATCGGTTCGATCGATGAATCAATTGTTGGATGATTTATTATCTGTTGGTCAAGCCGCAGGTGGAAGCTTGAAGTTTAAGCCAGCCTCTTTAAATTTAGATCGCTTCTGTCGAAGACTAGTCGAGGAAATCCAATTTAGCACAGGTTCAAAGCACCGCATCCTTTTCAACAGTCAGGGGCACTGCGAGAATGCTTGTCTGGATCAAAAACTCCTCAGGCACATTCTCACGAATTTAATTTCAAACGCAATTAAATACTCTCCCCAAGATCGCCCCGTCTATTTTGACCTTTCCTGTCATGAAGAACAAGTCACCTTACAAGTTCGAGATATGGGAATTGGAATTCCTTCTGATGCTCAAAAGCATTTGTTTGAACCTTTTCAACGAGCAAACAATGTGGGCAAAATTCCTGGAACTGGGCTAGGGCTAACCATCGTAAAACATTGCTTAGACTTGCATGGCGGGCAAATTGATGTAGAGAGTGAAGTGGGCGAAGGAACAACCTTTGTTGTTAAGCTGTTCCAGCCGCTAAATAGCCAACTGGAAAGAACTGCACCGAGTTAAACAGGAATGACAAGGCGCAAGACTGCCAACAAAAAACTCTCGACTGACAACGGTAGTCGGGCTTAGCAATGTTTGTGATATTTATAATGTTTGTAATATCTACTATAGGAACAGCTTCACTGTCTTAATTGGGACTGTCTCAATTAGGCTAATGTAGCCACAGTGTTGCGTCGCAAAAAATATCTGAATGGCAAACGAACTTGATGGGCTGATTGCGTACACAAGGGACAAGCCACCGTTTTTCTCATCTTCTAGGTTAGAACATTCTCCATATAGACAAGCTAACTGCCACAACCTTCCTTCAGTGTGACAGTTAGTTTAAGACTTTACGCACGAGTTTAGAACTTTACGCGCGAGTTCAAGACTTTATTGTTTGCATACAAACATCGAGAACAGCTTCGTTAGAACAGCTTCGTTAAACTATTCAACTGTCACTGACTTCGCCAAATTACGCGGCTGATCCACATCTAAGCCTCGGCGCGACGCAATATGATACGCCAGGAATTGTAGTGGAATGACCGTCAGAATTGGAGAAAGCAGTTCCTCGACCGAAGGCACGGGCAGAATATCATCAAACACTTCCGCCGCATGAGCATCATTCATCGGTGTCACACCAATTAAACGCGCATCACGAGCTTTCGCTTCTTGAGCGTTAGAAATCACTTTCTCATACACCGCTCCCGGCATGGCAATCGCCACCACAGGCACTTTTGCATCCAGTAACGCGATCGGACCGTGTTTCATTTCGCCTGCGGGGTAGCCTTCGGCGTGGATGTAGCTGATTTCTTTGAGTTTGAGTGCGCCTTCGAGGGCGATCGGGAAGTTGATGCCCCGTCCTAAAAAGATAAAGTCCTGGGTTTCGGCGAAATCGTGGGCGAGTTCTTCGATGTAGCGTTCCTGGCTTTCAAGAATTAGCTCCATTTCTGAGGGAAGCTGGCGCAGCCCGGTAATGATTTGCTCCAGGCGATCGAGCGGAACGGTTTTGCGCCGATAGGCAAACTCTAACGCCAGACAGTAGAAGGCGACGAGTTGCGCAGTAAAAGTTTTGGTTGCTGCCACACCAATTTCGATTCCGGCGCGAGTGTCGATCAGATGATTTGCTAAATGTCCCAAAGTGCTGTCGGTGCGGTTCGTGATACCCAGGATGCGGGACTGAAATTTGCGATCGAGATCGGTTCTGCGTCGCTTGTCCATTTCCAGGGCAGAAAGGGTGTCTGCGGTTTCGCCGGATTGGGTCACACCGATCGTTAGCGTATGGGGCGTGAGTGGGGGCGGTGCGTAGCGAAACTCAGAGGCATACTGCACCTGTGTGGGGATTTCGGCAAGCTGTTCTAGCAAATACTTACCCACCAGTCCGGCGTGCCAGCTTGTACCGCAGGCAACGATCTGGATTTGCTCAATATCCGCATAAAACTCATCCGGCAGATTCAAGCGAATTGGGGAAGTAGAACTAGCGGCTGTCCACCCACTATCCAGATAGGCTTCCAACGAAGTTCTCACCACACCCGGCTGTTCATAGATTTCCTTCACCATGAAATGCCGGAAGCCCTGCTTTTCCACCTGAATCGGGTTCATGTCCAGCATTCGCGGCGTTTTCTTGAGTCGATGCCCGGCAAAGTCATACACTTCTACGCCCAGCGGGGTCAGCCTTGCCAGTTCGCCATTTTCCAGCGTCAGCACAGCGCGAGTATGCGTCACCAGAGCCGGAGTATCCGACGCACAAAAGAATTCGCCCTGCCCAAACCCGATCGCCAAAGGAGCCTGCTGCCGCACTGCAAGGAGTTCATCGGGATAGTCGGCTGAAACGATCGCCAGCGCAAACGCGCCCTGAAGGTCATTCACTGCCAGGCGTGCCGCTTCGAGTAAGGGATTGGGGCTGGTAGAGAGTTCTGCCAGATAATCGGCAATCAGGTGGGGAATCACTTCGGTGTCGGTATCCGATCGAAACTCGTGTCCCTTTGCCTTCAGGTGTTCGCGCAGTTCGCGATAGTTTTCAATAATGCCATTTTGCACGACTGCCAATCGCTTTACCGTATCCATGTGGGGATGGGCGTTGTATTCCTCCGGCTTGCCGTGGGTTGCCCAGCGCGTGTGTCCAATGCCGACCTGTGCGGGAATATGTAAGCCTTCTAACTTGTCTTGCAGATTTTGCAGTTTGCCCTTCGCCCGGACACAGTGAATTTCGCCTTCCCAGATGGTGGCAATTCCCGCGGAGTCATAGCCGCGATACTCCAGCTTGCGTAACCCTTCGAGCAAAATACCGCTTGCTGCTTGAGTTCCGATGTAGCCAACAATTCCACACATGGGCTGACGCTCCTCTTCAGGCTAAAGTGGATGGATTTATTTTAATGGGGGCAATTATTGTTCACGCACCTGGATATACAGCAGTCGATCTGGTGATTCCAGAAAGGTGATTCCAGAAAGGTGGAGCTTGGCTCGATCGCGAAGGTTTGCCCCACCCTGCCCTGCGGACTTCCCTCCCTGGAGGAGATGGGATTAATGGGTTTGTTTTGGGTTTTGTGAAGTGAGGTTAGTCTGACGAGATTGTGATTAGGCGATCGCTGAACGCTAAACAACGGCGCTTAAATCAGACAAGGCAGAGCCGGGCTGAACTGACCCTGATGCTTTCAAACTGTCAAGAAACGCATAAACCGCCGGAGAATGTAACCCTTCTGCCAAGATTGCTGCGCCGATAATTCGCTCTAGTTTCACGGGCAGACTTCTCACCTGAACATGGGGTGGCAGTGGCTCGGCGGCTAATCGTCCCATAATCGTAATGCCCAAGCCTTGGCTGACCATGCCCACAGCGGTCGAATCTTCCGTTACTTCGTAGGTGGGTTTTAAGGGCTGCTGAAAGCGATCGAAGTGAGCATCAATCAGGATGCGGCACTCGTCCTGCGACGAAGGCAAAATTAAGGGCAGCCTGTACAGATCCTGCCAGGTGAGGGAGTCTTTGAGCTTGCAGCTGGGGGGAAACAGAACCAGATACTCATCGCGCAGCAGTTCCCAGGATTCAAATTCATCGGTCGTCGGCAAAATGGTAATGCCCAGGTCTGCCTGACCCTGCCGCAGGGCTTGAGCAACGGAAACGCCGAAACGACATTCGCGAATCGTAATACTCACGCCCGGAAACCGCTTCTGAAACTCTGCAATCACGCCGGGCAGCACGTGAGTCGCCGCACTCCGAAATGATGCAATTCGTAGATGACCGCCCTGAAGCCCCTTCGCGAGGTTTGCTTCTTTGCCGATCGCCTCCAGATTATCCAGCATGGTATGAGTATGCGTCAAAATGCGTTCGCCTACGGGAGTTAGCGAAGCCCCATGTCGCCCCCGCGACAGCAGCACCACGCCTAATTCAGCTTCTAACGCCGCGATTGCATGACTGATGGCGGATTGAGACACACCAAGCTGAAAAGCCGCCTCACTGAAGTTGCCATACTTGGCGATCGTAGCCAGTGCCCGCAGTTGCGATAGCTTAATGCCTTCAAGATTCATCGCGTCCACCTCTTCCCTGCACTTCCCAGATTGTCGCTTAAATTCTCAGGAGACTCCAGAGGTAAACATGAATTTTTTTCATGGAAACGATGCAGTGCGCTTTTTGATTTCATCGTTGCAGCTACTTAAAGTGGGGCTATCAGATGAAATTTTGTTACGGCGATGGAGTTTATTCCGCCATTCAATTTACTCATCGTGCTCCAGCACGAGCATGACCAAAGAAGTAATCTGCCTGCAAACCGTCTGATTCACCCTTCGCATCCGGGAGTCATGGTATGAGAACTGATTTCAATCCGATTCAGCAATCCTCCCCCCTCGTTAATCCACGATCGCCGCAAACCTGGCAAAATGGACGCCTCAAGCGGATCTGGGATCGATTTGTGCAATATTGTCTCGGTTATTCTGAACCGCAAATTACGCTGAAGCGCGATCGATCGGGTGAACATTACTGGAGCGTCTACGACCCGACGACCCATCAATCACTCACCTTCGGGAGCGCAAACGAAGTTCGGATCTGGCTCGAAGAACGCTATCGCAGATGAAAATCCGACTTAATTTTGATTGGCTCTCTTTTAATCGAACAGCAACCAAATTCCTGCTAAGGCGATCGTCGCTCCTAAAATTGCCCTTAAACTCACTCGTTCTCCTGCCCAGAAAGCGATCGGAATCACAAACAGCGGACTGGTCGAGGTGAGAGCCTGAGCAATGCCCGTGGCAGTGAATTTGAGGGCAGTTTGCTGGAGCCAGATTGCCAGATACGTGCCGCTAAACGCGGTGAGTGCCAGGATAGCCAGGAAGCGGGGCGATCGAAGCGGCTGGAAAACTCGGAGGGGCTGACGCTTTGCCACCATCCAGACTAGCAAAATTAGCACACCTGCTGCAAGACGAATCAGCGTACTCCAGAGTGGGCTGACTGTGGTTCCGGCTAACGCTGCTCTGGACAAAACGGCTCCGCCTGCCTGACCCAGTGCCGCCAGTAATCCGAAGCCAATCCCCAACCAGCGGTGCGATCGATCTCGCGGCTCATTGGGTGTGCGTTCCACCACGACCCAGGCAACCCCTCCCAGGGTTAAGGCAATTCCGATCCAGGTTTGCAGCCCTAGCTGTTCGCTAAGGAATAACCCTGCCAAAATTGCTGCCATCGAAGGCGACAACGCCTCAAATAAGAGCGATCGTCTTGCCCCCAGCGCATTCAAACTGGCAAAAAACGCGGTATCGCCCAACCCAATTCCGATCGCCCCGCTCAACCCCAGCAGCAAGACACTCATCCCGCTCAAGTCAGGCACATCGCCCCGCAGCAGCAGCGTCAGCAAAATAAAGCCGATCGCAATCCCACTCTTCGTAAAGTTCAAAATTAGGGGCGGCATCTGTTTCCCCAACCCCACATAAATCGAGGAAGCGATCGCCCAGATCAGCGCAGCCCCCAATCCGGCGATTTCACCCTTATAAGTCTCAATCCAATTCACAGGTTCTCAGCGTCCGAGTCAACCTTTCCATTCTGCCGTGTAAATAATTTGGAATTCGGAATTGGCAATTGCAAAGCCTGGAGTGAGCGATCGTGCTCAATGCGTCTCTTTGCTGTACCGCTCTCCCTTTTCAAACTGTTCCTCAACAAACCGCACTGCCTCGGCTCGATCGCGCACCACTCCATCCAACGTTGCATCAAAAACCGTTTCTAAAATCTCCTTATACTGCCGTCCGGGTTTGAAGCCAAGCTGTTTGAGATCGTTGCCGTTGAGCAAAGGTTCGATCGCCGAATCCTTAGTGAGGTATTGCCAAATACGTCGTCGAATTGCGCGAGAACTGGTGATTGCTAGCAGCGTCAGCGTCTCAAAATCCAAGGGTTGCAGCAGCCGATAAACCTTACTAAGACGGGTTGTCCCAGAAGGGAAGTGCTTCGCATCGCATTCAGGCAATTGCTCATTTACCCATTTTTGTCGATCGTCAAACTGTCCTAGTCGATCGAGGCTGCCGGCAGGAAGCTGAAAATGCGTTGCGACTTTGACTCGGGCTGCGGGTAGCAGGTGCAGCAGCATGACTTCGAGCAAAATTTGCCAGTGAGAAAAGGTTTTGGAAGGGGCAAATTGTTTCAGCCAGCGATCGGCAAAACGGAGCTGGTACCAGAGGGAATCGGTGAGTTTCAGCTCAGGATGGATACAGCAAATTGCGCCCAGATGATCTAAAAGCGCGATCGCCCGTTTCCAATAGGAAGCTTCCAGAATGTATTTCAACTCTTGCTTCAGGCGGGTTTGCAGTGCGGGGGTTTTCTCCATTTCGAGCTGGATTCGGTCATAAACCCCGCTGGCGATCGCATGGCGAATGTAACCTTCAGTTTGCGGTTCGATCTGAAATCCAAGTCGCGTGGCAAAACGCACTGCGCGATAGATGCGCGTTGGGTCTTCGATAAAGCTATTGGCATGGAGGACACGGATTTGCTTTGCTTCCAGGTCAATCACACCGCCAAAAAAGTCGAGCAGTTCGCCGCGTCGGGGGGTAGTCAACCGGATTGCCATCGCGTTAATCGTGAAATCGCGCCGATATAAATCCTGCCGGATTGAGCTTGCCTCGACTTCAGGGTTTGCCGCCGGATAGGGATAAAACTCGGTGCGAGCCGTAGCGATGTCCACCCAGAGCGAGCCAAGTTCGGGATCGTTGTGCCAGAGGAGGGCTGCAGTCTGAAATCGTCCGTGGATTTGCAGCTTCGTTTGCGGGTAGCTTTCCTGCAATGCTCGTGCTAGCTCGACTCCTGCTGCCTGGTCTGCCGATCGATGAAAGCCATCTACCACTAAATCAATGTCATACAAATGGGGTTCACCGCTCTGGGACAGCAGCATATCGCGCACTGCACCGCCCACCACATAGAGCTGCCAACCGCGCTGCTCTGCCAGTGTTGCTGCCTGCATCAGCACATTCCACAAAGCTGGAATCAGGCGACTTCGGAACATTCCCTGCACAACTTCTGGAAGGAGGCAAGCTTGACGCAGTGAGGGTTTTTTCGCATCGCGTACCGTTTGCCTTGCCTGGTTTTGCCTGCCCTGATACTGCCTATCCTGATGAAGCTGGCGCAGCACATCGGTTCGTGTCACCATGCCAACAAGCTGTCCGTCCTCCAGCACAGGCAATCGACCGATATCAAAGGTGGTCATCAGCGATTCGATTTCCGGCAGCGAGGCATCGGGGGCGATCGTCTTTAGATTCGTCGTCATGTAGCCTTTCACCGGAGCATGGCTGAAGCCGTGATGCAGTGCAATGTCAATATCCCGTCGAGAAATAATGCCAACCAACTGCCCTTCCGCATCCACCACTGATAGCCCCGCATGACCGTACCGCAACAAAATTCGCTGTGCTTCCTCGATCGTCGTTTCTGGGCGAATCGTGCGAACCGGAGAAGACATCATTTCTCGTGCCGTTGGCGGCTGGGGAATCTGCTGCGTCAAGCGATCAACAATCTGCTGAAACTCGCTTTCCGGATCAGCCGCCCTCAGGGATAACGATGCTGCCCGCGAATGTCCACCGCCCCCCCAGGGCTGGAACAGCTCACCCAGATTCAATTCGTCTAATCCCAGTCCACCTCGCGAGCGTCCGATGACCGTCAACCGTTCTTCCGTACCGTCTCCTAAACTAAAGCGCGTCGCCAGCAGCAGCACATCCGCCTCGGTCAGGGTCAGCAGCCGCGATGCTAGATTCGACAGCCCCACCACATGACCTCCCACGGGCAGCAGCACCCAGGCGATCGAATTGCCGCGAATGGTTTCCGTCTGCATTTGCTCCAGGGCGATCGTCAACAGCTCTTGCAGCTCTGGAGATAATCCTGGCTCTACATATTCCCCGATCGATCGCAGGTTTGCGCCCTGAGCCATCAGCCAGGTCAACGCTGCTGCATCTCGCACAGTCGAATGATCAAACGTGAGCGACCCCGTATCCACATGAATGCCCAACGCCATCACGGTTGCTTCTGCCGGAGTCAGCGTGATTTGTGCCGCCTGAAGCTGCTCCACGATCAGCGTGGTGGCTGACCCGATCGCCTCCACACACATTTCGTCTGCCGCAATATCTCCATCGGGATGATGGTCGTACACCGTAACTTTAATTCCCGGCAAATCCAGCCATTCCGCCGCCTTGCCCAACCGATCGCGCCACTGCGTATCCACTACAATCAGCGATCGAATCTGATCAGCATTTACCGATCGTCGCTCAATCAGCGCATATTCATCCCGATGCAACGCCAAAAAATCATGCACTGTGGGATGACTTCCCCCCGTCAACACAACTCGCGCTCCCGGATGCAGCCGCGTTAAGCCGATCGCCGCGCCCAGGGTGTCAAAGTCAGCCGTGGTATGACAGAGGATGATATCCATAGTCACTGTAGAAATAATGGCAAAACGATTTCTTTACTTTAGCGATCGTCTCCCCGCTTTTGACCAAACAACCTGAAAAGACGAAGCAATGCGAAAGAGCCTCCCCAATTCAATGGAAAACTCGATCGCACCTGCTTCGCCCTAAACGATTTAATTAAACGACTTAATTAAAGGGGTGTGAAAGGGGTGTAATGAATAGGCAAGTGAGCAGCCTAACTCTGCCGCCTAACGCTGCACAAAGCTGAGGATGAACGATCGCACCTGTTTCTTAAGGCAATCCAGCGATCGTCTCCCTGATCGTCATGCCATTTGCGAATCATTAACCAGCAGAACACTGTGCGAAACGGCGATTAACTTCTTCCCAGTTCACCGTGTTCCACCACTGCTTCAGATATTCGGGGCGGCGGTTCTGGTACTTGAGGTAATAGGCGTGTTCCCAAACATCGTTGCCCATGATCGGGTAGTGACCATCGGTGATCGGGTTGTCCTGGTTGGGGGTGCTGACGATTTCGAGTTTGCCGTCGCTAGAGCGCACCAGCCAAACAAAGCCGCTACCAAACCGCTTCACGCCAGAATCGTTGAACCGCTCTTTAAAGGTTTCAAAGCTGCCAAAGGTGTCATTGATTGCTTCTGCGATCGCCCCAGTCGGTTCACCGCCTGCATTAGGAGCCATCAGCGTCCAAAAAATCGTGTGGTTGAGGTGTCCGCCGCCATTGTTGCGAACGGCAGTCCGAACGGCTTCTGGAACAGTATTGAGATCGCGAATTAGTTCTTCAATGCTCTTGCTTTGCAGGTCAGAGTGGGATTCGGTCGCCGTATTCAGGTTCTTAACGTATGCGCCGTGATGCAGGTCGTGGTGGATCTGCATGGTCTGAGCGTCGATGTAGGGTTCGAGCGCGTCGAAGTTATAGGGCAGTGCGGGGACTTCAAATGCCATAGTGAATCCTTATTATTCTCTCAACTGTTTCTACAGATTATTCTAACGAATCTTTTGAAAGAGAAAACTATCAAAACCAATTTTCAACAGAAATTTCTATCAAAACCAGTAAAGAGGCGGAAGGATATAGCGGAAAAGTTGCTGTCGCTGTATCGCTTTAGATCGATCGGATTCAACGCTAAGAGGATACAGGCTCGCTCCAAAGCCAGGCTGCTCAGAAGCTAAAACAGCCGATTACAAACTTGCGTTATCGGATCTCATTCCTCTAATTGTCTTAGGTGACTCTTGGGATAGAGATGCCTTAGAAAATCAAGCTGGTATGCTTCGGGATGATTATTACTGCTCTGTCTTAAGTCTCCAAAATTGGAAAGCTGGACGTGCTTTCAAGGCTCAAAGCGGCGTAATTTTTTGCCGCAAATATCCTCTAAAAAAATCCTCTAAAAAATACTGTGTGAGGAAAAGAAAAAGTATGAAACCAGTCATCATCGTTCATGGTGGAGCAAAAACAATTACAGAAGATAAGGTGGCAGCAAATCAAGCGGGATGCTTAGCGGCAGTTGAGGCGGGCTGGGAGGTGTTACGTACCGGAGGCAGTGCAGCCGCAGCGGTTGAGGCAGCGATTCGTGTCCTTGAAACGGATCAGACGTTTAATGCGGGCTTCGGTTCGACGATGAACAGTGAAGGCGAAGTTGAAGTCGATGCCGCAATCATGGACGGGGCAACACTAGACTGGGGAGCCGTCGCAGCTGTCCAGGGCGTTCGCCATCCGATTTCTGTTGCTCACAAGATTATGAAGGAAAAATCCCGATTTCTCGTGGCACGAAGCGGGGAACGGTTTGCGCTAGAACACGGGCTAGAAGTGTGTGCTAAAGAAGATTTGGTCAGTGAAGAACAGTATCAGGAGTGGAAAGAGGAACTTGAGGTTTTAGACCGCCCCAATACGGTGGGCTGTGTCGCGTTAGATGTCAATGGGAATCTGGTCGCCGGAACTTCCACAGGCGGAACCACTGGGCAACCTCAGGGGCGAGTCGGCGATACTGCATTAGTCGGCTGCGGCTTGTATGCCGATAACCGCTCTGGAGCTTGTTCGACGACAGGAGATGGTGAGTCGATTATTCCAGTCGTACTGGCAAAAACCGCGATCGATGCCTTGGTTGCCGGAAAGCATCCCGATGATGCAGCGCAACATGCGATCGACACCCTAATCGATCGAGTGGCGGGAGAAGCAGGCTGTATTTTGATCGATCGAGAGGGACAAGTTGGCTGGGCACATAACTCATCTGAAATGGCAGTTGCCTATATGTCCGATGAGCTAAAGCAGCCTGCCTTTTTTACCCGTCAGGATCAAAAGTTCACAGTTGTTTAACTCCTCTGTTTAACCCCCTCCCCGCTATGGCTTCTCAAACCTCCTTCCAGTTTTTTCAGGGCAATTCACTTTCTGATTTGTTTGCTCAAGACATTAGCAACGGAAACTACGCGCTGATTTTGAACTACCCAGCGACAGCAAGCTGGGCAGCTTATCCAAACACGCAAAAATACTTTCTGCAAGATGGCAGCGGCGAATCAACCAAAACATCCTTCGATAAGATTTGCCAGAAAGAACCCTGGAAGAATTTAGCAGTGTTGGGGCACGGGCTGCGCGGTGTGGTCATCAGTCCACCTAGTAACACACTGATCCACTATTGGCGCGAGCATTTTGGCTTTCGCGATTTACAAGCAGAGAAGCTGGATTGCTCAACATATCTGGATGATCTCAGTCAGGGTAATGACTCCTCTGGGCAACTGCAAAGTAACCAAATCGATCGCGTCATTACCCTCTTTCCCTTTGATCACCTGCTGCCCGAAAGACACGCTGTTGATCCAGAAATTCATTACCGCTTGCTCAGTAAAGCAACGCTTTCCCAATTAGGAGTGCCCTGCCCTACTTATCAAACTTATCAGTTAAGTGAAGTTCGTCTTGATCAAATTCCGCTCCCTTCCCAATTCCCCTACTTAATCAAGACGTCGCATGGTCTTTCCGGTGAGGGAACTTATATCATCCGTACTCAGAGTGACCTGAACTACTGCCTGGAAGAATTAGAGAAGTATCTCAAAATTAAACTGCTCGAAACAATTATTGTTTCCGATTTTGTTAAGCATGAAGTAAATAATTACTGTGTACAGTTTTACGTTAATAAAGCTGGAGAAATCACGTTAATTGGCGTAACTCAGCAGCTTGTCAGCTCTGAAGGGACATACTTGGGAGGCGTGATTGACTACACCAATGATTTGAGCAAGTTTTCCTCGATGATTGCGGCAGTTGGAAAATATGCCCATCAGCAAGGATACTTTGGAGTCATTGGTTTTGATGTATTAGAGAATCGGAACGGCGAACTTTACGCGATCGATGCTAACTTCCGCATCAATGGTTCTACACCTCTTTGTCTCCAGCGGCATCAGCTATTGAAGCTGAATAAAACAATCGCAAAATACTCCAGCGATTATCGCATGGAAGGAACGCTTGACTCCATTCTGACAACGCTCAAGTTGCATCTCGATCGCAGAGATTTCTTGATTCTCTCGGCTCTGGAAAAAGTGAAATATGGAAAAATCTACACCGAAATTTACGGCATTGTCACTGGAGAAACCGTAGAGGAGATGCAGCAGGTTGAGCAGAGTTTGCACCAAAAAGGATTGCATTTAACAGGCTAAATAATAAACCGCTGATAAACAATTGGAAGGCAACCCAAAATGACGGCAGCGATCGACGATACAAAACGAATAGCAATCGCCATGCAGTTAGCAGAGATGAAAGCATTGCAAAATCTGCTAATTCACAACGATCAGCTACTCCTGAATGCGATCGAAGATGATGAGATTCATCATGAGTTGCAGGAAATGCTAAAACAGGATGAAAAGAACCTGGGCATTCTGGAAACGGTCATCGTTCAGTATGGGGTTCCGGGTGAGTTAAAGGAAACGGTTGAGCAAAGTCTTGAGAACACCCAACACTTGATAGAAGATACTGAATTAACCCTGTCTGAGAAAGTTTTGCAGCATGAATTGCTGAAGCATCAGCAGACGATGGCAGGACTGATCATTCACAAAGCAGCACAGGTAGTTGGGGCTGATATTGAAGCAGCGATCGCGCCCTTACATGCCATCAACTTTGAAAACCGCGCTCATCAAGAACGGCTCAAAGGAATCTTAGAAGTGCTGGGGGTGCGTGAACTGACTGGACAAGATCCGGCTCAGGGACTATTGGCAAGAGGCGAAGATGCGGTTGCAGCTTTCACAGGCATCGTGGGCAGTGTGGTGACGCGATCGGATGATGAGATGAGCCTCCGCGATCTGCTTTTGATGGATCACAGCAAGGCAGATATTCTGTTTGCCGAAATTTTAGGAAGTGATGATCCACAAAAAATTCAGGAGTATTTTGGGCAGCTTTATCGGGATGTCAAGGTTCACGGCTTAGCTGAAGAACAGGTTTTCTATCCGGCTCTCAGCCCCTACTACGAGCAGATGCAGGAAATTGTTGATCAAACCGATGATGCGATCAAGCTGCTGGATGAGGTCAAGCAAATCGATCCTGCCGACCCCAGCTTTAAAACACGAATTGAACAGGTGAGGCTTGCGGTTCGAGGTCATGTCGATCAAGAGGAGAATGATATCTTTCCCCGCATTAAACAGTATCTCAGTAACGATCAGCAGAAACAATTGGCGACGGATTTCAAAGCCGCTAAAAGTCAGTTACAGGAACAGGAGCAGGAACACCATAGAGCTATCCCTGTATTAGAGCCGCAGATGAGTCAGAGCAGAGGTGGTGGCAACACAAAACCCTGGTTTGTTTATATGAATCATAGAATTCCGTGGAAGCTTGTGTTTCAAACGAAGGCTGTGATCAACTGGGTTGAAGCCGTTTTGTTTCTGATAGGCGATCGATGGGTACGAGAATTTTTGAATACAGAACCACTCGTCAATCTCGAATACTCGCAGCTCTTCTATGGCTTCGTTTTCATCATCGGCATTGGTTATTGGTGGGTGAGCCAGGACGTTACGCAAAATCGCGGCATTGTCAAACTCGGGATTTTCGCCCAATTTAGCGTTTTTGGATTGCTTGCTTATCATACTTTGATCGGCAGTCTTCATCCGTTTTATCTGCTGTCCGGTGTGTTTGATTTGACCTTTGCAATCTTATTTGTTCTGTTCCTCTACTTCGATTCCCAGGCGAAACAAGATGTTCCAACGAATGGAGTTTTAGAGTAGTCAGAATCACATAGCAGGCGATCGATGGCGGAAGTGAGTTTGAGGAGTGTTCGAGGGGCTGCATTTCCCTCTAAATTCCCCAACTTTGGCGAACTTTGAAACTTAGGGAAGGCTGGCTCAGTTTCCCTGGAATTGGGGGCTGTTCGGATTTCGATCATCGATCTTTAACCTCTAAATCAATTAGTTGTAAATCAATAAATGTCCAAATCGATCGACTTATCTAAACCGCTGCCTACGGCTGATTTTTACCAATTGATCCATGAGCAAATCAGCAATGAAGATGACTCGATGAGTCAGCGGGTAAACTGGCTCATTCTTTCACAGTCATTCTTCTTTAGCGGGTTCGCGACACTTTTAACTTCACCGCCTGACCCAGAGAATGGCGGCTATGCAGAGTTACATCAACTCTTGCTCTGGATCGTTCCTGGCATTTCTTTAATCACAAGCATTCTGATTTATGTCGGAATTCTGGTTTCCCTGGTTTATATGGCTGAATTACGGAACCTGTTTCAAACCTATCCGCAGGATGATACAACCGAGCATTATCCGCCAATCCAAGGTACAACGCTGACTCGTCGTTTAGCCCAAATGCCTGCGATCGTCTTACCCCTGCTTTTCATCTCCACTTGGACAGTTTTATTGATTCAGGAAGTGCGTTAGAGATGGGTTGAACATTCAGCGCGGCAGTGCATCACGACGTGATCGAACACAGTAGCTTACGCAGCATTGAACAAAGTATTGATGCAGTAGAACAAGTTGACGCAATAGAACAAGCTGACGCAGTAGAACAAAGTGAGGAAGTCGATGAATTCAACGCAAAAGATGTCCCCGCCAGCCGTGTGGGCTGGACTGGAATGTACGGTGAATCGAATTGGCGATCGATATTTTGACCAAATGGAATGGAATGGACACGCCAATCGAATTGAGGATCTGAAACGATTCGCCGCGCTGGGTGTGGAAATGATCCGCTATCCGATCCTGTGGGAACGCATTGCGCCGAATGGGGTAGAACAGGCAGATTGGTCATGGGCAGATGAGCGGCTGAAAATGCTGGATGAGTTGGGCATTTGTCCGATCGCCGGATTAGTGCATCACGGCAGCGGTCCTCGCGATACCAGCCTGATCGATCCGGCATTTCCAGAAAAGCTGGCAGAATATGCGCGGGCGGTTGCCGAGCGATATCCCTGGCTGAGCCATTACACGCCTGTGAATGAGCCGTTAACGACTGCCAGATTTAGCGGGCTGTATGGTCACTGGTATCCGCATGAGCGCGATGACCTGATGTTTGCCAAAGCATTGATTCACGAGTGCCGTGCCACGGTGCTTTCCATGCAGGCAATTCGAGAAATTAATCCGCGGGCACAGCTCGTACAAACCGAAGATCTGGGCAAAACCTTTAGCACGCCTCTGCTGACATACCAGGCACAGCTTGAGAACGATCGCCGCTGGCTGTCGCTCGATTTGCTGTGCGGGCGCGTCAATCCTGACCATCCCCTGTGGAGCTATCTGCTGGGGGCAGGCGTTGAGGCAGACGAACTGCTGTGGTTTGAAGACAATTCCTGTCCGCCCGATATTATCGGCATTAATCGTTATGTGTGCGGCGATCGGTTTATTGATGAACGAATGGAACGCTATCCCGAACATACGCGGGGCGGCAATGGCAAGCATCAATACGCCGATGTGGAAGCGGTGTGGGTCTGTGCCGATGGCATTTACGATCACGCGGCTCTGCTGAAGGAAGTCTGGCAACGCTATGGGCAGCCGATCGCCATTACTGAAGCCCATTTGGGCTGTACCCGCGAGGAGCAGTTGCGCTGGCTGAAAGAAATCTGGCAGGTGGCTCAGGCAGTACGAAATGAAGGGGTAGACTTTCGAGCCGTCACAGTCTGGTCGCTGCTGGGAACTTACGACTGGAATAGCCTGGTGACTCGCGACGATGGATTTTACGAGCCGGGTGTATTTGATGTCCGATCGGCGGTGCCCCGTCCGACAGCGATCGCTAAAATGGTGCAATCGATCGCCACAGGGCAGGAATATACCCACCCGTTACTGGATCTCCCCGGATGGTGGCAGCGATCGCAGCGGTTACTCTACCCACCTGTTAGCTATTCACAAAAATCAGGCGGATGGATTGATACAGAATCAGGGGCGGTTTGTCGCTCAGTCGAGATGAGGCGGATTGGAAAAGATTCTGCTGCCGCTTCCACGCCGCCACTGCTCATTACGGGCGCGACGGGTACCCTGGGACAAGCCTTTGCTCGCCTTTGTGAAATTCGCGGCATTCCCTATCACCTGCTGTCTCGTCAGGAGATGGATATTACAGACTCTACTTCGGTAGCGCAAGCGTTGAAGGAATTGCAGCCGTGGGCGATCGTGAATGCAGCAGGATACGTGCGAGTCGATGATGCCGAGCGGGAACCGCACCTGTGCCATCGCGTCAACGCCGAAGGGGCAACGATTCTAGCGGAAGCCTGTGCCGATCGCGGCATTGCAATGGTGAAATTTTCCTCGGATTTGGTATTTGACGGCAACCGCGCTGAACCCTATACGGAAAGTCAGCAAGTCGCGCCGCTTAACGTTTACGGACGGAGTAAGGCGATCGCGGAACAGCAGGTTCTAGCTGCCCATCCCAATTCTCTAGTGATTCGCACCAGTGCCTTCTTTAGCCCCTGGGATGCCTATAACTTCTTGACGATCGCCCTTCGCACCCTGGCAGCCGGACAACCGTTTATTGCCGCATCGGATGCGATCGTTTCGCCTACCTATGTGCCCGATCTGGTCAACGTGACGCTGGACTTGCTGATTGATGGCGAATTTGGGCTGTGGCATCTGGCAAACGAGGGGGCGATCGCTTGGGCAGACCTTGCGCGGGAAGCTGCCAGGCTTGCAGGACTCGATCACACTCGCATTGATGCCCGTCCTGCTAAAGAACTCAACTGGGTTGCGCCTCGTCCGATTTACAGTGCGTTGACAAGTGAACGAGGGGTGCTGTTGCCGGATCTCGATCAGGCGATCGGGCGATATCTGAAAGAGCGCGTTTCAGCCTGAACGGGGTAGACCAGCGTTGCAGGGTGTTTCTGAGCGATTGCCGCTGAGGTTCCTGGAGCCAGGCCAGCGGCAGCAGCGCAACGAGCCGGAAAATGCTGGAAAGCGCAAATAGTTCTGTGATGTTACCTGCATTGCTAGATTGCGCCAGCCAGCCCCCTGCTAACGCCCCCATTGCCCCCGCCACACCCCCGATCGCCGCCGTGGTTGCAAAATACTTGGTTTGGTGCTGCACCGGAACGATCGCAAATTGCAGATTGTTGATGCACAGGTCGATCGCCGCCCCCGTCCCACCGCCTAAAAGATGCAGAAGCGGAAACCAGAGCCAGAGCGAGTGTGAATTTGCACCCGTCCCCAGCCAGAACAGCGGCGTCACCGCAACCAGCAGCCCATTCAGCAGCAGAATCGATCGATTGCCAATCCGGTCTGCCAGCCTACCCCACTGAAGAAGCATCAGCAGATTCGCGCCTGCTCCTATCCCGTTGTAGAGCGTGACCCAGCTCAAATCCAGAGCCAGATCATTCAGTAAATACAGATTAAAAAAGGGATTACTGAGGTTAATCCCAAATGCCCACAAGCCGAAGTAGAGCAGGAATAGCCCGTAATGAGAGTTGTGGAATAGTTTGTAGAAAAGGCTGGGGTCAGCTGTCTGAGGCAAACTGGCGACCGGGTGGCTCGTCTGGCTCTCCTCGATCTCCTGCATTCCAGGACAAAGCTCCACAGTTTCCTCTTGAGCGCGATCGCAAATCACCGCATTTTCGGGTTGAGAGACTGCCGGGCCAGAACCATTTGCCTGCGGATTGATATTTCCCTGAAAACTAATGTTTTCCTGAGAACCAATATTTGCCTGAGAGCCAATATTCGCCTGTGGATTTACATCGACCATGCGCGACTGAAAGCCCAGGCTAATGACTCCTGCAACAACTGCCACAATCATCATCACGCCAAATCCCTGAATGCTGCCCCCCGTCCAGCGCGAGACAACCACACCCAGCAGCGGCAGGGCAATCAAACCGGTCAGGCTAAAGGCACTATTCCGCAAGCCGAAATACCGTCCGCGCAACTGTCGGGGAACCAGTGTCGCCAACCAAGACAGCCAGGAAGCACTGCCGATTGCATTTATCAAATGCGTAATCAGCATCACCACCAACGTCGCGAAAATCATCGGCTGCAACTGGTTAGGATGTCGGCTAGAAATCAGGATGACGATCGCCAGCGGCAGCCACAGCAAGCGGGAAAAGCCGTAAACCCAGAGACTATAGCGACGACGGCTCGTGGTGCAATCTGATAAATAAGCCCCAAGGGGCTGCAAGAGATTTGCCACCATTGGCATCGAAGCCAGCATCCCAATCTGAAGCGGCGTTGCCTTCAGCTCGACGAGAAAATTACTAATCAGCACTCCGCCAGTCACGCTAGAAAAAAGCGTTGCAAAAATGCCGTCCAGCGTTGAAGCGCGGAGACTAGAGCGAATTTCATCTTTTGAAATTTTGGTTAGCACTTAGTTTGTTGGCACTTGGTTTGTTGACACAGTGTTTCTCGACACGGTGTAGCGCGTGTCCAACGCCAGCTCCGGCTCTAACCTCTCCTGTGGCGAAGCAGAAGCCACATCCTGTAGATAATCCGTCACCGGAGTGTACTTCTGTTGACAACTTCTCTATTCAATCACTCATGGACACTCTTCCTAATTCATATTGTTTTTTGCCTATTGTTCTTTAAGTGCTGTCACGATTAGATCAATCATTCCTTCTAAAGGGGCAGCGATCGTTTCAGCCGTCATGCCATTAGCAGGAGGGAAGGGAGCTAGCCCCAGCCTAAGATGCAGATACTATCCTTCCCTGATGCAGAACGATGTCCCTACTCCTGCTAGACCTTGACGGCACAATCCGGCAATCGCTCAGTGGAGAGCAGTACTTCCAGCATTCCCAAGATCAGCAGGCGATCGCAGGGGTTGAAGATGCGCTTCGTTCTTATTCCGATGAATGGATTATGGTTGGGATTACCAATCAAGGCGGGGTTGCGGCAGGACACAAATCAATACAGCAATGCATCGCAGAACAGCAATACACGCTAGAACTCTTTCCACGGCTAAAAGAGATTTACTTCTGTCCAGACTTCGGCGGCAAAAAGTGTTTTCGAGTGACTCGCCACAATGTTTATAACCACAGCAGAAGTCAGTGGTCAGGGCAGTACCGCAAACCGGGCGCAGGAATGCTGAATTTGGCAATGGCGCGGCACAAGCAAACGCCTGAAAAAACCTATTATGTGGGCGATCGTCCAGAAGATGAAATTGCCGCTCGTCGCGCCAGAGTGCAGTTCCAATGGGCAGGGGAGTGGAGAGAGCAGCAGGGAGCAAGCCACAAAAATGCTTTCATCCCAAAAACTCTTATTAATTAAGATATTCATTAACATCAATCAAGAGCGATTGATTAAGCAATATTGATTGAGGATTGAGTAAGCGGGTAACGCGATTCGAACGCGCGACATCAACCTTGGCAAGGTTGCGCTCTACCACTGAGCTATACCCGCATCAAGCACATTTACTAATGTCTCAAAAAACTGAGGTTTTGTCAAGGTTTTCTGAACAGTTTTTTGAGACCGGAGCGACATCAATCTGCTATTCAGCCGAAGCGGTAATGTTCTTGAGCGTCGCGGGAAGGGCTGCGCTGCTGCCTGGAAGACTGCCGCTGGGGTCAGCGTTGAGGCTGCGAACCTGACGCATCAGGGTTGCCATCTCGATCGCCCCCATTGCATAATCCCAGCCTTTGTTGCTCTTGATGCCTGCCCGTTCGAGTGCCTGCTGCATGGTGTCGGTCGTCAATACGCCGAAAATTACCGGAACGCCAGTCTGGAATCCGGCAGCAGCAATTCCTTTGGACACTTCGGCAGCCACATAGTCAAAGTGGGGCGTAGAGCCGCGAATCACTGCGCCAATGCAGATAATGGCATCGTATTGATGGGAAATTGCAAGTTGACGTGCCATAAGCGGAATCTCAAAGCAGCCCGGAACCCAAAAGTAGTCAACCTGAGTCCCATGAGGATCGGCATCGATCCCATGACGCTTAAGACAATCCTGGCAGCCCTCCAGCAATTTCCCGGTCACTAGGTCATTAAATCGACCAATGACGATCGCGAAACGCAGAGCGGCAGTATCGGTAAACGTGCCCTCAAAAACAGCCATAACAACTTCCGTGAGCTTTACCCAACTGGTATAAACAATTGGGGTGAACAGGTTCTTTGCATCAGAGCGGTTCCAATCCGATCGCCCTGCACAAAACGCCTTCTTCTAGGCTAAACCACTAAACCACAAAGTAGTTTAAGCCGCCCACTAAAAGCACTAGCAGCAGCCACACTCCAGAACCCAGCAGAATCAGCCGCTTAGATTGCTCCCAGTTGCGGGGCGAGGCATAGGCGACCGGAACGCCAATTACCATCACAAACGACATCACCACGAGGGCAGCGAGGGCAAGTTGAAACAGAATAGACATGATTTTCCTCCCAGTACAGCGACAGGTCAACAGCGAGAACTGCACCTGAATAACTCATGCTTTAAGCTACCAGAAATTGACCCCTGCTAGAAAGGTGGAGAAGTGAGTCAGTGGGCAGGGATGGGGTTACACCGCAAAGGACGATGATCAGCAAGACAGCACCCAGTCTCATCGCGATCGGTGCCTCCACTGCTGACGAAGCGTCCCCTCAATTTTCTTGTGCTGCTTGAGCTGCTGTTTTAAGTCCTTCACGGAAACCTGAAGCGATTTTACATGGGGACAGTGTTTGCATTCTGGATATCCGGCGGGGGATGCAGGATTGGCTTTGGGTGGGGTTGAATTGTTCCGTTTTGGCAGCTCAGCCGCTTCTAGCTGAATCCGTGAGGTGACCGCGTTGGTATGATTTAGCACAAAGTCAACGACTGCTTCGGCAGGGAGGGGTTTACTGAACAAATAGCCCTGTGCTACATCACACCCCAGGAGGCGCAAAAATTCAAGCTGCTCCACCGTTTCCACACCCTCTGCAAGCGTCTTCAGATTTAGCCCCTGCCCCAATGCCACAACTGCTTTGGCGATCGCTGTATCGCTTGGATCGGTAATCAAATCGCGCACAAAAGACTTGTCAATTTTGAGCGTGTTCAGGGGAAGATGCTTGATCGAGTTGAGCGACGAGTAGCCCGTGCCGAAGTCATCCATTGCAATCTGGATGCCCATGCGCTGAAGTTCCTGCAAGACGGAAATGGTGAAGTTAACGTCCTGCATTGCCATGCTTTCGGTGATTTCTAGCTCTAAATACTGCGGCTCGACCTTTGTTTTCTGGAGGATTTGCACGATCGTTTTCACCAAATTGCGCTGCTGAAACTGATCGGCAGAAAGGTTCACCGCAACCCGGATCGGCGGCAGACCCGCAGCCCGCCACGCCTGATGTTGTGCACACGCCGTCTCAATCACCCAGGCTCCGATCGCCCCAATTAATCCCGTTTCTTCAGCGAGGGGAATAAATTGATTGGGGGGAACCAGTCCAAGCTGAGGATGCTGCCAGCGAATCAGGGCTTCCATGCTGGAAATCTCGCTTGTGTAAATATCCACCTGGGGCTGATAGTGCAGCAGAAACTCGTTTTTGATCATTGCCTTTCGCAGGTCGGTTTCAAGTTCCAGGCGTTCTCGTGCCTGCAGATTCATTTCTGGAGAATAAATCTGATAATTGTTGCGACCTTGCTGCTTAGCGCGGTACATCGCAGTATCAGCGTGTTTTAGCAGGGTTTCGACATCTTCACCGTCGTAGGGAAAGAGGGCAATGCCCAAACTGGCAGACACATAGAGTTCCTGGCTTTCCAGATAAAAGGGTGCACTCAACACATCCAGGACGCGCTGGGTCAGCTTATTCACATCATCCACATAGCCGATGTGGGGAAACAGCAGCGTAAATTCGTCTCCTCCCCAGCGTGAGATGGTATCGCACTGGCGTAAACAGCCCTGAAGCCGCTTGGTCACCTGCTGAAGCAACTGATCTCCTACAGCGTGTCCCAGCGTGTCGTTTACAGTCTTAAAGCGATCGAGATCCAGAAAAGCCACGGCAAGCGTTTCTCCTCGCTGTTGCGCCGACACCAGTGCCAGAGAAAGCTGTTCGTCGAACAATAGCCGATTGGGCAGCTTGGTCAGGCGATCGTGGGAGGCTTCGTGGCGCAGCAGTTCCTCCACCCGTTTTTGCATGGTTGCCATGTACAGGTGAATCCCGATCGTTTGTGCCAGCTTGACGACTTCCTGGCTCCATTCGGGACTTTGATCGGTTTTCAGCTCGCGCCATGCCTCAAAAGACCGACGAGGAAACTGATTGCGCTCATCAGGATTTTGACGACCCGCCCACAGGATTTCGGTGTCATAGCCGTTGCGGAACACGCTCAGCCAACCCACACGCTGATGATGATACTGAAGCGGAATCACCAGCACCGAGCGAATCGGAGTCGATTGAAAAGCAGCGGCAAGGGGCCGAAACTGAGGATCTTGAAACAGATTGGTGAACATTGCGGGAGGCAACAGTCCTCCATTTTCTGAATAAACACTTTCCCTGGAACCTTGCCCACGATCATTTTGCTGGCTCAGGGTTTGCCTTGTCATGTTTCGTTCTGTAATCCCCCGAGCTGCGATCGTTTGCCCGAGAAAGCTGAGCGGCATGAGGGCATGTCCAGAGGGTTTCCAGATCGTCGCCACTGCATAATCTGTGACAGGTTGATCGGGTAAAGGGTACTGCCCACCCATTACCTGCTGCCATCCGCAGCCCTCTTCAATAAAGGCTTCGCTCGGCTGTTCGCCAAAGGTGTAAAGCTGTGCTGGTTCTCCCCCCGGTTCTGCCACCAGATAAAGCCGTCCTCCTGAGCCGTCCAGAGCTTTGACCGTTTCCTCTAAAACCACCTGACGAATTTCAGCCTGGCTCAAGGGGCAATGCAGCAAACTGCTGATGCGATTAATCGTCGCTTCGTGATACGCCTGCTGTTGAACCTGCTTAAGCAGCGTGGATTGAGCAATGGCGATCGATACCTGATCAATCAAAAGCTGCACCATCTGCAACTCCTGCTTAGAAAAGTGGCGAGGCGAAGCATGATGAATTGCCACCAGACCCCAGAGCTGCTGCTTATGCACGATCGGCAAAACTAACGATGCCATCACCCCCATTGCCAGCAAATACTGCACATGGCACGGATCAACAGGCGCGTACCGCAGATCCTCGATCAAAAGGGGTTGCCCGGTTTCCTGGCAGTCGAGGGCATTGAGTGTTTTGCGCTGTGCGGAAACATCAACAATCACGCGCTGCCGGGTTCGGAGAAAAAGTTCTCGTGCCTGAGACGGAATATCTCCAGCAGGAAAGCGCAAGCCCAGCAAAGAAGGCAAGCGTGCATCCTGAATCGACTCTGCAATAACGATCCCACTTCCATCTGGCTCAAAGCGGTACACTTTAACACGATCGATGTCAAGAAAACCTCGAATCTCTTGGGCTGCTGTGGTTAAAATCTCCTGCAGCTCAAGCGATTGGCGAATCCGACTTGTAATGCAATGAAGCAAATGCTCTTGGTCGAAAGCGGTTTCTGACATGATCGGTGTTTCCCTACCTGCTGAGTTCAGCAATAAAGTTCTATTTCTAAGATGAGGCTTAGAGAAGAATTGCTAACAGAATCTCAAAAAAGTTCACATTACACACTTTAGGCAGATGAAAAAAGCGTGAATTTTACTCTCCTGATGTTTTGCTGGCTCAACTTGGTATAGAAACTTAGCGCATTCCCAAAGATATAAAAAAGGAAACAACGATTCGGAACGATTTCAGCTCAGAAGGTGGATTAACCCCAGACCTTAACCCTTGACCGCTTCTTCCAGCCAGCGTTTGATCGTTGGAACAACTTCATGAATGGAGATTTCCTGAGATTCCCGAGTTGCCCGACGAACGACTTCGACTTTGCCCTGCTGGAGGGATCGACCTGTCACAATCCGGTAAGGAATGCCAATCAGATCCGCATCTTTAAACTTCACGCCAGCCCGCTCATCGCGATCGTCGAGCATTACCTCAACGCCAGCCCGGCTTAGCTCGGTATAAATCACGTTTGCCGCCGACACTTGATCTGTATCGTTGACATTGGGAATGACGACGATCGCCTGATAGGGTGCAATGGCAACGGGCCACACGATGCCGTCTTTGTCATAGGACTGCTCTACCGCAGACTGCGCCAATCGAGATACGCCGATGCCGTAGCAGCCCATTACAAAGGGCAGTTCTTCACCCTGTTCGCTGGTAAAGGTCGCGCCCATTGCCTTCGAGTATTTGGTTCCAAGCTGGAAGATATGCCCGATTTCAATGCCTCGCGCTGTCTGGAGCGTCTGATTGGGATCGTGCATGGCTCGATCGCCTGCGCTTGCCTTTCGCACATCGACTTGCAGCGGCGGCAGTTTGAATTGAGTGCCCCAGTTCGCGCCGACAACGTGGCGATCGGTTTCATTAGATCCCGTAACAAAAAGCTGCAAATCTACAGCTGTCTTATCAACCAATCGCAAGAACTTCGGCTCCAGGTCTTTAAGAGGCTTAATGTAGTCATCGTTGAGGTCGGGAGCCATGTATCCCAGCGGCAGTGCTTTCGCTGCCCATTTTTGCTGCTCTTCGGCCGAGGGAACGGATAGGGCAATGATCGTTTTGCCGCCGTACTGTCCTGCCAGTTTGGTCAGTTCGTTTTGCAGCTTCACCTCGTTCACATCCTGATCGCCTCGAATGCTGACGATTACCAGCACCGTTTTGCCGTTATCGTAAACCACCTGATACAGTACGTTCTTGACGATCGCCGTTGGAGAGCAATTCAGGAATTTTGCCAGACTTTCGATCGTGGGCGTGTTAGGCGTATCGCGCTTTTCAAATTTCTCAAAGGGCGAAGGCTCCGCGTCGGGCGGCAGGGAAACCGCTTTTTCTACGTTTGCGGCGTACTGACCGTCTTCGGTGTACAGCACTTCGTCTTCGCCTGCTGCTGCCAGCACCATGAATTCTTGAGAGCCGGAACCGCCGATCGCCCCCGAATCCGCATCGACGGCGCGAAACTCCAGTCCGCAGCGCGTCAAAATTCGATGATAGGCATCGTGCATCTTGCGATAAGACTCCTTCATGCCCACTTCATCCAGATCAAAGGAGTAGGCATCTTTCATGATGAATTCTCTGCCACGCATCAAGCCAAAGCGGGGACGAATCTCATCCCGGAACTTGGTCTGAATCTGATACAGATTAACCGGCAACTGACGATACGAGCGAATCATATCGCGGGCGACCGCCGTAATCACTTCTTCATGCGTCGGTCCCAAAGCCACTTCTCGCTTCTGGCGATCGGGAAAGGCAAACATAATGCCTTCTGCCTGGGTATAAGTGTCCCACCGTCCCGACTCTTTCCACAGTTCCGACGGCTGAAGCTGCGGCAGCAATGTTTCCTGTGCCCCGGCAGCGTTCATCTCTTCGCGCACAATCTGGGAAACCTTTTGCAGCACGCGCCACATCATCGGCAAATACGCATAAATGCCGCTGCCAATCCGCCGAATATAGCCCGCCCGCACCAAAAGCTTGTGGCTGGGGATTTCTGCCTCTGCCGGATCTTCCCGCAGGGTGACAAACAGCATTTGAGACAGTCGCATAATCGGTTCCCTTTTCGTGCAGAAGTTCGATTCTTCAGTTTATCTCACGTCTAATTCTGCTTTGCGCGAAGTGCTTGAATTCTGGCGACAATTCTGCGATCGCCTCTATTCCTTCCTGTATCCTCCATTCCTTCCCGTATAATGCTGCGAAACAGGCTTTTTCAGGAGTGTTTTGGTCATTACGCGATCGGGGCAAGATTCCTAATAGCAATTCTCTTTCTGCTTTCCTCCACTCCGCCCGTATGCTCGTAATAGAGTCCTCACCCTACACTCCTCACCCTATCGTCCTCACCTCACGGTCTTCACCGCTGCCCAACGCCCGAAGCTGCTGCATTACGCTGCGCTAACCCATCCTAGGCTCTACTCTCCATCCCGTCATCCACTTCGCTTCCCATCCCCCCATCCACTCCCTATGGCCGATCGCTCTCTCACTCGCCTACTCGTCAGCCTAGCCAGTCTGGTCATTGTGATCGCGGGCTTAAAGGCAGCATCTGGTTTGCTCAGCCCGATTTTGCTGTCGCTGTTTATTGTGCTGGTGTGTTCGCCGCTTTTGGCTTGGCTGCGGCATAAGCGAGTTCCGGGTTGGCTAGCTTACATGATTGTGATTCTGGGCGTCATTGCGATCGGGCTGGTGCTGGTTGTGTTTCTCGGGATTTCGGTCGCTCAGCTCTCAGAGGCACTGCCGCAGTATCGCCCGTTGCTGGAAACTCAGTTTGCGCTCATGCAGCAGCAGCTTGCTCGCTTTGGTATCCAGCAGGAAGACATTTTTCAGCTTGATTTGATCAATCCGGGACGCATTATTCAGCTTACGATCGCCTTTATTCGCGGACTGATCGGCACGCTCAGCAACGCAGGCTTAACCCTGTTCATCTTTATTTATATGCTGATCGGGGCATCGAGCTTTTCCAACAAGCTGAAGCGTGGTTTAGGAGCTAGAAATCCGATGCTGGCTCGCTTGACTGCCTTTAGCCGCAGCATTAGCGTTTATCTGCTGATCAAAAGCTGGCTGGGGGGAATGTCGGCGATCGGACAAACGATTCTGCTGCTGTTTCTGGGCGTGGATTTTGCCGTGCTGTGGGGCGTGCTGTCGTTTTTGTTTAACTTTATTCCTAACATTGGCTATGTGATTGCGCTGGTTCCGCCGCTGGTGCTGGCGTTGCTGGAGTTTGGGTTTGTGAAGGCGGCGATCGTGTTTATTGGCTATGCCCTGATTAATAACTTTTTTGATGTGGTGGTGGGTCCACGCTATCTGGGTCGCGGCTTGGATTTATCAACGCTGACCACTTTTCTGGCAGTCATTTTATGGACGTGGATTCTGGGTCCGATCGGTGCATTTCTGGCGTTGCCGCTGACCGTGCTGATCAAAAAACTCGCGCTCGAAACGTTCCCGGACAGCCAAATTCTCGCCACTCTGATTGGTGCAGGAGATAGCGAAGACACGCTCGACGAAAAGACACAAGGATAAATTTGCGACGTTGCTGAATCCGCTGAATCCAAGGATAAAGGGTTGAGTTTGACCCCGTTAGGCAGCCCCTTGAATTGACCCTTCCCTTATCCCTGGTTTTACTTCTGGTTTTGTCTCTGGTTTTACTTCTGGTTTAACGCTGTCGTTCTGAACTGCCGTAATACGATCGATACCATTCCACAAAGCGAGCAATTCCGGTTTCGATCGGGGTGCTGGGCTGGAAGCCAACATCGCGCATCAGGTCAGCGACATCAGCGTAAGTCGTGGGCACGTCTCCGGGCTGCATCGGCAGGAAGTTCTTTTGGGCGGTTTTGCCGAGGGTTTGCTCGATCACTTCGATAAAGCGCAGCAGTGACACGGGCTGATGATTGCCGATGTTGTAGAGCTTGTAGGGAGCCTGGCTGGCTACATTAGAGTTACCGGAATGAGGCGGGTTTTGCATAACGCGCACCACCCCTTCAATTACGTCATCAATATAAGTAAAGTCGCGCTGCATTTCGCCGTGATTGTAAACATCGATCGCCTGACCCGACTCTACCGCCTGCACAAATTTGAAATATGCCATATCCGGTCGTCCCCAGGCTCCATAAACGGTGAAAAAGCGGAGTCCGGTCGTAGGCAGCCCATACAAATGGCTGTAGGTGTGAGCCATCAGTTCGTTGGCTTTTTTGGTGGCAGCGTAGAGGGAAATGGGGTGATCGACGTTATCGCTGGTGGAGAAAGGCACTTTGGGATTAATGCCATAGACCGAACTAGAAGAGGCAAAAACAAGATGCTGGATCTGGCTCTGACGACAGCCCTCCAGCAAATTTACGAACCCTGTGACGTTGCTGTCTACATACGCCCAGGGGTTGCTGAGCGAATAGCGGACGCCCGCCTGCGCTGCCAGATTTATCACATAATCAAACTGCTGCTGCTGAAACAGGTTGGCTATTTCCGATCGATTGCTCAGGTCAAGATACTGAAACGTAAATCCTGGTTTATCCGTCAGTCTTGCCAGTCTCGCTTTCTTCAGGTTGACATCGTAGTATTCGTTCAGGTTATCGATGCCATAAACCGCAAAGCCGTTTGCTAATAGCCGCTCGGCGAGATGATAGCCTATGAATCCGGCAACTCCAGTGACTAATACTTGCATGATGGTTTCGATGACGAATCTGACGGTGGGCATTCAGTCTGCCCTTCTAAAATCTGCCCTTCTAAAATCTGCGCTGTTGAGCATAGGGTTCATCCTAGCAGGAGTCGTTTCAGCCGAGGCTCAGCCTACTGCGTCTCCTGAAGAAAGTCCTGCTTCTAGGACTGAGCAGTCCATCGATCTGGATCCCAGCATCATCGAAAATAGTCCAGTTTTGCAGCGATGGCTAAATGAAGTGCCGGATGTGCGATCGCAAATTCGCAGCGATCCTAGTTTTCGGACGCGCCTGAGACTCTTGTATTCCCAGTATCCTGCCAGCGAACAGGCAGCCGGGGTTCTGGTGGGCGTGGAAGATGTGTTTCTCGGTCGATCGCCCCTGACCCTTAGCGCACAGTATCAAACTGCCTTCGATCGCCCAATCGAATCCTATGGAGCCGATTTGCACTATTACGTTTTGCCCCTGGGCAGCAATGTTAATCTTGCGCCGATCGTAGGTTATCGCCATATCGAAACTGTTGACGGCACAACCGACGGCGTGAATGTGGGAGTCCGACTCATCCTTGCCCTATCCAGAACCGGAGCCGCTGATGTTGTGCTGAGCCAAAGCTGGGTCGCGCCCGGTTCAGAATCAGAAGTTGGACTCACAACGCTTTCTGTAGGCTACGCGGTCACACCGCACCTGCGTGTCTCTGCCGATGTGCAGCAGCAAAACGCCCCACGGCGTAAAGATAGCCGGGTCGGAATCGGGCTGGAATGGATGCCATAGAAAATTCAGGCAGGTCTGCGGGCAGCAAAGGCACAAAAAAGCCCCTCCGCTGGTGTGAAGGGGAATTGTGAAGGGGGAATGTGCCTGAGAACCGAGCGCTCTAGGTTCCGCCATAATTCCTGCGCGTTACTGCAAAGCAACCGATCGCTTTGCCGTTACCACTCCTGAAGAGTGATTGAGCATCATCGACCCACCCTTGCCCTTGCAGGAGGGGATGGGTCTGAAGTAGGAACGAGGGGATATGGCTTCAAGACCCACAGAACTACTTCCAGCCTGCCCGATCCATAATCTGGAGAGCTGCTGGGTTGTTTCGTCCAAAGACGCTTGCATTGATCGCATCATCGCGGAATCTGCCGTAGCTTGCCAGAACTGGGTCAAGGGATACGCCTTCCACGACCGGATATTCGTTGTTGCTCTTGGCAAAAATTTCCTGCGACTCGCGGCTGACCAGATGCTCCAGGAATTGCACGGCTGCTTCCGGGTTGGGAGCCGTCTTTAACACGCCGCCGCCGCTGATGTTAACGTGCGCTCCCCGATCGCGCTGGTTGGGGAAGAATACGCCAATTTTTTCTGCGATCGCCTTTTCTGCCGGATCTTCAGACTTGGCAAGGCGAGGCAAATAGTAAGTGTTGACAATGGCGATCGACCCTACTCCCGCAGCACAAGCTTGGATTTGGGCAGTATCATTGCCTTCGGGTTCACGAGCAAAGTTTGCCACCACGCTTCTTGCCCAGGCTTCTGTTCTGGCGGCATCATTGGCTTGCAGCATCGAACCAACCAGCGACTGGTTATAAACATGGCTGGAGGAGCGCACCAGAATTTGTCCTTTCCATCGCTCGTCTGCCAACGCTTCGTAAGTCGAAAGCTCTGCCGGGTTGACCTTGGTTTTGTCGTACATGATCACTCGCGCCCGCTTCGACAAACCCACCCACAGTCCATCAGGATGGCGCAGATTTTCGGGGACTGCCTGCCGAATCACTGCAGAGTCGATCGGCTGTAACAGTCTTTCTTGCTCTGCTGCGCGCCAGAGCCGTCCGGCATCGACGGTAATCAGCACATCGGCTGGACTGTTTGCTCCTTCGCTTTTGATCCGCTCGATCAGCGCGTCGGCTTCAGCTTCGATCAGGTTGACGCGAATGCCTGTTTTAGCAGTGAAACTTTCGTAGAGGGCGGTGTCGGTGTCATAGTGCCGCCCAGAATAAAGATTCAGCACATTCTGAGCCTGAGCAGTGCGAACCACCGGAGATTGAGCCTTTGCTTTCCCTGCTTGACCAATCGCCACGGCTGCCGTTGCAGCACCCCCACACAAAAAAGCGCGTCGCGTAATTTTGTTCATATCCCGTTGAAGAGTCGAGGTAAAAGAGTATGCACAGTTGTGATATTTGCAGCAGATTGCCTGACGGGTGGTCGGTTTCGCTGCTGGAGACTCATTGTACACTTATTGCAACTCATTCTCACTAAACTGGCTCTGCTTTTTAGAAAAATTACTGAAACGGCGAGCGCTGCTTCTGGAGCAGAATCCTAATACAGCAATTGCTTGAGCCAAAACCGCGCAGCAAAATTCGCAACTCTTTAGAAAGAGTGCCATATGGCATCGAAAGTTTGTTGACAAGATATCTTGTTTAAGTTCGGATTGAATTCTAGATTAAAGTTCGGATTGAATTCTGGAAAGACAACGAAAAACGGCGATCGCAGCTCGAGCTATCCCCAGCCGCCACAGTGGGAAAGGAGATTTGACCCATTTGATTGCCGGGAGTACCGCTTTTTCGATTTCCCTAAATTCTTCGCAGGCTCTCTTTGGCTAGGGTTTGATGGCGATCGCAGCCGGATGAGCAGCCGCGGGTAGCCATCGATTGGCGATTGGCATTCTCCAGCCTGTGCCAAAGGCGCGATCGGTGACTTTTAAGCCAGGAGGAGCCTGTTTGCGCTTAAATTCGGCGCGAATCACGAGTTTGATCACACGCTCGACCGTGGCAGCATCGTGCCCACTTGCAACAATCTCGTCGGGCGATCGATTGTCGTGGATAAACTGATGCAGAATATCATCGAGGATGTCGTAGGACGGCAGCGAGTCTTGATCGACCTGCCCGGGCTTGAGTTCTGCGCTGGGCGGCTTGACGATAACATGAGCCGGAATCAGCTTTTGCCCAGTGGAGTTGAGCCATTGGCAAATGGAATAAACCTTCGTTTTAGGCACATCTGCAATTACCGCCAGTCCGCCGTTCATGTCGCCGTAGAGGGTGCAGTAGCCAACCGCCATTTCGGATTTATTGCCCGTAGACAGCAGCAGATGCCCAAATTTATTCGAGAGTGCCATCAGCAGATTGCCACGAATCCGCGACTGCAAATTTTCTTCCGCCAGCCCAAACTCTGTATCTGCAAACAGCTCTGCCAGCGTGCGATCGTAGCTTTGCATCAGGTCGCCGATCGGCAATATCTCGGTTTTAATCGCCAGATTCTGCGCGAGCTGCACGGCATCGATGATCGAGTGCTTGGAACTGTAGGGCGACGGCATCAAAACTCCCAGCACATTTTCTGCACCGATCGCCATCATTGCCACGGCTGCCACCAGCGAAGAGTCAATCCCGCCGCTTAAGCCCAGCACAACCTTCGAGAAGCCGCACTTTCGCACGTAGTCCCGCAAGCCCAGCACCAGCGCAGACCACATTTCGGCGTCGTCATTTTCAGGCTGCGGCGCGATCTGGTTGGGATTGAGGCACAAATCCTGCTGCGTGTGATCATATTCAACCAGGACCAGATCCGGCTCGAAGGCATTTGCTCGGCAGGTCATTTCACCCCGGCGATCGAAGCCGCTGCTGTTGCCGTCAAAAATCAGATCATCGTTGCCGCCTACCTGATTAGCATAAATAATCGGAGTCTGGTAGCGAATCGCCGCATGGTGCAGCATGGCTTGGCGAATTCTTTGCTTGCCCATATGAAAGGGAGAGGCAGATAAATTGACGATTAGATTCACCTGCTGAGCCACCAGATCCTCGATCGGGCTGGCTTCATAGCTGCGCTTGCCCCAAAATTCTTCGTCGTTCCACAGGTCTTCGCAGATGGTGACGCCAATTTTGAGCGAGTCGATCGCAAATGCCATGCTTGCCTGCCCCGGCTCGAAGTAGCGATCTTCGTCGAACACATCGTAGGTGGGCAACAGCCGCTTGTGGAAATACTGCTGAACATCGCCATCTTGCAGCAGCGCAATGCTGTTAAACAGCGGTTTGCCTCCGGTTTGAACAGCGCGATCGTTGGGAACCACGGTTCCAACCAGAACGGCGATTTGAGGGGGCAAATCTTTTGCTAATTGGTTTAGCGTGTCTGCCATCGATCGTGCAAACGCAGGCTGAAGCAGCAAATCGCGAGGCGGATAGCCGCAAAGGGAAAGCTCTGGCGTCAGTAGGAGAGAAACACCTTGACTCGCTGCCTGTTGAGCTGCTTCGAGAATTTGGCGGGCGTTGCCGGAAAGATCGCCGATCGTAGGATTGAGCTGAGCAATGGCAATTTTCATAGGAATTACAAGAGTTACAAGAATGTAGGAAAAAGAATTACTCGCTTAGCTGATAAAGAATAGCTAGAGGATTCACTTTAAATTCAGCTAAATCTTGTTCAATCACTTGCCAAACTTTTTGAAAATCAACCCTTCCAGAGTCATGAATTAAAAGATTTCGCATTCCAGCAATTTGTTTCTGGGGAATTTGAGGGTGAGCTGTTTTTAATGTCTGAGAGGTTCTTTTAGTCGCTTTGCTAATGACTTCTAAATTTCGCTCGATCGCGTCCTGCCACATTTTGTCGCTTGCTAGTGCAGTCAATGTCGCTATGATTTGTTGCCTCGTCTCTTGCAACAGAGCCAAAGATACGAACATTTAAAGCTTTATGCTGGGCAGCAATTGCTAAAATCTCTTCGCGTTTTTCTCTGATGAATTCCTCAATTTTCATCCTAACTTTTCCTACTCTATCTTTGCTAAAAAAGACCTTTGCTAAATAAAGACTAACGGCTTGTCCTTAAAAGGAGCAAACGCATCGGCATCAAACCGATAAAGGCTGGCAGGCCGTCCGGCTCCGCGTGAGATTTTGACTCCGGTATCCTGTAGAAAGCCGAGTTTTAACAGGCGCGATCGAAAATTAGAATAATCTGAGAAATTTTCGCCTAAAACAGTCGTGTAAAGCTGATATAAGTCGCTGAGAGTAAACAGTTCGGGCAGCACTTCAAAGGCAACAGGACTGTACTCTAACTTATTGCGAAGCCGACGATAACCATACTGTAAAACCTGGTTGTGATCGAATGCTAAAGGCGGAACCTGCTGAAGCGGATACCAGGCAATGCCACTCACCCCGTCTGCAATCAGTTTGGCTTCGGCAAAGCGTACCAGCGCGAAATAACTGACCGAGAGATAGCGCACGCCATACTGATGCTGGCTTTCACGCGGATCGCGATCGGGTCCGCCAAAAGTATAAAGCTGCTCCAGATACAAATTTTCAACCCGAATCTTTTCAGATAGCACCCGATATGCCGCATCTTCGAGCGATTCACCCTTTCGAACAAGGGTTCCAGGCAGGCTCCACTGTCCCAAAAACGGCTCTTCCCGACGCATCACCAACAGCACCAGCAACCGATTTTGCGCGGTATCGACTGAAAAAATCACGTTGTCCACACCCACTTTAAAGTCGGCTAGAATTCCCGCGATTACCTCTTTGGGGGAACTGCTTCGCAACGGGTCGGTAGATTTTTTGGTGCTGCGTCCTGCCATGTGTAGAGCTGTTCTCGATGAATGTATGCCTCGATCGGCGGAATGACGGCTTCAGCGTCTCTAGTTTTCCGATAATCGGTAGATGAAACGTCTGGTACGGGGATAGAGGCGATCGTTACGCTGGCTCCCATTTGTCTCAAGGGTTCTAAGTCTACCTCGCTTAAAGGATAGCCCGGTCGTGGAATCACGAGTAATCGAACTTGCTGCAACAGTTCCTCAATGCAATACCATCGGGGAAGCTGCGCCACCAGATCAGAGCCAATGACCAGCGTAAAGTCTGCGTCCTGCCAGCGTTCTCTGGCGCGCTGCACCGTAATCAATGCTCTGGGATGGCTCAATTCCGCCTCCAGGCACAAATTGTGGCGCGGCGGATCAATATCTTCGATCAAAAGTTGCAGCATCGCTGCCCGATGAACAAGCGGCGTCTGGTGAGACTTAAAGGGATTGTCGGATGCCCAGACTGCTACCTGATCAAACTGACCTGCCAGCCAAGCCAAAACTGCCTGATGTCCGGCGGTTGGTGGGTCTGCGCTGGTTCCGAAAAGGGCGATCGAGGTCATGAGTAAGTGAGTGGATGAGTAAGGGGCTAGACGGGATGGGGGTGGAGGAATTTGTCGATGGATCAAACGATTCGTTAAAAGCGATCGGAGGTGTTCATAGGTTCAATCCTGCAATATCAACATTCACCACTATTTCGCTAATATTTCGCCATTGTTTCGCCACTGTGAAAACCCCAAGACCCAATTCACTCTCCGCCTCCTTATCTCCTCATTCCATTTCTGCCTCAAACTCTCCGCCTGGTTTCCTCAATCAGGGCTTGCAGGGCAGCAGAGATTGGGGGGGCGATCGTTTCCGGGTGGTGAATGCGGCGAATTGGTTCAGGTAGGCTGTTGATATTGGTGAGGGTGCGATCGGCGATCGTTTGCAGGGATTCAGGAGGGATGATGCGCTGACCCTGCTTAAGAACGGGCTGAAGGACGGGCTGTTCGTTTGGTTCGGGGGGTTCGCTGATCAGTCCCAGTCGATCGCCCTTAAATTGTCCCTGCTCAGTCTGTCCTTTCTCAATGCGGCGAAAAATCTGCTTGCGTCCGGGGTAGGTGGCCTTGCCTTCGGAAGCTTTCATAACCGGGATGCCGTCGATCTCGACCAGTTTATACACGCCGTTGATCGGGTTGCCGGAGACAAGCTTGGTGCCAATGCCGTAGCTGTCGATTTGTGCGCCTGCGATCTGAAGGCGATCGATTTCAAATTCATCAAGGTCACCGCTTGCCACAATGCGCGTATCGGGCAAAAGCTGACGAATCTGCTGGGACTGGGAAACCAGATCGCCAGAGTCGAGCCGGACTGCTTTGAGGGTGAGGTTTTCTTGCTGGATGCCCACAGCGAGTCGCTGGGCTGCGGCGATCGAATCGTAGGTGTCGATCAGCAGCGTTGCGCCGGGGAAGTAGCGGTGAAAT
Organism: Leptolyngbya sp. ST-U4; assembly: GCF_039962215.1. NCBI lineage: Bacteria > Bacillati > Cyanobacteriota > Cyanophyceae > Leptolyngbyales > Leptolyngbyaceae > Leptolyngbya > Leptolyngbya sp. ST-U4. The sequence goes on from NZ_JAMPKZ010000008.1 coordinate 92,141, forward strand.
GCCTGAAACGCCTCGTCTTCGGTTCCTTCAAGCGCAGCCAGTGCCATGACTAGAGCGTGTGCCATTGTGCCGCTTGGCTTTTGCCCGACCTGAAAGGCGGCAAGAACGTTTGAGGTGGCATCAAATCCGGCTGCCAGTGCCGCTCGTGCTGCAAAGAGAGATGCTTGAGGACCAAATGCCCGCCTTGTGCCAAATTCGAGCAAGCTTGCAGACCCGGCAACGTCTCGCATTCGCGCTGCTTTGGTGGCAATCAAGCTTTGGTAGTTGAGGAGATTTAGCAAGCAAGTTTCAACGATTTGCGCCTGCCACAGGGGAGCTTCAATCCGCAACATCGGCTCATTGGCAAACAGCACTGTGCCTTCAGGAACTGCCCAGACATCGCCTGTGAAGCGTCCGCTTGCCAGCACCTCCCAAAAACGATCGGGCACATGGGCAAAGATTCCGGTGGCTTGCAGGGCAGCAATTTGTTCTGCGCTAAAACTGAGCTGCTCCAGATAGTCGATCGCCTGCGCCAGCCCCATTGCCACGATGTAGCCAAAGTCTTCGGGCAAACGACGGGTGAACAGCTCAAAGCTTGCCCATTTCCCAGCGATGCCTTCTCCCACATAGCAGGCAGCCATTGTGAGCTGATACAGATCGGTGAGTAGGCTGTAATCCTGGGAGTTCAGGAGCAGTGCCGTATCTGGCATAGGGAATGGAAGGTAAATGGCTCAGAATGAATGGCTCACACTCGATGCACGGGTGTAGCGATCGTCCCGATCGGGAAAATCTATCAGCCTAGTAAGTATCAGCCTATTAATTATAGTTAAATTTACTAAAAGTTTTGGTAATCGTTCGCAGGATTCGGTTCGATCGTGTCACAGAAAGCTGATATTACACAAGCATTGCGTTCTGTGCTCCAGATCATTCTGCTGAATACTCAACTTTTGTAAATGATCCTACCTCCAACCGATTATATTGAGTTGAACTAAAATTTTCGATCGCTAATGTTCCCCATTAGTGCTCACAATCCAGCATTTCTAAACAGAGATAACTTGTGCAATTCGGGTATGAGCAGCCTGTATACTCTGAAGGGCGATGGCTGAACTGGATATGGCTTGCTCGACTTTTCTGAGTGATTCTAAACAGCGATCGAACTAGTGGTCGCAAAAACCGGGCTTTCTCTCACTGCTTTCCCGAATCAGTGTCCCTGTAGGGTCGATGAAATCCTTCCGCAAGTTTTGCCTGATGCGGTTGAAGAATCCCTCAACTCATCATGGCGTTGACCTCACTTCCTCTCACTTCCTCAAGTCGTGTAACTTCCCCTGCTCCGGTTCGGTTCTGCCCACTGCGATCGATCCTCAAAACTTGTTACATTAATTGACATCAGAGCGATGTCATCGGTGAAACAAGCAGAGAGCATCCCTGATACATCAAGCCACTGTCCACCATGGATGAGGTTCCCAACGTGAACGACGCAACAAAACGGCTATCAGAATTTTTTGAGGGCAGCAATACAACGAATGAACTGTGGCAATATGTCCAGTCCCTCAGCCCCGAAACCGTTGCTCAACTTTCTCGACCTCAATCGCGGGAAGTGCTGCAAGTGATGGAGCGCAACATTATTGGTCTTCTGGGCGGTTTGCCCCCTGAGCAGTTCGACGTGACAATTACGACCAGCCGTGAGGATCTGGGTCGGCTGCTGGCTTCCGCAATGATGAGCGGCTATTTTATTCACAGTGCTGAGCAGCGCATGAACTTTGAGAGATCCTTGCAAGGCGCGATCCTGACCGAGGACGAGGCAGCGTAAGTTTTCTGGAACGGGCAAGGCAACCGAGCAATATAATTGCTCATCCGTAAAATGGAGCTATGCCCATCTCTTCTTTTCATCCGACTTATAACGACAATCCCAATCCGGTAGGTCAAACGATCGATCTGCCGGGTTTTCGTTTGTCTGCTGATCAGCCTGGGAAGGATTTATCGAATCACGAAATTCATGACCTGCGGCAGAACTTGCTGCGATGGTATGGCGAATCGGGGCGAGATCTGCCCTGGCGACGCACCCGTGATCCTTACGCCATCTGGGTTTCGGAGATTATGCTTCAGCAAACCCAGGTAAAAACGGTGATGCCGTATTATGAACACTGGATGCAGCAGTTTCCAACGATCGCCCACCTTGCCCAGGCAGACCAGCAGCAGGTTTTGAAGGCATGGCAGGGGTTAGGCTATTATGCCCGCGCCCGCAATCTGCACCGAGCCGCCCAAATCATCCTGGCTCAGCATGGCGGCAAATTTCCCCAGGATCTTCCATCTGTGATGTCCCTGCCCGGAATCGGACAAACCACCGCAGGCGGAATTCTCAGTGCCGCATTTAACCAGGCTGTACCGATATTAGATGGTAATGTAAAGCGAGTGCTGGCACGGCTGAGGGGAATTAACGTTCCGCCGAGTCAGGCAATCAAAGCCCTCTGGCAGGTTTCAGCCTCCCTGCTCGACCCCCAGCAGCCCTGCGACTTTAATCAGGCATTTATGGATCTGGGCGCGACCATCTGCACCCCCAAAAATCCTGCCTGTTTGCTCTGTCCCTGGAACCCTTACTGTCTGGCGTATCAAACCAATATGCAAAACGAACTGCCCGTCTCTGAAAAGCGTGCCCCGACTCCTCATAAGCAAATTGGCGTTGCCGTCATCTGGAACGATCGCGGACAAATCTTGATCGATCGCCGCAAACAGGAAGGTCTCTTGGGCGGACTCTGGGAATTTCCGGGCGGCAAGATCGAACCAGGCGAAACCGTCGAAGCCTGTATTGTGCGCGAGATTCGGGAAGAGATCGGGATTGAAATTACAGTAGGCGATCGACTCATTACCATTGATCACACCTACACCCACTTCCGTGTCACGCTCAACGTGCATCACTGCCAGTATGTGAGCGGAGAGCCGCAGGCGATCGAGTGCGATGAGGTGCGCTGGGTAGAAGTGGCTGACCTGGAGCAATTTCCCTTTCCGCAGGCGAACGTGCAGATTATTGAGGCGATTAAACAGCAACAGCGGTAATGAGGCGATGGAGAGTCTGGATTAATCGAATTGGGCTAGGTCTATGTGTCGCCAGCTTAATCTATCTGGCGTTGCATATTGTTAATTCTCCTAATCCTCAATCTACCTTTGTAGTGACAGCATACGTGTTGCTATTGCAGGCAGCATTAGGTCTGGCAATTGCTTTCATTGTGGGGGTAATTGCGGTGATATTGAGCTGTGTGAATGCTTTCTTCAATTGGTCAATCAGGTGGTCGGTCAAACAAGCATTCAGCTTGGGAGGAATCATGCTGGTTGGTACATTCCTTGGACTAGCAGCAAGCGGAATCATAGGAGTCGCCTTAGCATCTGCCTTCGCGCCTACCTTGTACAAAAATTCTGGAGATACAGAAAATCCGTTCGGACAAGGGGCATATTTTCTTTTTATTCTCTTCGTTCTTTGGCTTCCCGGTTGGGCGATTGGAGGATTTTGGGGAGGAATAAATTCATTCCTCTGGTACAGGCATGAGCAAAGACAACGCTGGGAACGTTACATGGATAGCCTAGGCCACTAGTCGCTGCTAATTTCAACTAACGCACTGGTTAACGTTAATTCTGGGCAAAAGCCTGATTCCGGAGCAGTTTCCTGGTTTAGGAGCCTTCAAAAGAATTGTCGATTCAAACAACGTAAGCAATGATAGATTCATTCACCTGAAGAATGTGATCTGGAATATGGCAGACCCGATCGATGAGCTACTAAAGCAGCTTGATCAAGGCGAAGCAGCGCGATCGTCCTCATCTTCAAACCCGCTGCCGCCGATTGAATCTTCTGCGGTTAAGCCGATCGATTATCTCCTGGCTGAATTCGAAGCAACTACCAGCACCCCAGTTCGAACCGTCCCACACGACAAATTCTGAAACTCGTCAGCCCGAAAAACAGCGGCAAGAAGCGATCGCACAACAAGCGCAAGCGTGGCTTAACTGCCTTCACCCTCACAACGGCAATGCTCTGTTTTTTGAAAAGCTAGCTGAAAAATATTCTTCTCGATTGGAAGCGGCGATCGATTTTTTGGGGCTAAACCAGGAATAGGCTGGCTCTGTTCGCCTTATTTCCGCTCACCCAATATATTCCTGCTCACTCAAAAACAGAACAGTTTAGAAATCAGCAACTTATCCAACTGCCTGACACAGCCGCGATTTTTGTCTTAGACTAGGACAGGCTAATCGCAGCATAAGAACTGCCTCGGTAAGGGTGAATTCATGGACGACTTGTTGAATGCTCAATTAAACGCTCAGGCGACGGCTCAGGGACTAATGACGGTGGAAGCAGTCCAAAAGGCGCTGAATCGATCGCGAGCATCGGTCTATCGCTACGCCAACACTAATCCTTCTGACCTCAATCCGTCTTACGATGCGCGGAAGCTTAACCCGGAACTGCGGGTGAATAAAGACGATCCGCTTTTGTTTCACCCCAACGAAGTCGCTCGTTTTGCTCAGGATGTGCTGGGCATCAAGCAAGTGACGATCGAGGTGCAGCAGCCCAGCGAAAACGTCACCCACGATCTGCTGCGGGCAATTTTAACCGAGCTTCAAAGTCTGCGATCGGCGTTGAAGGATCGAGCGTAGGATTCATTCGCGATTGGATATCCTTTATCGGCAAATTTCATCTCTCCATAACCTGCATCTCATCCAACCGTTCTCAAAATGTATTAGCCTTTAAACTTGAAAGATTTTTTGGAACCGGGGTAGCTGCTTGTGCTAAATCCTGCGATTGCTTCGCTCACGGCTGATTTCCGCATCATTTTCGATCGTGACCCTGCGGCACGAAACTGGCTGGAGGTGATGTTTTGTTATCCCGGTCTTCAGGCGTTGCTGCTGCATCGGTTTGCCCATCGGCTGTATAAGCTGAACATCCCGTTTATTCCCCGTCTGATTTCCCACATTGCCCGCTTCCTGACTGGGATTGAGATTCACCCTGGTGCACAAATCGGTCAGGGCGTCTTTATCGATCACGGGATGGGCGTGGTGATTGGCGAAACGGCGATCGTCGGCAACTATGCGCTGATTTATCAGGGTGTCACCTTGGGTGGCACGGGCAAAGAGAGCGGCAAACGCCACCCCACTCTGGGCGAAAATGTGGTCGTTGGAGCCGGGGCAAAGGTGCTGGGCAATATCGAGATTGGCAATAATGTCCGCATCGGCGCAGGCTCAGTCGTGCTGCGAAATGTGCCTTCTGATTGCACTGTTGTCGGCATTCCAGGACGCATTGTGTATCGCGCAGGCGAACGAGTTGATCCGCTGGATCACGGTCAGCTACCCGACTCCGAAGCGCAGGTGATCCGGGCATTACTCGATCGGATTGAGGCACTTGAACAGCAGGTACAGGCATTACAGCCTCCTGCCCCACAGCCTAAAGTTGAAGTGAAGGTTGAAGATTCCACTCGCGTTCCCGTAACAACAAGCTGTCGCCTCAACGACAAGATCATCGAGCAATTTCTCGACGGTTCGGGGATTTAGGAGAATTTCAAGCTCTAGGCAATCCCACGACAGGCGATTGAACACTTTCCCGATAGGTTCCTGGAGCCTACATCAGGGATTCACTTCTTCCTTGGTCCATTCGTCGTTCGTTTTCTGATAAACATAGCGATTTTGAGGATCGCCGCGTAGCAGCAAATGATCGACCTGAACCGGATCGAGCAGCAGCAAACAGAAGTTAGGCGGAGGCTCGATCGCATCAGGTGGCGGCGGAGTAAAATCACTTTCGGCAGTTCGTAACTGTCCCGAAGCTGCCCAGGTAAACTGTAATCGAGCTGCATCTGACAAATCCTGCCATTGGGTCTGCCGTGCCTGCACCAAAGTACGATCGTCAAAATCTGCCCGAACGATCGTCAACGTTCCCAGCAGACGAAACTGCTCTCGCGTTTTGGGAAAATACCAGCACAGCTCGCCCCACGGATTCTGCTCGATTTGGGCAGTCTTATCGCTGCGATCGTCGGTAATAAACTTAAGCTGATTCATGTCGTCCAGAAAGCCGCGAAACACGACGGTGCGATTAGCAGGACGATAACTCGCGCCTGAGCCATTTTCGGAAGGGGACGATCGCGTTGGTGAAGATCGGACAGTGGCAAGCTGGGCATAGCGAGAGTAGATTAGCGATCGATTGCGGTGCAGTGCGCCTGTGAGAGCAGCCCGCCAGGGAGCCAAAATGAGGGAATGGGTTTCAGTCACGTTTACTCGTCAATATATTCGCTGGCAGGTTTAGTTTCTGGAAGCTGCAAAAACTCTTCTAGCCTGAACCCCTGGGACGGTGCTTGCATCGTGATCGATCGCTCCACAAACGCCAATCAGACTGCCTGGCTCTCCTTTATCTTAATGGTTTGAGGTTTTCTGGCAGGGAAAGGAGGCTTAAAGCGTGGATAATCAGATTCGACAATCCGATTCGACCCAGAAGGAAAGGTTTAGATGTACAGTAAATTCCCAAATCGCTTCTTGCTCCTGAGTTTGAAGTAAATTTGCTGTCTCTAAAGTCCCCGTTTATAAAAATTTTAGGGGGCTAAAGCACTTCTGCCACGACTTCGATCGCCGCTCAAGCCCGTTTCTCTGTTTATTCCTGTTCCTATGCCTCTTGCTGACTGGATTTATCCCTTTCCGCCCCTGCTTCCCGGCACACTGATCAAACGCTACAAACGCTTTTTTGCCGATATCGAGCTGGATACCGGAGAAACGATCGTCGCCCACTGCCCGAACACAGGTCCAATGACCGGGGTCTGTTTACCAGGAAATCGGGTGATGGTTTCGATAAGCAATAGCCCGACGCGCAAGCTGCCCTACACCTGGGAGCTAATCGAGGTTGAGGATAGGGTTTGGGCGGGTACGAATACAGCTATGCCAAATCGCGTGATTGAGTCGCTGCTAACCGCCCGGCTTTTGCCGGAGGTGGGAGAATATGACCAGATTCAAAGAGAAGTTCCCTATGGACAGGATAAAAAGAGCCGGATCGACTTCCTTTTAACTGGCGAAAATACCGCTCGACCGATTTTTATCGAGGTGAAAAATACGACCTGGGCACGAGGGACGCTCGCTTTGTTTCCTGATACCGTAACCACGAGAGGACAGAAACACCTTCAAGAGCTGATGGCTCTGACTCCGCAGGCACGGGCGGTGATGCTGTACTTCATTAATCGCGGCGACTGCACGCAGTTTGCACCGGGCGATCAGGCTGATCCGGTTTATGGGCAGCTTTTGCGTCAGGCGATCGATCGTGGGGTAGAGGTGTTGCCCTGTCGGTTTGAGATTACCCCGCAGGGGGTTCGCTATTTGGGGTTGGCGGAGTTCAGGATCTGTCAAATTAATTGAAATGAGCCAGAACTGCTGCCAAAGGGAGTTTGGTGAATTTAAGAGGAGAACACTGAATGAATCCGACTCAAATCAACTGCGCTGAAGCCTGTGTGAATGGCTGCGTTCTGGGCGATGCTCAATGTCCCAACAAAGAGCACCGCGAAAAGGCTTCCAGGTTTATTCAAGAAACGTCTCTCGATCAAATGCTGGCGATCGCGGAAGAATCGCTCCGTCGCCGCACGACCGCATCCCAGCCTAAATGGGTCTTCCCCGAAGATGGGGTCAATCCAAACCAGTAGTCAGAGAATTCAAGGCTGTTGAGTCGATCGCAGGCGGCAGTTCCAGTGGAATTGCTCCCAAAATGCCTTTACGAAAATCGTTGAGAATCTGATTGGCTGCCCGCTCTTTGTCTCCCTGGTACCGCGCTTCTGCCAGATCAGCAACAAAGCTCTCTCCGGTGCGCGGTTGGAGGGCGAGGGTGTAGCGATCGCGCAACGGTTCTTCTGCAAATAGGTTAGGCGACTGGTGAAGAATTTGCTTAATCCGATCGACCAAAGCCGCCGCAACCCGCTGATTATCGTAGGCAGCCTGGCCGATATCGTCGCAAAAGGCAAGCTTCAGGGCAGCGTCCTGATCGTTTAAGCGGGAAGGCAATACGCCCGGTGCATCCAGCAATTCCAGTTCGTCGGAAATTCTCACCCACTTAAGCTGGCGAGTTACTCCGGCTCGACGGGCACTCTCGACGACACGCCGCTTGAGCAATCGGTTAATCAGGGCAGACTTACCCACATTGGGAAAGCCGATCACTACTGCACGAACTGGACGGGGCAGCATTCCACGATCGTGTCTGCGCTGGTTGATTTTTGCGCCCACCTGTCGGGCTGCCTGCGCTACGCCGGAGATGCCCTGTCCCCCATGGGCGTCGGTGAAATAGGGCTGTTCGCCTGCGGCGCGAAACCACTTCGTCCAGTCCTGCTGCACGATTTGCGGAATCATATCAACGCGATTGAGAATCAGCACGCGCTCTTTGCTGCCGATCCACTGCGAGACCTGCGGATGACAGGTTGCCAACGGAATCCGGGCATCGCGCACCTCCAGCACCACGTCCACTTTTTTGAGCTGTTCTTGCAGGGCTCTCTCGGCTTTAGCGATGTGCCCCGGATACCACTGAATCGGCGGTGAAGTCATTAGCGGATAGAGTAAGTTGGATAAAGTATTTAATTCGGTTTCTTTAATTGTGACAGGCGCATGACGATCGCCCGATCGCCCTGCCGTATCAGCGAAGCTCTACTTGGGCTGCGGCAGCAGATAGATCGCGCCTGAAATCAGCGTTAGAATCACCGCCAGCCAGAAAGCAGCCAGCGCAACGGAAGTCCAGGCAGCCGGAAGCGGAGCAATTAGGAGGGCGATCGCCGCAATTTGGGTGACGGTTTTGAGTTTGCCCCAGAGGTTTGCCCCAGAGATTTGGGTTTGGTTAACGCGCCAGCCTGCGATCGTCAGTTCGCGTGCCAGGATGAGAAACACCCCCCAGGCGGGAACCTGTCCCAGTTCGACCAGTGACAGCAGGGGAGCCAGCACCAGCAGTTTATCGACCAGCGGATCGAGAAATTTTCCCAGGTCGGTGACTTGATTGAGCCGCCGCGCCAGATAACCGTCGAGCCAGTCGGTTCCGGCTGCCAGCAGAAAAATTGCCAGGGCGATCCAGCGAGTGCGATCGATCGGATGAGCCAGCAGCACCAGCAGCAGCGGCACACCCAGCAAACGAGAAACCGTAATCCAGGTGGGGAGATTCATGGGCGATACGCTTTGGGGAAACTGCGAAGCATACGGAGACAAGCCAGCGATAAAAACTTTTCGGTCAGAATTCAGCCAAAACAAAGGGCAAAAACTTAGAATTATCCTTAGCCCAACGTCTATTATCCAAACTCGATCGCTTTTATCGCTATGCGTGTTTTTGTTTTACTGTTTCTGAATGCTCAAACCAACGAAGAGGGAATTCATACGCTGAGGATAGGCGATCGAAACACCGTTCTCATGTTTGAGTCTGAAGACGACGCAACGCGATTTGGGCTACTGCTAGAAGCACAAGATTACCCCAATCCCAACGTTGAGGCGCTTGATTCGGAAGAGATTGAGGAAATCTGTCAAGACGCAGACTACGACTGTAGGCTGGTTCCTGAAGGAACGCTGCTGATGCCGCCCGAATCGAGTATCGAACAACCCGAATGGCAGGAAGATGGAACTCCGGGTGAGCCGGCTGAAGCAGAATCAGAAATGCCCATGTCTGAGCTAGAGCAAATTCGGCGGCGACTGGAGGGACTGCTATGAGCTGGTGGCACAAGCTAAAAAATAACGGTTTGGCGCGGTTTGGCGCACTGGTGCTGCTGCTGTTTTATCTGGTAGTGATTCTTGCTGAGTTTGTTGCGCCCTACGATCCTTATGCTTCGCAAGCTGACGGATCGCTGCTGCCGCCAACGCAAATCTACTGGCGCAATGAGCAGGGACAGTTTATCGGTCCGCACGTCTACCCCACTACGCAGGGTCCGGTCGAGCTTAAAACGGGCGATCGCTTGCTGAAGGTCGATCGAAGTCAGCCCTCTCCGGTGCGGCCGTTTGTGCAGGGCGATGAGTACCGCTTTTTGCAAGTCAAGCTGCCCTTACCGACACGATTCTCCCTCACGAATCCTCAAATTGAGGAAGTCGAGCTGTTTCCCGGCATTCCAGGGAATTTGCACCTGTTTGGCACAGCAGGTCTGGGCAGGCTAAATCTATTGGGAACCGACGAAGCCGCTCGCGATCAATTTAGCCGTTTGATTTACGGTGGGCGGGTGAGTCTCAGTATTGGACTAGTAGGGATTTTGATTTCGTTTCCGCTAGGACTGCTGGTGGGCGGCATTTCGGGCTATTTTGGCGGCGTTACCGATGCTGTGCTGATGCGCATCGTGGAAGTGCTGATGACGATTCCGGCGATTTATCTGCTGGTGGCACTGGCGGCGGTTTTGCCTCCGGGATTGACCAGCTCGCAGCGATTTTTGCTGATTACGCTGATTACGTCTTTTGTGAGCTGGTCAGGTCTGGCGCGGGTAATTCGCGGGCAGGTGCTTTCGCTGAAGCAGCGCGAATATGTGCAGGCGGCAAAGGTGATGGGTGGCAGACCGCTCTATATCATCCTGCGCCATGTGCTGCCGCAAACCGCGACCTATGTGATTATTTCGGCAACGCTGGCGATTCCGAGCTTTATTGTGGCGGAGGCAATTTTGAGCCTGATCGGGTTAGGGATTCAGCAGCCCGATCCGTCCTGGGGCAATATGCTGTCGCTGGCAATTAATGCTTCGATTCTGGTGCTGCAGCCGTGGCTGGTGTGGTCACCTGCCATTTTGATTGTGCTGACAGTGCTGGCATTTAATTTGCTGGGGGATGGCTTGCGGGATGCGCTTGATCCGCGTAATACGCAGCGTTAGAAGGGATTAGGGTCTGAGTACCGTAGGGTGCGTTAGCGTCAGCGTAACGCATGATTTCCCATTGTGGAGTGCCCTCAACTGCAAAGCCTCTTCAACCGTCCGCACCCATTAAATTAAGCGTGATTTGCTGAATCAGGGAATACTCCTCCACGAAACCCGATTACCCCGAAGGGGGAACTGCGAAGCAACCGCCCTACGCTATGCCCTACTACCGCAGAAGCAAAATTGCAGGCGGCACGTATTTCTTTACCCAGGTCACGCATCAAAGACAGCCCTGGCTCTGTAGCGAGATTGCCCGATCGCTCCTACGCTCGGCTTTGCTCAAGGTTGGTGCCAAATATCCATTTACGATCGAGGCGATCGTTCTGTTGCCTGACCATTTGCATTGTATTTGGACATTGCCGCCGAATGATAGCGATTATGCAACGCGATGGCGATTGATTAAAAGCGAGGTGACGCGGCAGGGGTCAGACTTGCTGGGGGTGCAAGCAAGCCGGAGTGAATCGCGGCAGAAGCGGCAGGAGGGCAATCTTTGGCAGCGACGCTTTTGGGAGCATACGATTCGGGATGAGGCGGATTTTGCGCGGCACTGTGATTATATTCATTACAACCCGGTGCGGCATGGGTTATGCGAGCGGGCAGTGGATTGGCAGTATTCGAGTTTTCACCGCTTTGTGGCGCAGGGGGTGTACTCGAAGGATTGGGGGATGTAGGGGGAATGGGTGCCGTTTTTGGAAGGGGGCGATGGATGAGGGGAATGTTGCGCTAAGGGTTGTTATCGTTTTGGGGTGGGTGTTTCGGGGTTTGGGTCATGCGTTACGCTATCGCTAACGCATCCTACAAGATCTACGATCGCACTGCTAACTTAATGGCTGAACCTGAAGTTGCTAATCATTTAGGACTCCATATCGAACCCAGTATCAGCACCGTCCAGACTATATCCTCCTTTGACGTTGGTGAAGTCAGCACCTATCAGAATGGAGTCATTAAAGTAAGTGCCTTCACAGTTAGCGAAGCTCAAGTCAGCCCCGCTCAAGTCAGATCTATTGAAATCGACGAATTCAAGGTTAGCCCAACTCAAGTTAGCATTTCTCAGGTTGGCATCGGACAGATCACTGTAAGCAGGCTCGATCCTTTGGGCATATCCATATCCACTCAAATCAGCCCCACTCAAATCAGCCCCACTCAAATCAGCCCCGTTCAGGTTAATACCTCTCAACTCGGCATCCTGCAACTTGGCTCCTCGCAAGTTGACTCCGCTAAAGTCTCTTTCTCCAGCAGCGTAGCGTTGCAACAATTCCTCAGCAGTCACAACTTCAGTCTCCAAAACACTACTGTCCCTACCTGGACAGAATTCCTTCGAGAGACGACTCCATTTAACCTTAATTTCAAAATTACCGATCTCCCATCTGGTCAACTCGCAGAAGCCTCTCTCACCAGCTACGACTCTACAGGTCGCCCCACCTCCGGCACCCTCACCCTTGACATTGACGGCAATGGCTTAGGCTGGTTTATCGACTCCACTCCCTGGGACAACAGCGAATTCTCCACCACCCTCATCGATACTGCCTTCCGCGCCACCCCCGGCTCCGCTGCCTTCGGTCGCTACGACTTGCTCACCACCATTCTCCACGAAACCGCCCACCTCGCAGGCTTCATCAACGGCTATGCCGGATTCGATGCCCATGTCAAAACGATCAACGGCACACCCACCTTTGTCGGCAACGGCTTCACTGCTCCCCTCACTCCGGATCGCTCCCACCTCGACTCCCGCTTCTTCCCCCACGACCTGATGAACACCACCCTCGCCCCCGGTGTTCGTAAACTTCCTTCTGCCCTCAATTTGAAAATTCTGGAAACGATTCGTGCCTGGGCAGAGGAGCAGGGGAGCAAGGGAGCAGGGGAATTGAGTCTGACCTCACCGCTGACGGCTCCGGCACTGATCGGCATTCAGAACGGCAGCTTCGACTCCCCCACTGGCTGGGATACCCGTGGAGCAGCACAAGTCCTTGCAGGTCAAGCCGTCCTGCGCGAAGACTCCCCGCTCCTGACCAACTTCTCCCAGGCCTTCCTCATTCCCGAAGGCGCAAAAGCACTGCAATTCACCCTGGTCAGCACCGACCTTGACAGCAGCAACAACGCTCCCGGCGATGCCTTTGAAGCCGCCCTGCTTGATGCCCGCACCCTCACCCCGATCGTCCGTTCAATCAGCGGACTCAGCAACACCGATGCCTTCTTCAACCTGCAACAGAGCGGTGATACCTTCGCTGGCACTGGTGTCACTGTGCGGCAAAACCCCAACAACACCCGCACCGTTACCGTAGACCTGACCGGGGTTGAACCCAATACCCTCGCCACCCTTTACTTCGATCTGCTGGGCTTTGGGACCAGGGAAGGCTCCGTCACGATCGACCCGGCATCCTCACTAGCAGCGAACTTGACCCCGTTGCCGCTGACAACACCACCACGACAAACCAAAACCCGTCCTGCTTCGGCTGACGAACGAGCGTGTTCTGTAAGTTTTGCGAAGATTAAATCATGCGTTACGCTGTCGCCAACGCATCCTACGAGATCTCTTCACCTGAAGATTACCTGCTCTAGCCCCCTGAGCGAATACCACGGAAAAAAGCAACCCGGTGTTCCATTAGAAACAATACATCGACGATAACGGGAACGTTCCCAATTCCCCTGTGAGTCCTTCTTAAACTCAACCAGCATATCTTGTGCACCAGTTTCGACCATAAACGCAACGATTCGGTGGTCGTCATACTCGACTACTCTAGAGAACTCTGGAGGCAGCATCCATTCATCTGAATTTGCTCGAAGCAGGGCATCAACCTCTTTGCCATGCAATAAAGTTAGAAGCTCCCATTTACCATAAGTGTTTCCCACCAAGAGCAATACAGCAAATCCAAGAAATCCGCAACCTAGCTTCTTTGTAGAGAAACGCAACATTTCTTGTTACTTAAGCTTAAGGTAGCGGTGTATATCAAAGATCATGCCTGCTAAGTCAAACGTTGGGTAACACTTGAAGTAGAACAAGATGAAGAACAGTTCTTCTTGATTGGTGAGTCAGCTAGTAGGATGCGTTACGCTTCACTAATGCATCATTTCGCTTCATCAACGGCATGGATGCTGTGACCAAGCAGGAGATTGACTTCAAACCTGATCCGTTCGGATGCTTCCGTCTGGTATGAAAGTGTTTCTAAAGATGAAGCAGTGCTAAATTCTTCTATCCCGCCTTAACGCGCCTGGGCAAGTTGCTGCACAAATTGCTGGTGTTCTTCTGAATTAATGCCCTGCTGCAAGACGGCTAAAACCTGCTGCATTTCTCCGTTGAGTAAGGCAGAGGTCGCTAACCACAAGCCAGGAAATACGCTGCTCTGAATGATGCCCTGCTCATCGATCGCCAGCGATAAATAATCATCGTCCTCTAACTGAAACCAATCAATCTTGCGATCGAACACCTGCCAGACTAGATATTCTTGAACGCCGTTCCGGCGATATGCTCGCTTTTTGTCTCCCAGGTCGATCGATGCGCTGCTTGCTGCCACCTCAACGACCAGTTCGGGTGCGCCCTCAATATAGTCATCAGGACTGAGCCGAGCTTGCCCGCCTGCGCTTTCCTCAATTAATAAAACTGCATCCGGCTGAGGTTCATTATCCCGATCGAGGCGAACCGTTGGATTATCGCCGATTAGAACCTTGGGTGTGAATGCTTGGTAAACGCCCAGCCAGGTCATCAAATTCCCATGCGGTTGACCATGACTCCGAAATCTTAGAGCAGCGGGCACGTACACAACTCCTTCGATCAGTTCAGCTTTCTTCAGGTGGGGCATTGCCTCATAGCGACGCTCAAACTCATGACGAGTCAGACGATCGCCGCTTTCCAGGGGTGGAATCTGCATCGGAGGGGTGACTTTCTGCTGAGAAGGGGTATCAACCATCGTTATCAGGAGCGATAGGGCGATCGTTTGTATTTTATCGCTCTGATTCTCTCACCGGACTTTGACCATAAAACGGAACTGCCTCTACCCAATGAGGACGTTCTTCTTTCTGCCATTCCTGATAAGCGAGTTCTAACAGAGCCGGAGCTGTTGCGCCAAGTCCGTCTTCGAGTTTGATTAGCTTGTAGGGACGTTCCCAGCGATCGAGAAAATTCTGCCAGGAGTCGATCGCCTGCACACAATCCTGCAAGGTTGGTTGAAGTCCTGAAGCTGCTGAAGAAACGGTATAGATTGCTGTATGCACTTCCCCCCGTTGAGCGGGCATCTCGATCGCCAGATCGATCGGTTGTGAGGATTCATCGGTCAAAGAAGGTCGATTTGCCCAGGCTGCGGCAGCAAGGGTTGAAATGGGGAAAAGCGGTAGGTTGAGCTGTTGTGCCAGGGTTCGGGCGGTGACGACCCCGATGCGAGTGCCTGTGAAGCCTCCCGGACCTTTTGCCACCGCAAGAAACATCAAATCGCGCCAGGTTTGCGGCAAGAGGAATTCCTGCAAGTAAACGTGCAAATGCGTGGAGAGATCGCGCCCTAAGTCCCAGGTTTGGCTGCGCCGATGCGAAGCTGTTCCCTCTTTGGGGTAATCGCCCTGAAAATTATCGATCGCTAAACCAAAATCGGAGCTGGCAGTATGCAGGGCAAGGGCATAGGTCGGGTTTGAATGGGTCGTGAAGGTAGCTGGCAAGATTAACTCGTGTGAATACAGACAGTTTCATTCTTCAGAATAGCTTTAGCATGGGAATACATTCCCTGCTCCTCCCCCACTAAAATGCGTCTGTCTTTTCCTGCCTGGGTTTGGCTTGTCGCTGGTGCAGGTTTGCTGGCGATCGGCTATCAAAAGATCGAAACGCTCAGCCACTCAGACCTTTCAGACCCGTTGCTCTATATTGTTGAGCGTGATGCTGCGCGGCGTGATCATTTATCGTCTGATTATTTGCCTCGAATTCGCACCAGCGAAGGAGACAATAGCGAAGGAAACGCTGAGACGATCGCGATGAATTCAGACATTCTAGAGTTTGATGCTGCCTCTAATTTTTCAGAAGGGCTGGCAGTGGTGCGGATCAAAGATCGCTATGCTTTTATCGATCGCACCGGGCAGGTCGTCATTCAGACCGATGAAACCCTGGATGGCGTCGCGCCGTTTGTCGAATCACGAGCGGTGGTGCGGACGGCAGATTTGTATGGCTTTATCGATCGGGAGGGCAACATCGTGATCGATCCGCAGTATGCCAGCGCAAATCCCTTTTCAGAAGGGCGGGCAGTGGTGCGAACGGGCAGAGCTTACGGCTATTTGAATCCAGACGGGACGCTGGCGATCGATCCACAATATACGCTGGCGACAGACTTTTCCGAAGGGAGAGCGGCGGCAAAGCTGACCAATTTGTATGGCTACCTCGCGCCAGACGGAGCCTGGATTATTCCCCCGCAGTTTGCCGATGCCTGGAGCTTTTCTGAAGCTCTCGCGGTGGTGAAGGCGGGCGAGAAATGGGGCTACATCAATCCACAGGGCAACATCGCGATCGCACCCCAGTTTGACGGAGCATTTAGCTTCTCAGAAGGGCGCGGACGGGTGCGGCAGGGCAGTCAGTGGGGGTTTATCGATCAGCAGGGCAAGCCGATCGTCCCCATTCAGTATGACTTTGCCTCAGATTTTTCCGAAGGGCTGGCAGCCGTGCTGGTGGGCAGCCAGTGGGGCTATGTAGACCATGCCGGACAAATGGCGATCGCGCCCCAGTTTGAGCTTGCCTCAGATTTTTCCGAAGGGCTGGCAGCCGTGCGGCAAAACGGCAAAATGGGCTTTATCGATCGCACAGGCCAAATCATAATCGCGGCGCAGTTTGAGAATGTCGGTTCTTTTCGGGAAGGGCTTGCCTGGGTGCAAATGGGCAACAAGTGGCGATATGTCGATCGCAACGGAGCGTTTCTGAAGCGGCAGCAGCCTGGCAATCTTTAAATCAAGTTTGGAAATCATCCTGATCAGGGCAATTTTCGACCGAAGAGTTATTTGGTAGATGCACCCTGATTATCGCCTCCCGGTTTCGTACTGGGGGGTTTTATTTTTTTGGTAGGATCTCTGGGCAGGGCAGCTTTCGCAACCATACGTAAACAAACTAGCGGAACGAACTCGCCCAAGTGACCGTCTCAAGTGCAGCCAGTCCGGCTGATGCTCCCCGTTTAGTTACGCGATTTGTACGGGCAATAGGGTACTGTCGCTTTAGTAAGCTTTTTCCGTTTGAGACGATCGAGGATCTGAATTCGTGAAATCTTCCTGGCTTCTTTCTGGTTTGGCAGGCATGGTCGGTGTCCTGCTGTTGTCTTCTCCCGCCGAAGCAGGCAGGCTGCAATCCTGGCAGTTGAACCGCAGTACAGACAGTCCCACACTGCGCTTTACTACCGATGATGATGTGCAGCCCAGAGTGCAGCTTTTGGCAAACCCCAGTCGCCTGGTGATCGATTTGCCCGAAACCCGGCTCGATCGCCCTGCCGTCACTCAATCTGAAATAGGCGCGATTCAGTCGCTTCGGATTGCCCAATTTGATGGACAGACGACTCGCATCGTCATTCAGTTTGCCCCCGGCTACACGATCGATCCGCAGCAGGTGCGCGTCCGGGGAGCCTCGCCGACCCAGTGGACTGTTCAGATGCCGCAGCCTGTCCAGATCGCAAACGCATCCGGGGAGCAAGGGGAGCAAGAAAATCAAGGAAATTTTCGCGCTGCGTCCCAGCTTGAAGAATTGCGGGTCACGCCAGATGGGTTCTTTTTGCGAACTGGGGGCGAAACGCCGCAGATCCGGCAGCGATGGGAAGACGATCGCCGCAGGCTCATCCTGCAACTGCCGAATACTGCCCTTTCTCCAAGCTTCAGTCAGCGTCAGATCGAAATCGATCGCTACGGGGTCGAGCAGATCCAGGTGGATCAGGCGGCAGGAGATTCGCCCAATGTCACGGTGACGCTCATTCTCAGTCAGAACGATACCGACTGGCGCCTTTCTCCCGGTTCGGGCGGCGTTGCGCTGATTCCCATCCATTCGATCACGGCTGCCCAGCGTCCCGACAGCTCTCGATCGCTTACCCGTTCTGCCCCCGATCAACCCGCCACCATTCAGGGGATTGACTTCGCAGATAGCGGCAGACAGCTTGTAATTCGCGCCGATCGATCGCTGACCAATCTGGAGAGCGGCTGGAATCGTACCACGGCAGAGTATCAAATCGTCATTCCCAACGCCAGATTAGCCGATAACACCGCCCAACCCCGGCTGGAGCAAAATAGCCCGGTTCTACGGTTTCGCGCCGAGCAGCGTGACCCAACGACCGTGGTGATCCAGTTTCTTCCAGCAGCGGGGATTGTGATTGGCGAATTGCGATCGGTGCAGCAAACGGTCGCCCTCAGTTTGCAGGGCAGACGAATTCCAGCAGGTTCCACCCCATCTAGCCCTAGAACCCCTGCCCCTTTGCCCAACGTTAGCGATAGTCGAATTACGATCACGATCGATCCAGGGCACGGCGGACGCGATCCGGGGGCAGTCGGCATCGGAGGTATTCGTGAAACCGATATCGTGCTGGATATTTCGCTACAGGTGGCAGAGCTGCTGCAACGGCAGGGCGTTGAGGTGCTAATGACCCGCACAGATGAGCGCGAAATCGATTTGCAGCCACGCGTTAGTCTAGCAAACCGTGCCAGAGCCGATTTGTTTGTCAGCATTCACGCTAACTCTATCAGCTTGAGCCGTCCCGATGTCAACGGTGCAGAAACCTACTACTATTCCGACAGCGGGCGGGTGCTGGCGCAGGCGATTCAGAACAGCATCATTGAGGCAACGGGAATGCGGAGTCGGGGGGTCAAATCTGCCCGCTTCTATGTGCTGCGAAACACGCAAATGCCCGCTGCCTTGGTCGAGGTAGGGTTTGTCACAGGTGCAGAAGATGCCCGCCTTCTCGCCGATCGCAATTTCCGCAGCACCATGGCACAGGCGATCGTTCGCGGTATTCTGCAATATGTACAACAGAGCTTCTAACCCATGCAGCTTACCCCGCACCAAATCCAGTGCATTCACAGTTTAATTCGCGACTGTGGACAGATGGCTCTGAAAATGGCAGCCGAACCGTTTCAAGTTTATGAAAAAGGGGTGGCAGATTACGTTACCACAGTCGATCGCGCCCTCGATGCCAAGCTTGCATCCGGATTAATGTCGCTGTTTCCGGGCGATCGGATTATTACCGAGGAAAATGCTCAGTCCTGGCAGGTGTTTTCGCAGCAGTCGGGTCCGTTCTGGCTGATCGATCCGCTGGATGGAACCGACGATTTTATTCAGCGCAAGCAGCACTATGCCGTGATGGTGGGCCTGCTAGAGCAGCATCAGCCAATCGCCGGATGGGTCGGTGCGCCCGCCTTCGATCGGCTTTACTACGGCGGCAAAGATTGGGGCTTATTTGAAGTGGTAGGCGATCGGGCAGCAGTGCCGCTTGTGCCGAAGGAACCCGCTCCCCCGACGATTGATGACTGTCTGATTTTGCTGGGCTACAAAGATCAGCGCCGCTTTGGGGAAGCGATTCAGCAGCAGATTCCGGCGGCAAAGTTCGACAATATCGGCAGTTTTGGTTTGAAGGTGCTGCGGGTAATTGGCGGCGAGGCAGGAATCTATCTCTATCTCAATCGCCGCGTCAAGCTCTGGGATACTACAGGACCGCTGGCAATGGCAAAGGCGGCAGGACTGGTGTGCTGCGATCTGGCAGGCAACCCGCTCCGGTTTACCCCCGATGCCGTGAAGCTAGACACCCTGGCACACCGTCAGACGATCGTGGTGGGCTGGCAAAGCTATGTCGAGCCGCTGCTAGAACCGCTTCAAAAGGCGATCGCTCAGGTAGGACTGGTGGATTAAGTCCGGTTATTGCTGTGATTAGAGAACGTCAACAGTCTTGAGGGCGATCGATCGCTTCTTCATGAAGTATCGACAAGCTTTTGGGAGACAATCAATAAAGGTCACTACAGATCGCCTGATCAATCGGACGGGAAGGGAAGGATTGCGATGAAAAAGCTGATTCAAGGGCTGCGCGAATTCAAAGACAGCTACGTTTCGACTCACCGGGAGTTGTTTGAACAGCTTTCTCAGGGGCAAGATCCCAGAGTGCTGTTTATCACCTGCTCAGACTCGCGCATCGATCCGGTGATGCTGACTCAGACCGATCTGGGCGATTTGTTTGTGATTCGCAACGCGGGAAACATTATTCCTCCCTATGGTGCAGCCAACGGCGGCGAAGGGGCAGCGGTCGAATACGCGATTCACGCATTGGACATTGACCAAATCGTCATCTGCGGACACTCGCACTGCGGCGCAATGAAAGGCTTACTGCAATTAGGCAGCCTGGAAGAAGAAATGCCGCTGGTCTATGACTGGCTGCGCCACGCCGAAGCCACCCGTCGCTTGGTGAAGGAAAACTATAGCAACCGCACCAAAGACGAGATGCTGGAAATTGCGATCGCCGAAAACGTGATCACCCAGATCGAAAACCTGAAAACCTATCCCGTCGTGCGATCGCGGCTATTCCAGGGCAAGCTGATGATTTTTGGCTGGGTCTACCTGATCGAAACGGGCGAAGTGCTGGCTTACGACCCGGAAACGCATTCCTACGTCGCTCCCCAAAGCCAACTGGCCCAGTACCTACCGGACGATGTGCCCCAACCTGCCACCTTCAGATCCACCAGTGCTCCACCTGTTGCTTGTGAGTTGCCGAATGGCAGCAATATTGCTGTGTCGCAGCCCGTCCCGAGACCCGTCGCGGTTTCTGGCACTCCCTCTGTTACCCCAGCGACAGCCGCCGCGAATGCTCAATCTGCCACGAACGGCAGCAGTCACACCCCCTGGCTTACTCCAGAGCAAGCCGATCGCATCTACCGGGGAAGTGCAAAACGGTAGAGCTCTCATGCCAAAATCGCATCCAGCAGTAGATCTGCGCCAAAGCGAATTGGATCGGTGCAGGGAAGCCCGGTAGTAGAAGTGGCTCGATCGATCGCCTGCTTCGCCTCACTTTCGCTGAGTTGAAACGTATTCAGCGCAATGCCGACTACCTTAACTGGAGCAAAGGAACCTCCGGCATGGGCAACGGTTTCGTAAAGTCGCACCACGTTTTCAAGCGGCGGAATTGGCACATCCGGCACATTATGGATATGCTGCTGTCCTGCCCGGTGTACCAGGATCAGGTGAGTAGGCTGTGTCCCTCTCACAAGCGGTAAGGTTGCGGTCGAACCAGGATTTAGGAGTGATCCCTGTCCTTCGACGTAGACAATCTCGTGATCATTGCCATGGCGCATCACAATTTGTTCCACGGCTCCTGCTGCAAAATCAATCCGAATCGCATCCAGCGGAATGCCGTCATAGCCCAGCATTAACCCCGTTTGCCCCGTTGCCAGAAAACAGGAACGAATGCCGCGCTGTCGAGAGAGCCGATTCAGTTCTAAACCTGTGGACATTTTGCCGACGCTCATATCGGTTCCCACGGCCAGCACCCGCCGACAGGACAACGATCGCGCCTTACCACTTCCGATCGCTAGATTCGCAGGTTCTCGTCGCACATCCCAGATCCACTGATCGGACTTTAGCAACGCCTGAAACTCTGGATCATCCGCCATTGAGGTATGCAGCCCGTTCATTACCGACATTCCCGCAGCAACCGCCTGCTTCACCTCCTGCCGCCACGGTTCCGGCAATGCTCCGCCCGATGGCGCAATTCCGATCGCCAGCACATTTGGCTGATATTCGATCGCCTCCTGGGTCGAAGCCACGATCGGTGCATCGCGATCGATTCCGGTCAACTGCAGCAAAGACTGCCCGGCACAGGCGTGATCAATTACGGCGACGATCGGGTTTTCGCTGTAGCGCAGCAGAGAAATTCCGGTTTTTCCCTTCGAGCTTTGGGTTCCTTCGTGGAGCAAAATGGCAATGCGATCGGTCGGTTTCAGCATAGAAGAATGAGGAGAAAAGGCGATCGAGTGAAAAATTCAGATCAGGCGCGAATCACACCCAAGCCGGGCGCATCAGAAGGAATCAAACAGCCCTCCTGCATCGTTGCCCCCACAAACGGGTCATCCTTCAAGTTCAAATGGCTATCCAGATCCAAATGATCTGCTAGAGGTGCAAGCTGAGCCGCCGCCGTGTTCGAGAGAGCGCTGTCGGAATAGCAGCCAAACATCACCTGTAAGCCGCAGGCTTGCGCTGTGTGAATCATCCGCAATGCCTCTGTCAGTCCGCCCGACTTCATGAGTTTAATGTTGATGCCGTTGACCCGATCGGCAAGGGCAGGAATATCGCGGCTGGTAAAGCAGCTTTCGTCTACAAAAATCGGCAGGGGCGATCGGCGATAAACCTGGGGCAAGTCGGCTTCCTGCCCGGCAGCGAGGGGCTGCTCAATATAGGTAATGCCCTGGTCGTTGAGCCAGTGACTCATCTCGATCGCCTCATCAACGGTCCAGCCGCCATTGGCATCAACGCTCCATTTTGCATCCGAGGGGGCAACTTTTTTCACGGCTTGCAGCATCGCCCGATCGGCTTCCACCCCTGCTGGACTTCCGAGTTTAACCTTCACCGCTTTTACCGTGGTGATGTCCATCCATTGCAGCATCCGCTGTTTTGCCGCTTCCGGTGAGCTAATGCCGATCGTCACTGAAGTCGGGACAATTTTGCGGCGATCGAGTCCCCAAAGCTGCCAGAGGGGAAGTCCCACTTTTTTGCCTATCCAGTCGTGTAGTGCCAGATCCACGGCTGTTCTGACAGCTGAGAATAAGGTGACGGTGCGGAGTAAGCGTTCAATGGGCTGGCGATCGAAGGGGGTGAATTTTTCCAGGCGCGGCTTAAGGGCTTGCAGATTTTGCAGCAGCAATTCAGTTGTTTGCGGCACGTCTCCCACCAAGAAAGGCGATGCTTCACCCCATCCTTCGATGCCGTCCTGTTCCACACGCACCCAAAGATTGGTACTTTCGCTGGTTGTGCCCCGGCTGATGGTAAGTGGGACGCGCTTGTGAACGGTGAAGGTTTCAATGTGGATCTGCATGAATGCTGGAGGAAAAGCGACAAACTTTAATTTAGTTTAATTGTCGATTACCACGCTGGTTAGCCGAATCAACAAATTAAGCATTCGCATCACGAATGTTCAAAATGTTTGCATGGTAGAAGTTCTAGCTCTTTTTATAGAATTCTTCGAGTTAGTGTAGAAGCAAGTTAAGGCACCCATTACGCGGCCACTGATCTGAGTATTACTGTGAAAAAATAACCTGATGATTCTTCAAATCTCTGGAGTAAAATCATGACTCACGACTCTACCGAGAAGCGCGATCGTGCCGAAGCTGTAGTATTACAAGGGAAACAACAGCTTAAGCAGGCAGCTCTAGACTTTGGGATGCAGTTTGCCTCGAGCCTTCGTCAGGAAATTGAAACCTTGATGAGGCAGTTGCAGGAAAGTTTAACGCAAGGTGATGAGATTCGCATTGAACAATACTCTATCGATTTCCAAATCAAGTTGGA
The DNA here is from genome assembly GCF_039962215.1 of Leptolyngbya sp. ST-U4. NCBI lineage: Bacteria > Bacillati > Cyanobacteriota > Cyanophyceae > Leptolyngbyales > Leptolyngbyaceae > Leptolyngbya > Leptolyngbya sp. ST-U4. The sequence continues at coordinate 115,448 of NZ_JAMPKZ010000008.1, forward strand.
CGAGCTAAATCAGCAAATGCACCAGCACAACACATTCGATTCCTGAGGAGGGCTGAGGATGCGATCGCTGCGGTTAGCGGAATCTGAGTGATTGGGGGATTAGTCGTAGTGGGTGTTTGGAGCGGGGTTTTGGGTTATACCTTAGTACTGATAGTACCGATCGTCAGGGTTGCCGAACTTTTAGCGTACTTGGGCATTCTAAGTAAAGTGCGGCTATCAGGAAGAGGTACGCGTTCGAGACTTTGACCAACGGGGAATGATAAGGTCGTGCTCCGCAAGGTGTTGAATGCAAAATAGACCCGGCGGGGCAATCAAACGATCGCCAGAATCGCTCGTGTTATGATGCTGTCTGAATTTTGCCCATCTCGCCAGTTTCGCCCGATAACATTCGCCCGATGACAAAAGATACAGCAAGGTACGTCAAGTGGCGATCGCGCTGGTTTAGAGGTAGGTCTGTTCCGGGCAGTCCCTACGTGCAGCCAAATCCGGGTGGATTGGTGAGTCGGACTTCGCAACGAATGCGGCGCAAAATGTTTGAGGCATTAATCCAGCTTTATCCTCCGTCGCCCGGTCTGAAGGTTCTAGATGTGGGAGTAACCTGCGATCGGCGAGAGGACTGCAATTTTTTTGAGCAGTGGTATCCGTTTTCGGGTCAAATTACTGCCGTGGGAGTGGAAGACGCTGCTTTTTTGGAGGAAGACTATCCGGGGTTGAAATTTGTTCAGGCAGATGGGCTAGACCTGCCCTTCCTGGATCAGAGTTTTGATCTGGTGGTGAGCTTTGCGGTGATCGAGCATATCGGCGATCGATCGCGTCAGGCTGCCTTTATTCAGGAACTGCTGCGAGTGGGTCGGGTCTGCTGTATTACCACGCCAAATCGCTGGCATCCGATCGAATTTCACACAATTTTGCCGCTGGTTCACTGGCTGCCACCGCAGGTGTTTCGCCAGATTTTGCGATCGATCGGCATGACATTCTGGGCAAAGGAGGAAAATCTGAATTTGCTGACCCAGCGTGATTTGCTGACGCTTGTGCCTACCGAAGCTCATGTTCGGCTCATCCCGTTTAAGCTGCTCGGATTTGTCTCAAATCTGTTAATTTACATCGACCCTGAAGGTTATCAAAGGGGGCTTGATCAGCGATGACTGCCGAACCGCCCTCCAAGCCAACGCATTCTAGAGGGAAATAAGCCAATCATTCTGACTTTCAAAGTTTCTCAGCATTCAGAATTTCAGGGGCAATTTAGGGGATTCACAACTTCTCAAACAGCCTCTCATCGCGTTCAATTAAAGGAATAATTTAAGAATCAAGTCGTCAAGTTGCCCATTCAGGAGTATTCTGCTGGTAGAGCAGGGTAGCGATTAGGACTTGGTTCAAGTTCACGAGATTCCTGTTGAAAACCTATTGCAATAAAGCCGGGTGTGATGAAGCTTTCAGTTGTAATTCCGTGCTACAACGAGTTGGGAACGATCGGTAAAGTGGTGCAAGCCGTCAAAGCAGCCCCGATCGAATCGCTAGAAATTATTATTGTTGATGATTACTCAACCGACGGAACCAGAGAACTGCTGCAATCTACGATCGAGCCTCAGGTCGCTCAGGTGATTTATCACCCGCGCAATCGCGGCAAAGGAGCAGCGCTACGCACCGGGTTTGCCGCAGCAACAGGCGATATTGTCGTGGTTCAAGATGCCGATCTAGAATACGACCCGCAGGAATTTCCCGATTTGATGGCACCGATTCTGGCAGATAAAGCCGATGTGGTTTTTGGTTCGCGCTTTGCAGGTAGTCGTCCCCATCGGGTGGTTTATTTCTGGCACATGGTTGGCAACAAGTTTCTAACGCTGCTGTCCAATATGTTGACCAATATCAACCTGACGGATATGGAAACCTGCTATAAAGCGTTTCGGCGCGAGGTGATTCAGTCAGTTCGGCTTGAGGAAAACCGCTTTGGCTTTGAACCAGAAGTAACTGCCAAGGTCGCCAAAATGGGTTGCCGCATCTATGAAGTAGGGATTTCCTATTACGGTCGCACCTACAAAGAAGGCAAAAAAATTGGCTGGAAAGATGGCTTCCGCGCAATTTATTGCATTTTGAAATATAATTTGCTGCGTTAATTGCGCCTGCAAAGATTCCTGTGGAAATCCCTGTGGAAATCTCTGTGGAAATCTACCAAACCCCAGTGCGCGTCAAACTTCATCACATTAATTACGCGTGCCGGATATTGCTGGCTCTGTTGCTAAGCCTTTGGTTCGATCTCGGTAAGGAGCGATCGTATAATCGCCCACTTTTTTAGCGTCTCCAGCCTTAACTAAACAGTGCCTAAACTGCTGAATTTCTTCAGGAAACTCATCTAGCCATTTCTCTTTAACCAGGTAAATCGTTTCAGACTCGAATACCCGCTTTGTACAGCGACGACAGCGTACTCTACCCACTTTTTTCTGCTGCTCAGGGTTAGGCAAGCAGGGACTTTGATTTGTTGCTTCATCAAAAGGAGTACAGTTGAGCTGAGCCGGATTCACAGTACAAAGGATATAAGAACTCCAATATCCACCGATAAATCCAGCTTTGCCTAGAGCCTGAAATTCCTGTAATTCTTGAATTTTAGGTTGAGGTGCATTGAGTGCATACGTTCGAGGTGGGAGACTCAGACTAGAGGCAAGAGCAACCAGGACGAGCAGCAAACTCATCAGTTTAGAGTTAGCTCCTTTGAGTCCATCTGCAAAGAAAAGAACGGCTAGCCAAAGGGAAATGTAGCTGACTGTAAAATACCTCAGATTTGCTCCATTAATGTAAACCCACTTGGAAAGCGGCAGCAAAATTAAACTCGCGATCGCATTCAGCAGAAACAGATAGCACCATTTAGAAACGGTAAGCGATTTGTGCTTTCGCAGACGGTGAATTAAATAAGCAATCGTGGCTATCAAAACAACGACAAGGATGGCGTGAATGCCCAAAAAAAGAACCCGTCTTGGGGCAGTTAGAAAAAAAGTATTTTTGAAGGTGATTGTTCGTAGCACAGAGGACAGCAACTTAGCCACAATTTCTTGAACTTCGCTGAAGCTGTTAAAGGTACTGTACCTGGACGGCGTATTAGCTGCATTTTCCTTAGCATAAGCAATAAAGGCGATGCCAATTGCCGAGGTCAGAGCAACATTAATGGCATCCCCAGCAGTTAGACCAAATCGCTTTAATCCCTGCAACGCTACATTTTTCTTACCCCGCTGATAGATAGAACCAACGACAATGCCACCAAATAACAAAGCCGTTACAAGAGAAAAGTCTGATAGCCAGATACTAATAAAAAGGCTGATCGTTATCAGTGCAATAAAAAGCTGTCGTTTGAAACCTTGTATCGACGGAGAATTCTCAAAGCGGCTTGCGAGCACAATCGCAATGCCAATAAAAGCCATCTGAGGACCATAGGGCTGAGAGTTCATCACTAACTCAGTAAAGGGAACCAGCGGCAAAAACCAGGCGAGCGCAAGAATAACTTTGAGAAGGTTGCTTTTAAGCAAGCTAGCAAACGCAAGAAATCCAATCAGAAGTAGTAGATATTGAGCGAGTGAAACTGCAATAACAGGCGATACGGAAGTAATTTTCAGCAAGAAATGCCCGATGATAGGCACTAAACTTCCTAGACGATCTTGTCCCCAATAATAAAAGTCCTGTGGTAGACGCAAATCATACGCCATGAGGATGTGAATGGCATTGTCAGAGTTCAGAGCGGGGTTCAAAAAGGCAGCAAACGATCGAACCGACAAAATAAAGATGAGCGTTATCAGCAGAATGTACATTGGAAAGGATGCTCCTTGGAGAGGACGTTTAATCAGGTTGGCTCGTCAGCGTCTCAGCATCGATGTCGCTCGAAATCTCCAATAGATTGCCATCTGGATCACGAATGTAAATCGATCGAATTAAACCGATCGCCCCTGTCCGATCGACGATGCCCGCTTCAATTTCGATTTGATGCTGCTGAAAATGCTGCAAAACATTGGCCAAAGGCGTTGAGGTAATCAAACATAAGTCCGCAGAGCCACAAACTGGATGACTTGCTCTCGGTCCAAATTCTTTGCCTGCCTCGTGCAAATTAATTTTTTGTTGACCAAACCGCAAAGCTTTTCGTCCCTCACCAAAGGTGATTAGTTCCATACCCAAAACGGCAGTATAAAAAGCGCAAGTTCTCTCAATATCCCGTACCGTTAAAACCAGGTGGTCAAGACGATCGATCTGAATCATTCTGCATCATTACTGGACGCATTCACAGGCAATCAGAATAAAAGCACTAGAAAAATAAAAGCATTAAAAGGTAAAAATTAAAATAAAAAATAAAGGGGCTGCTGCCCCTCGTGCTTCTCAATTAAAGTTGCTATCGCAGAATCACATTTCTGCCGCTTTGTACGGTTTATTTGTACAGTCTGATCAAATTAACAAAACAATTCCCAGCTTAACTTGCTTGCAAAGCCGGGGAACTGCCAAAGGTATTTTTGTTGAGCAGTATCAGAACTACATTCCAGATCAGATTCCAGACTACATTCCAGGAATATTTAAACCAGAAGTTAATTCTTCCATCCGTTCCCGCATTGTTGCCGTGGACTTGTTGTAGGCATCCTTCATTGCCGCAGTCACCAGGTCAGACAGCACTTCTGCGCCTTCGCCCAGCACATCGGGCGCGATTTCGACTCGACGAGGCTCCTGGTTGCCACTCATCACGACCTTGACCAGTCCGCCGCCAGCTTCGCCCGAAATTTCCATCTGCTCCAGTTCTTCTTGCAGCTTTTTCGCGCCTTCTTGAACCTGCTGAGCTTTTTTAAATGCCTCAGTCAGCTCTTTCATCTTGCCCAGACCGAAGCCGAAACCTTGTCCTTTTGACATACTCTCTCGCTACAGGGTTGAACGTTTACTTAACCATTATTCCCACCTGGCACAACTGGATTGCGAGGATGCAATGGCTCCCAAGAGTGGGCGCAATGTTTTTAACCTCTCCAGTATAGGTGACAATGCCTTTGCATCGCCGAAAGCTATCGATCGAAAGCAACCGAAAGAAATTAAGCTGCCTGAAACTCGCCCAGCATCTTCACTTCCGGTTCTAACCACAGTGACCAGCGCCGATCGACCTGCTCCTGAGCATGGCGAATCAAATTCAGAATGTCACTTGCAGTCGCTCCACCACAATTCAAAATAAAGTTTGCATGACGCTGGGCAATTTGTGCTCCGCCAATTTGATACCCTTTTAAGCCCGTCTGCTCAATCAGCCACCCCGCTTTGTGCGATGCAGGATTGCGAAACACACTGCCGCAGCTTGGCAGGTGATAAGGCTGGGTATTTCGCCGCTGATCGAGATGTTCGGTTGTAGCCGCCAGTACCGTGTCTGGGCGTGCGCCGGGTTGCAGTTGCAGGGTTGCTTCGGTCACGAGCCGGAGGGGCTGATCTTTATTTGCCGCAGCGGTTTGCAAACTGGACGATCGATAGCTATAGCGCAAATCCGCAGGCAGCAGCAGCGACGGCTCACCCGATCGATTTAACACGTTTGTATTGACCAAAATCTCTGCAGTACAGGAGTGGTGTGCCCCCGCATTCATCACCACCGCGCCGCCTACCGTTCCGGGAATTCCCACTGCCCATTCCAACCCCTGCCATCCTCGCTCTGCCGCTTGCCATGCAAGCCGAACTAGCGAAACGCCTGCCCCTGCCGTCACCTGCCCCGTTTCTTCATCGAAGTGGGTGTAGCGAAGCCGTCGGGTGCAAATCACTAGCCCTGGCAAACCTCGATCGCTGACGAGCAGATTGCTGCCTGCCCCCAGAAACGTAACTGGTAAACCGCGATCGTTTGCCCAGGCAAGGCTGAGCTGCAAATCTTCGAGTGTGCGAGGGGCGGCATAAAGCTCCGCTGGACCCCCGACCCGATACGAGGTCAGCGTCGATAGGGGGACTTTGGGCTTGATGAGACAGTCTGTTCCTGGCAGACGAATCGGCTGCGGTGGCTGCCCCAGCGGGAGGAAGGATGATTCAGGCATTGCTCGATAGCCCAGTTTGGGTTGAACGGGAGCAGCAGTCGTGGGATCATGGGAAAGGGTCATAAAGATGCAGGATGAGAATGCTTGCAGAAACAATAAAGGATCAAAGCGGTAGAGCGCACCCGGAGCGGGATATATACCCCTAAGCAGGGCTAACGCAAGCCTCTACTCGGCTTTCATCAACTTTTTGGTAATAAGCAGTCAGCTCAGGAATAATTCGATTGAGGTTTCCTGCACCTAAAAAGATCGCCAAGTCTCCTGCCAGCAAGGTTTCTATCAAAAAGGCAGCCGTGCTCTGAAGCGTGGGCTGATAAATGACTTGGGCATGATGAGTGGCGATCGTGTCTGCCACCTGCTGTCCCGTCATATTATCCACATTGGGCTCGCCTGCACTGTAGATATCGGTAATTACCACTAAATCAGCGTCGCTAAATGCCTGGCCAAACTCTGCAAGAAAAGTCTGAGTTCGGCTGTAGCGATGGGGCTGGAACACGGCTACCACTCGTCTGGGCGGTGTCGTCATCTGGGCACGTAAACGAGCGGCTGCCAGCGTCACCTGAATTTCGCTGGGGTGATGAGCATAGTCATCAATAAAAAGAATCTGGTTATGCTCTCCGCGATGCTCAAATCGCCGACGTGCGCCTTCAAACGTTGCCAGAATTTCAGCAATCTGCTCAAACCCCAAGCCCAGCTTTCGTCCTACCGCGATCGCCGCCAGCGAGTTGCTGAGATTATGCCGTCCTAACAGACGTAGTTCGAGCTGTCCCAGCAGCACTCCCCTTTCCCAGACGCGAGCCGAAATTCCCATTGCGTTGTAAACCACGCGATCGACCGTGTAATCTGCATCAGCCGAGGGCTCTAGACTGTAGGTAATCGTAGGCTGAAGGGCTTCCTGCACCGTTGGGCAATCTACACAGCCAATCAGCGTCTTGCACTGCCGCGCAAAGGTTTGAAAGGTATCAATCACCTCATCGAGGGTGGCATAGTGATCGGGATGATCCAGCTCGATATTTGTAACAACACCAATTTCAGCCGCAAGCCGCACCAGCGACCCATCCGACTCATCCGCTTCTGCAACCAGATATTCTCCCTGACCGACAACTGCATTGCCTTCCCAGGCATTCACTTCGCCGCCGACAATAATCGTGGGGTCTAGCCCTGCTTTAAGCAGCAAATAGCCAATCATGCTGCTAGTAGTCGTTTTCCCATGGGTTCCAGCAACGGCAATGCCACGCTGCTGCTGCATCAATGCGGCAAGCAACTCCGATCGATGAAAAATCGGACACCCCATCTCCAGCGCAGCGCGATATTCTGGATTAGCAGGGTGAATTGCCGTCGAGCAAATGACCTGGGGCAGGAAACAATCGGTCGGCACTGGCTGAATTGAACCGGATGGCATCTCTGTTCCCGAAGAAACGCTTGCCGAACAGAATGCTTTGAGATTATCGGCAACCTGACTCCAGAAAATGTGCGCGCCCTGCTCCTGAAGCCGTTGCGTAATATGGTTGAGAGAAAGGTCTGACCCAGAAACAGGCAGTTTGCGCTTGGTGAGTACATACGCGAGAGCAGACATTCCAATTCCACCAATGCCGATGAAATGAAATGGTCTCCCGCTGAAGTCCACAGAGTTCAGCATCATAGCTCCTTACACCACACCACACCAAATAACACGCGATATCATAGCAAGAATTGCTTTTTGTGCGACATCTCTCCAACACCAGTTTTTTCAACCTGATTTGCGTCGAAATATCGCAATTAATCACTCAGAAGCACGAAGATTCAACGAAGCGATCGGTTCGATCGATTCAGCAGAACTCCTAATTTTCTGACGGCAGAAGCAATTTTGAGGATTTATCGTAGCGTTCCCATTGAAAAGAGGAAACAGTCGTTTTGAAAAAAGCAACAATTGTTACACTCTGGTATCGCTGGTAACGGGTAAGTCTAACAAATAAATCTAGGATCACTTCACCATTCGTTTGAGTGATTCCAGAAAAAAAGAAGAAATTGGGTTATGAGCAAGGTAGGCATTTTTGGCGGCACATTCAACCCGATTCACTGGGGACATCTGCTCGCTGCTGAAACTGCCCTGGAGCAGGTACGGCTCGATCGCATTTTGTGGGTTCCCACCTCTCATGCCCCCTATAAAACCACCGTTCAACCCGTTTCTTTTCACCACCGTTATCAAATGGTGCAACGGGCGATCGATTCCCATCCCCGATTTTGCCTGCCCCCGTTCGAGCAAATTGCCGCTCCTGCCGCCTCCGCCTACGCAATCGATATGCTCAAGGCATTGCAGCACCATTATGAAGCCTGCGAGTGGCACTGGATTTTAGGATTAGATGCTTTTCATTCCCTGCCGCGCTGGGTCGGTCGCCGTGAGCTAATTCCACAATGCCTCTGGCTGGTTGCCCCTCGAGCGAATACCCGCTCAGTTCAGCACAGTTGTGCCCCCACGGGTACAGTGTCAGCAAATGCGCTTGAGCAGCTAGAATCCTGCTGTGATAGGGTGGCGGACCAGCTGCGGACTGAGGCAATCGAAGTCAGATGGCAGCTTCTGCAAATGCCGATGGCGCAGGTTTCCTCAAGCCTGGTGCGCCAGCATTGCCAGCAGCAGCGATCGATTCGCTATCTGGTGCCGGAAGCCGTGCGGGACTATATCGCAACGCATCATCTCTATGAAGTGTAAATTCCAGGAGATTAATCAGCCGCGTTATTCCAAATTTCTAGCAGCCACAAAAATTTTATCGAACAGGCTTGCTAGAAATTGACTCCTTCAGACCCATTCACGTCCATGTCCTTTGGCAAACCCTGCCCCTACTCCTGCCGCCACCAAACCGGATCGATCGCCCCAAACCGAAAATGAATTACTAGAAAACACTTCCAACATTGGACTAACTAGTCTTATCAAAAGATAGTAGGCATAAAGACCTATTGCTTCTTGATACGCTAGGATCCTTGTCCTTCAAAGGTTTTAGGCTGTCTCCAGGCTGAGAAACGCCCGTTTTTTGCCCCCAATCTCTGATCCCCAACTCTTGAGAGGCAAACTCCTAAGAGTGTATGATCTGGTTCACTACTATCGATCTTTATTCGTTCACAGAGGGCAAGACGCAGTGATTAGAGTAGCAATCAACGGGTTCGGGCGAATTGGACGAAACTTCTTACGATGCTGGGCCTTGCGCGAGAGCAGTAATCTTGAGGTGGTCGCCATTAATGATACCTCCGACCCCAAAACGAACGCTCACCTGCTTACCTACGACTCCATGCTAGGGAAGTTCAATGCTGATGTAAGTGCGGACGATAACACCATCACGGTCAACGGCAAGGTGATCAAATGCACATCCGATCGCAATCCCCTAAACTTGCCCTGGGGAGCCTGGGATGTTGATTTAATCATCGAGTCTACGGGCGTGTTCGTCTCAAAGGAAGGCGCATCAAAGCACTTAGAAGCAGGGGCTAAAAAGGTTTTGATTACGGCTCCGGGCAAGGGCGATGATGGAACTTTTGTGGTGGGCGTCAACCATCATGACTATGACCACAGCAAGCACAACGTTATCAGCAACGCAAGCTGCACCACTAACTGCCTTGCGCCGATCGCCAAAGTCTTGCACGAGAGCTTCGGCATCATTAAAGGCACCATGACCACTACCCACAGCTACACAGGCGATCAGCGACTCCTGGATGCTAGCCACCGCGATCTGCGTCGGGCAAGAGCTGCTGCGCTCAATATCGTTCCTACAACGACCGGGGCGGCAAAAGCAGTAGCACTAGTTCTTCCTGACCTGAAGGGCAAGCTGAACGGGATTGCGCTCCGCGTTCCCACTCCCAACGTTTCGATCGTGGATCTGGTCGTGCAGGTCGAGAAGCCGACGATCGTAGAACAGGTCAACGAAGTGCTGAAGAACGCTGCTGAAGGTTCGCTTAAAGGCGTCTTAGCATACAGCGATCTGGAGCTGGTCTCCTGCGACTACCGGGGAACCGATGCGTCGTCGATCGTGGATGCGAGCTTGACGATGGTGATGGGTGGCGATATGGTCAAAGTTGTTGCTTGGTATGACAACGAGTGGGGCTATAGCCAGCGTGTGGTTGACCTGGCAGAAGTTGTGGCTCAGCGTTGGGCTGCCTAATCACGATCGGGAAGCGATTGACCCAATTGTATTAACCCAAAATAACTAAATGGCTGGTAGTGACGGACTCAAGATCCCAAGCTACCAGCCTTTGCTGTAGCTCAGGGATACGAGCATCCGAAAACAATCAACCTTGCTGGATATCAACTTCCGTGAAGGGCAAATCAATTGTGCAAATCAATTATTGATTAAGTTAAGTTGCAGACTCAGGTTGCAGACTCACCTTTTTCAAATTGAGGAGCCTCAAATTTGTAGCCCACACCGCGAACGGTTTGAATCAGCGCAGGCTGAGAGGTATCAATCTCGATCTTTTTACGAATCTGCCCGATGTGAACGTCCACCACGCGCTGGTCGCCCACATATTCATAGTCCCAAACCTTCTGGATTAGCTCTGCTCGCCGCCAGACTCGGCCTGGATGGCTAGCCAGGAAGTGCAGCAGATCAAATTCCAGGGCAGTCAGGGGAACCATGTCGCCGTTTAGCGTCACTTCTCGCCGTACTGGATCGATCGCCAGACTGCTGAAGGTGAGGCACTGCTGCTCAGCAGCGGTCACGGGTCGCTGCCGCTTCAGAATTGCACCAACTCGCACTTCCAGTTCACCCAGACTAAAGGGCTTGGTGAGATAGTCATCCGCTCCCTGGGAGAATCCGCGAATTTTATCTGCCTCGTCGCTGCGGCTGGTCAGCATCAGCACGAACACCCCTGTTCGGCTTTGCATTTCTTGACAGAGGTTGTAACCGATCGCATCGGGCAGATTAACGTCAAGGATCACAAGATCAGGATTAAATTGCTCAAACACTGCCAGAGCCGTTTTGCCGTCTTCTGCGGATTCGAGCTGATAATTCTGCTTAGAGAGAAATCGGTGGATGAGCGTCCGAATTGCGGGGTCGTCATCAACTACGAGAATCTTGGCTGGTGCCATAGCCATAACCTTAGCAATCGTGAATGAGCGTAGATGGGCAACACCTCAGCAGTGAGTCTAAAGCTGAGGTAAATTTTTCAAGCGACCGAGCGATTCCACTTCGATGAGGTTCACAATAGATCTATACTCTGCATGATAGGCTGCCATCAGAACTATTATTAACTTATTGCCTAAAGAATTAGACATCTTACAGATAACAAGCTTCCGTTTTGCAGTAGAGCACTCGGTCAGGCAGCGGATGCTGTAATGATTTTGATCAACTCTATTCGCAAACTCAGGGTAGATCGCTAAACTATAGGCTAGCAGTATTAATGGAAACTTGGAATGAGGCGGCGAGCGTCGCGATTGCTCTCATCCTCAAACTTCTTAATGCCAATCATAATCGAATTATGTCAAGGGAGTCCTCCGGAGGTCAGCAATGAGCGATATAAATCCCTACGAACAGCTAGGGGTAGATGAAGATGCCTCGTTCGACGAAATCCAAACCGCTAAAAATCAGCTCGTTGAGGCTTGCGGCAGTGAGCGCAAGCAGGTTGAGGCGCTCGAAGCCGCCTATGATGCCATATTGATGGATCGACTCCGCCTGCGTCAGGAAGGCAAGATCAAAGTGCCCGATCGAATTCGCTTCCCGGAAAAGCTAGCAGAGCCAGTGCCTCAATCCACCCCTGTTGTCGCGCAGCAGACTTCTAACTGGCTTCAGCAGTTCCTTGATACGCCGAGGCGTAGTGAAATTGTGCTGCCTGGGGGTCTGTTTCTTGCGGCTAGTTTACTCAGTTTAGTGATGCAGCCCGCCCTGCCGCTTGCGCTAGGAATCTGTCTCAGCATTTACTACTTGAATCGCAAAGAAAATAAATTCCTGCGGGCAACCCTGCTGACTCTGCTGGGGTTGATTGTAGGGGTTGTAGTAGGGACGCAGCTTGCAGCTCTGCTCCAGCCACAGCTCAGCGCACTCTCGCTCACGGCAGACAGTTTTGCAGCGATCGTCACCTTTGTGATTCTCTGGCTGGTATCCAGCTTTTTGCGCTAGCCCTGGTGTCCGTTCTGGATGGGGTCGGGCTGACGACCGCGATAAAGGGCAGTCAATGCCCCAATCAGGTACTTGACCAGGGTTTCACCCACCAGCAGGGCAAGAATCTGATCGAGCGGCAGCACACCCCAGAACGCGATCAGGGTAAACAGGAAGGTGTCTAACGGAATCGAGACGGCATTGCTTCCGGCAACGCGTACAAACCACGATCGCTGAAGCAGCTTTTGATAAATTTCTGTATCAGCAGTCTCGGAAAGCAGAATTGCAGCAAATGACGCGATGATAATTCGCATCGGCACACCAAGCACTGAACTCATTAACACATTGGCGAACGCAGCGACGGCGATCGTGCTATAAACCCAGCGACGCCCTGCGTAATGGAGTCGATCGCGCTGTGTAAATGTTGCGCCAAACAAAAAGGTTCCAAAGGCAACCTGCCCAAACAGGGGCAAGGGAATAAACCATTCTGGCGTGGTGGTGTAGTTTGCACCCAAAACCGCCAGAATATAAATCAGGCTATGCAAAATCATGGGACTAAGAAGGCAATCGTTTTGACTTCATGCAGTCTATCGCTTGTGCCTTCGCATTGGTCATTAAAAGTGATTAAACCGGATCTTCCTCGTCCCCGATTTCTGGCTGCTCTTTCCCTGTAAACAGCCCTGCTTTAAATAGAAAATCAAGCTGGGCAGATCGCGTTGTCGCGGTAGAAGAAACGATCGAGCTAGCGGCAGTCCCGCTCCCTGGCATCACGACCACTTGATGACAGAGCACTGCCAGCAAGCACGAGCAAAGGGCAAGCAGACAAAAATCAAGATTGCGGGTTGAGTGCAACCACGGCAAAGCAGCGGTGATTGCCTTTGGAGAATGCCTCGAAGCGTGCGCTACTGGAACAGCACACGAAGCAAGCGGTAACTGATTGCGAGTAGAAATCGTCATTGGCTCTCTAGTAGGTTCTTCATTGGGGCGATCGGCAGATGTTTCAAAATCCAAAGCGGGATAAGAGGGTTTCGAGGTGTCCACAACAATCAGCCCCAATGCAGCTTTAATCACTTTAATCAACTGATTAGCACAGTTTGGTTTAGTCAGAAGGTTTGAATCAACGCTTAGCGCGATCGAAAAGACAGCGAAAGGCAAAGTTTAATTCAAATTATCTGAATCTTAGACTGCCCATCTTGGACGAGGCAAATCTCATTTTGGTTCCAAGTCTTTGATTGAACCCAGGTTCGGCTATTAGTCTAGACGATTTAGGCAAGGATTAGTTCAGCGTTTCTAGCTCCGATCGCCCTTCTGCACTAACCCAGGCAATCTGGCGAATTCGTCTTTGACGAGCATAGCTGCGAATGTCATCCGGGTTCGATCGATCGCCCAGCTCCACTTCAACTCGCACCAGCGGGACAGACTCTCGCAGCGTTGCAGCATAAGCGAAGGCATTTGCCATTGATATAGGCGTTTTGGCTACGACCAGCCAATCGCAGGCAGGGGTGTGGAGCGGCAGTTTTTCTCGACTAAGCAGAACTTGATGCAGTTCCTCAATATTCAGCACAAAGCCGATTCCAGGACAGGGAATTCCTTGAGGATGATATAGCTCTAGAAGCTGGTCATAGCGTCCCCCCTGACCCAAAACTCGCTGACCGGAAGCCGTACCGCTGACGACCTCAAACACAATGCCCGTGTAGTAGTCAAAGGTTTGAATCAGGCTTAAGTCCAGCACGATCGCAAGCGATTCCTGAAGCTGACTGGCTTGGAGCAGTTCCAGCAGCAGTTTCAGGTTGTTGACCGTTTCTCGCTGAGCAGGCTCCAAGTCAAAGCCGGAGATTTTTTGCAGTACATCCGCCGGATTTCCACGCAAATCGAGCAGCAGCAGTGCCCGTTCTCGCAGTTCTGGCGACAGGTTCATGGTTTCTAGCCGCATTCGATCCAGAGTGGCAATCGCTTCTCGCACCTGATCGCGCACATTTCCCGGAAAGATTGACAGCAGCGATCGCGTCAGCCCGGCATCGCCCAGAATCAGATGACAGTGGGGCAATCCCAACGCCTGCAAACAGTTTGCCAGCAGCAGCACAATTTCTGCATCCGCCGCAACGCTGCCCGCGCCCAGTAGCTCAACGCCTGCCTGGTAAAACTCCTGCTGCCGATTGTGGTTGCCCTGCTCTGCCCGCCGAAACACATTGGCGTTGTAATAAAGCCGCTGTGGATAGGGAACACCTGCCATGCGAGTAACAGCAGCTCTGGCGATCGAGGCAGTCAATTCAGGACGTAACCCCAAGGGTTGCCCTTCTAAGTCTTGAAGCTGGATTACGGTTGCTGGGTCGATCGCCCCGCCTGCCATAAGGGTCTCCAGCCGCTCCAGGGTAGAGGTAATAATCCGGTGATAGCCCCAGCGATGAAAGACGGTTTGAATATGATCTTCGATCCAGCGTTTTTGAGCGACATCCAGGGGAAACAGATCTCGCGCTCCGACAGGCGGTTGATAAACCATTACAATTACTTCTTCTTGCCGCCAAACAACCCAAACAAACCTCCGCCTCCTGCATTCGGCTTTTTGCCTTTTGCATCTGGTTTCGCGGTGGCTGCCTTGCTGCCTGGACCCTCTAGTTTGCGTTTACCTTCCAAGGCTACCGCATCTTGGGGATTCAATTCTAATGCCTTGTTGAAGTGAATTTTTGCCATTGTAAGCTGGTTGGTCTTGAGAAAGACAACTCCCAAGCGGCTATGGCAGGTGCTATTGGTTGGCTCCAGTTTTAATGCTTCGCGAAGTTCCAAAATTGCTTTGGAATAGTCTTTGCGATTTTCAAGCTCTTGTGCTCGCCACAGGTAGGATTCAATTAGCGCGTCGCGGGTCGGTGGGGCGGCAGGCGCAGGCTGAGCAGGAGTTGGGGATTGAGCATTTGCGGCTTTGACAGCTGGATTCGAGGAGTTGCTCTGAGGCGAAGGTAGCGGGGACTCCTTTCTTTTTTCCTTTCGCATCAGGTAGACCAGATTCAGTTCACTAATCTGCCCAATCATGTCGATCGCCTGGTCAAGCTGCTCATATTGCCGGGATGCAAGTTCGCGCATAGCTGCCCGGTAAGTGTTGTCTACATCGCTAGTCGCTGCCAGCTTTAGCGCGGCATCTGTCATCAGTGCCACGGTTTCCTGCTGCTGGAGTGCCTGCTGTCCCTTAAGCCGCACTAGAATACAGTATTCGCTGTAGTTCTTTTCCTGAGACAGCTTCTCATAAGCTGGATTGACCAGCTTTGACAGGAAATTGGCTGCTCGGTGTCGATCGGTTTCATCCGCCGCAGAGTTACTGTCTGGGTGAAGGCGACGCGCCACTTGCAGATATCGTTTCCGAATTTCTTTTAGATCTGCATCGATCGCAACGCCTAAAATTGCGTGGTAATCGGTGAAGTTAAGACTAAATAGCCCTTGCTCAATTTTGAAAGCCATGCTGCTGATTTCACACCCTCAACAGGTCTAGTCTAGGGTTCCCTTCAGTGTACTGCGATTATCTAACCAATGAGAACTGCTGAATCCGTATCCGCTTGGGCGACCTCGCGGTAGATTCTCAGGTCTTGAGTGATGGAAGATGGCTGCTATCGACAAGCGGCTTCACTTGCAGCAATTCTTGACTTATTTCCTGATGAATGCGTCCGTTCGTTGCCAGAATTCGCCCTGATTCCAGTACAAACGAACTGCGATCGTATGCCGTCACTTCTCCCCCCGATTCGCGCACCAGCACTACGCCTGCCACCATATCCCAGGGCGACAAACCCCGCTCCCAAAAGCCATCAAGTCGCCCACAGGCAACATACGCCAGATCAAGGGCGGCTGACCCACTCCGTCTCACACCCTGCGTTAGATGGGTGAAATGACAAAACTCGGCATAGTTATTGTCGGGGGTTTGATGACGATCGTACGCAAAGCCCGTCACCAGTAAGCTCTGTCTCAGATGCTCGGTCTGAGAAACCCGAATCGATCGCCGATTGCAGGTTGCGCCCAATCCAGTTGCAGCGCGAAATAGCTCTTGCCGAAACGGATCGAAAATCACGCCCACTTGAGGAATGCCCTTAACCAATAGCCCGATCGAACAGCAATAGGCAGGATACTGATGGGCATAGTTCGTCGTACCATCGAGGGGATCGATCGCCCATAACCAATCGCCTTCATCGCCGGAGCGTCCCGATTCTTCTGCCAGAATGGCATGACTGGGAAAATGCCGCCGAATAATTTCTAGAATTGCCGCTTCTGCTGCTTTATCTGCTTCTGTTACCAGATCACCTGGTCGTCCCTTTTCCTGAATCTGCTCCAGCTTGCCTGTAAATGCTTGCAGAATTGCTCCGCCTGTTAATGCAGCCTCGGTCGCAACATCGAGAAAAATTTGCAGTTCGGCAGTTTGTGCATTAACCATTTGTGGATTAACCGTGGGGCGATCGCCGATCGGTTCAGTCATGGATGCTATTCCTCGTCTAGTGGCAGTCCGCGCCGCACAGTTCCTCTGCCAAAATGTTGCCCAAACTGAAGCTCATACACTTCATCTTCATCCTGGGTTTCGACTTCCAAATCCGAGCGCGGATAGCTGACGCACAACAGCGCATAACCCTGTTCCCGCAGTTTCGGAGACAGCCCCATCGCTTCCGGCTGATACACCTCGCCAGAGTGAATTCGAACGGCACAGGCAGTACAGGCTCCATTACGGCAAGAATATGGCAAATCTGCACCCTGCGATTCTGCCTTCATTAGAATGTATCGATCTTCGGGAACCTGAACCGTATAGCAAGTCCCCTTCTGCGGATTTTGAATCCGAACGGTGTAAACGCGCGTCATGAATCAGCCTCAAATTGCTTCGGGCAAAGCTTAAACAACGGAACATCTGCCCTAACAGCCGATGCTCAGATCCTTAATGCCCAATAGCTCATCATAGTGGCTGCCATGTCCTTCTGTCTGAGTCGCTAGCGAGACATTTGTTAGGATGCCTCGTTACCTACAATCGGGACTGGCAATCGGGACTGGATTGTCGAGGGGATATTTTTGGGGCGATCGGATTTCTGCGGCTGATTTCTGCTACCATAGTTTTCTTGTGAACAGCAATGGCTCACAAATCATATCCCCTGGAGAGATGGCCGAGTGGTTGAAGGCGCAGCACTGGAAATGCTGTTTAGGGGTAACTCTAACGAGGGTTCGAATCCCTCTCTCTCCGTTCTGAATTCCAGAGATTTAAGGTTTTCTCCTAATCCTGCACCCTGATCAAGCGGTGCTCCTCTTTGAGATCCTAAGTTCAGTTAAAAGAGCAGTCCAATAAAGAGCAGCCTAGTCAAGAGCTGACGGTGGGGTGTAGAAAGCTGCTTCATCATCGCTGTCCCGTGATAGCTCCTAAGGCACCGTCATAAGCGATTCGTACCTTTCCACTTCGTCGCTTTCCACTAGGTCTGGTCTGGCTGCCAGGTTGATGCTTGTGAAGATACAAAATCTTTGCCCTTACTGAAGAACGATTTTGCTGGACAATCTACACAGGCTACGAATTGGACGCAATAAGTCCAGAAATCGGATTAGGGTATTCTTCCAAAGGCATGAAGGGTTCAGCAGCGATCGCCTCCTCTAGGGCTTCCTGCAAAGACACTAATTGGGGGACATCTGCAGTAATCTCTCCTTCAGAGAACCGTGGAGTAACCGAGGTAGCAAACAGAGGAGTGGCAAACGTGCAAGCCCGCCAGCGTCCCTGAACCAGCACCCCAAGCTGATAGCAAAAACCGCCACGCCGCCCCTCCATCTTGTAAAATTGGCAGTGCCGACAGGATGAAACCCCCCTAACCGTCGTATCCATAAGATGTGAATGTCTAATTGGTTAAAAAAGCTAATCTCAATCTTCGTCTAGGCTAGCGATTCATTTTCCCGAATAAAAAATCGGGAAGTCTTTATCCGGTGAGACTTTGGCCTATCTCAGACCGTAGATCGGTATTCAGATTCTCTTTAGAATCGTGGAATTAATCCTGACTCTTAAGTTATAAAACTCAGTGCTTTCCCCATTGTTAATTTCTATTTCTTGCCGAGAACACAGCGGGGATCAAGCTAAACCTACTGCCAGGCGAGTAAGCCTATCTCAAAACATCCGGTCAATCTACGGTCATTTTGAAACCGGAATGAGCGGGGATAAAGCAGCTACTTCTATTTACGCTTGACGATCTGCCCATTACAGTGATTGAGATCAGCTTTCTCCAGTTTTCCTAATTTTTACGATTGCAATTAGTATCCTTTATGTCTAGTTCTGCTGCTCTAACGCTGGATGAAGCCCATCAACTGCTTAAGCAATTTAGCTGTTTGCAGTCGTCTGGTTTGCAGCCACCTGATAGACAAGCAGACGAAGCACGCTTGGGCGATCGTCCTCAGCTCCAACAAGCCCTGATGCTACTGACAGCGGAGTCTGATTATCAAATGCTGGGGATTTGTGCAGACTCGATTGAAGCGGGACGCACTGCCTTAGCTGCCTATACTAAAGCACTAGGCTATCAGCCGAGCCTGGAGCTTCAGCCGATCGAAGGACCTGTTTATATCAAGTTCAATTCCAGAACCATGTCCTGCTACGCCAGCCCTTACGAGGGCCAACATCGAGGCGTGCTAGTCTCCTGTCAGTCAGCAGACGAAGACGGCATCAACGAGATGTATGGACATTTGCCGATCGATTTATTTGTAGATTAGCCGGTTCTCCTGAGCTTTCCTGGTTCTAGCGTGCCCAATAAATAATCTTTTTCTCAGCCAGCACAAAGAAGCCGTAGAGAATTACCCCCATCAGTGCCAGCACCACCAGTCCAGCAAAGGCGAGGGGCACGTTGAAGTCGGATGTTGCCTGCACAATCAAATATCCCAGTCCGGCGTTTGAAGCGATCGATTCTGAAATTACGGCTCCAATAAAGGCAAACGAGGCAGCAATCTTAAGCGACGCAAAAAGGTAAGGCAGGGTATGGGGAAAGCCGACCTTCTGGAAGGTTTCGACCTGAGTTGCACCTAGCGATCGCAGCACGTCTTTCATTTCTGGCTCCACCGTATCCAGCCCTAGAGCCACATTCACTGCGATCGGAAAAAACGCCAGCAGAAAAGCCGTAATCGTTGCTGGAATTGCATTTGCGCCAAACCGGATTGCCAGCAGGGGGACAATTGCCGCCTTCGGAATCGTATTAAACGCCACCAGCAGGGGGTAAAGCGTCTGGTAGGCAAGGCGGGAGTAGCCGATGAGAAACCCCAGCACTACACCGACCAGTACCGCAAGCGAAAAGCCGACGAGCGTTGTCCACAGCGTTCTCATCGTATTTGCCATCAGCTGCGGCGCAAATTGAATCATTGCCTGAAGTATGCTTGAGGGCGCAGGCAGGGTAAACGGCTGAATTTTGAACAGGATGACTGCCAGTTCCCACAGGGCAAACAGCAGCACCGTCGCGACAAAGGGCAGCACAAAACTAGCAGTTTTAGATTTGAGGAATCGATTCATATCTAGGGGGGTGAAGGTTTTGGTCTGCTGTAGGGGCGGGTTTAGCAGTTAGTGCTGGATATGCCGCCGGAGAGTGGAGAAATAGTGGTTGAATTCGTCGGAGAGTTCCATTTCGAGGGTGCGGGGACGAGGTAGATCGATTTTCACGTCGTAAATAATTGAGCTGGGACGCGCACCCATCACATAAACCCGATCGGCAAGAAAAACTGCTTCACGCAAATCGTGGGTAATCAGAATGCTGACGCACTTAACCCGCATCCAGAGGGCTTGCAGCATCACCCACATTTCTTCCCGGGTGAAAGCATCGAGTGCGCCAAACGGCTCATCCAGCAGCAAAATCTCCGGCTGATGAATCAATGCTCGACAAAGGGAAGCCCGCTGCCGCATTCCGCCCGACAACTGCCAGGGAAACTGCTTTTGGAAGTCCTGAAGCTTCACCGTTTTGAGCAAATCCTGCGCCATCTGCACAAATTCTGCTTTGCGCTGCTTAAACTCCCGCTTGTAAGGCTGCACAATTTCCAGCGGCAGCAGCACATTATCCAGCGTCGATCGCCAAGGCAGCAGCACCGGATTTTGAAACGCCATGCCAACATTCTTCATCGGACGGCGAATTGTTTCGCCCCGGTAGCGCACCGCTCCGATCGGCGCAGGATTTAAACCAGATACCATCCGCAAAATCGAGGTTTTGCCGCAGCCCGATGGACCAACGATCGCCACAAATTCTCCCGGCTGAATCGAAAGACTGACCTCCTGGATAATGCAGCGCATTGAACCTTCAAATGGATATTCCAGCCCAACCTGATCAAACTCCAGCAAAGGATCTCCAGGGGCAGAAACGGGCTGAACCTTGGCGGAATCGGTGGTCTGTTGAAACATAAGGAATCGACAGGGGTGAAGGACAACCGAAAAACAAACTGCAGACGATGGGTAGAAAGACAAAATACGGAAAAGCTGCCTCGCCCTATCCATCGCCTGAGAACTACACGCTCTAGCTCAGGGGCTTACGTTCGCTGGCGGGGGGCAACTGGCGATCGGCTTCAGCAGGCAAAAACTGATTGGTAAAGACATCAGAAACAGCTGGCTTGCTGGGTAGACCAAAGCCTTCCACCGTTTGCTCGATCGTCGTTTCGAGCCGCTTCGGGTCAACTGCGCCCAGACCAAGCTTTTCGACTTCTGGCGTAATAAACATCCGCTCCAGCGCAATTTCCATCCGCACTTTTTCAGCGTTGCGATCCATCAGCTTGCTGTTGTCTGATGCCATCACAGCATCCAGCCCGGCAGATGGGTCGCGCAGCACATCCTGCATTCCGCGCAGATATGCCCGAACAAAGCCCTTCACGGCTTCAGGATTCTGTTCGGCAAAGCTTGCCCTGGTCAGGATCGAGTTGCCGTAGAAATCCATGCCATTGTCGTTGTAGTAAAACACGTTGAGGTCGCTCATTTGCTTGCCGCCCTTGAGCAAACCGGGCAGGGCAGAGGTCGCAAAGCCGCTAATGGCATCAACCTGCTTTTGCAACAGGAAGCTTTCGCGCAGTTTTGGCTCCATCGTTGTCCACTGCACGGAGTTTGGGTCAATACCCACCTGGCTAGCAAAGACCGGGAAGAGTTTTCGGGGTCCGTCGCCTGCGGGTGCGCCCAGCTTCTTGCCCGCTAAATCCTTGGGTGAATTAATGCCGCTTTCCTTTAGAGTGATGATTGAGAAGGGTGCTCTACTATGAACTGAAGCGACTGCAATCACGCGATCGTTGGGGTTCTTGCTGTTGAACTCCATCGCGTTATAGATATCGCTAAACGCAAGGTCAAAGGAACCTGCTCCCAATTTGCTGATCGTGTCGGCATTGCCAAAGCCGCGCTCATAAACCACATTCAGCCCTTCTTCGGCAAAGTAGCCCTTGTTCATTGCGATAATGAGCGGCGCATCCAGACTTTGCTTCAGGAAAGACAACTGCACCTTAACCGTTTTTAGCTCTTCATTTGCCGGAGCCGCAGTTTGGGCAGCAGGAACCGCAGAATTTTCGGTTGGATTGTTTGCCGTCGGAGCAGTACAGCCTGCAAACATAACCAGGGATGCAGTCAGCAGGGAAACTCCTGACCATTGCTTGAGAGAAGAACGCTTCACCATAGACTCCAAAATTCCCATTAATGCTGATAATTTGCGCGATCGATTAGTCAATTAAAAAACATTCAGGAGCAATAAACCAACTACACAGCTACTAGGGCATTGAATTTTGGAATAGAGCCTGCTTTCTGTGTTAAGGACTACAGTCTTCCCATTTTCATGACCCTACTAAGGAATTCTGACCAGGTCGTTTTTAATACTCAATCAAAATTATTGGGAAGAAATAGGGAAACCAGGGAGATTCAGGGGTTGTCATTTGTCATTGGTTCTTTGTCCTTTGTCCTTTGCAGAGAACCGCAGATCAATGACCGGTAACAGTGAGCGATAACAGCCACCTCTAGCACTTATTTTTGTCTTCTTATTTCTTTGTCTTCTTATCATTTATTAACACTGCAAATTTGCAAAACTGAATTCGACCGCAAAAATTACAGAACCTAAAAACTGCAAAAAAGATGCCCTCGCCAAATGGAAAGGGCAAATTATGATATCTATTCCGAGGAAAACGAAAAGCTTAGATAGAGGAACCGAGTCCTGCGTAAGCTCCGTAGAAGAAAAGACCAACTACCACCAGCACACCCGTGCCAGCGATCGTTGCAACAACCCAAAGCGGAATTCTACCTGATTGCAGCATGAGCCTACTTTATCCTCCCAAGATCAAGAACTTTTTTGTTCCAGAAACAACGTGCAGCTCAAAAAGAGATTGCGACTCCTGCACAAAGCGCAGCAAAAATGAGATATCGCGACCCAAAAGGGCTAGTTGAAGAAATAGCTGGAGAACAGAATACCCAGCACAAACACCAGCAGCAAGCCAAGATAGAGAGAGGTCCGGTTTAGCTCAACTGGCTGCTTATTGGGATTGGATGAACGGTCTAAAGGTGCCATCTTTTGACTCCTATCGTTGAATGAACTGCATCGCTGCAATTGCGCCCAAGAAGAAAACAGAGGGCACTGCCAGCGTGTGAACGGCTAGCCAGCGAACGGTAAAAATCGGATAAGTAACGGGTTGATTTGGAGTATTGCTCGTCATAGTAGTCTGATGATAGTTACCTAATGCTAGAAGCTACTTTTGCTGTAAAAACTGTTGAATTTGCTGCTTCCCTTCAAAGCGATCGGAAACGATCGGCACTTCTTGACGGGTTTGCGTATAGTATTCGTTGGGGCGGGGCGTTCCAAACGCATCATATGCCAGACCCGTGCTGACAAATAGCCAGCCTGCAATAAACAGTGCCGGAATTGTGATGCTGTGAATTACCCAGTAGCGAATGCTGGTCACAATATCGCCAAAGGGACGCTCTCCAGTAGTACCTGCCATCCAGTTTCCTCCCAGTCAAACAATTGAAATCTTACTCTCTATCATACGGGAGAGCGTAGTTGGTCACAAGTCAATTACTACCTCTCCATTTCCTTTTTTCAAGACTATTCTTCAGGATAATTCAAGACAGTTAAACCAGCCCATCTCTGAACTGATTTCTATCAGAATTTAGGCGCGATCGTAAGCAGTCTACCGAAAAATAGGATTCGATCGATCGCTGACCTGAAGCACAGCCTACAACAGTCAAACCAGGGCAAATCCTTAAGCGGGCTGTTCATATCTCAAAACCGTACCGCGCTGACCCAAAATGTATCCTTGCTCCGGCGAGAGAAACACAATTTTGTAAAAGTTAGACGGTACATTCTCAACGTCTCGATCCTTCTGCCAGGTTTGCCCACCGTCATAGCTCACCATTAGGTTGCCGCTGCCCCCCGCGACCCAGAGTTCATCTTTAGTGCGGTACGCCAGATCGAGTAGCCCCCAGCTTGTGGCAAATTCTGGATTCACCGTGTTCGACCAGCTTTCGGGATCGTTGGGATCACTAAACTGCACTTGACCGCCTCTTGCTAGCAGCCAGAGTTGCCCATCCTGACCATAGCCCATGTTCTGAAGGCGGCGAGAACTGGTGCGATTGTGGGGTGTCCAGGCATCCTGACCGGGTTCCCAAGTAGAAAAGAAACTGCCGCGAGCCGAAACTGCTACATACTTACCGTCCGGCGATCGCTCAATGTTTCGCAGCACCCCAACGGCTTCTTGAACCATTGCCTGCCAAGTGCGTCCTCCGTCTTTAGTGCGGTAAATTGCACCCACATTGGTGGTCATTTCGGCTTGCTTTGAACCAAGAGCAACGATCGTATCCGGCGCACCGGGCAGCTTTTCGCTCAGCGGAACCCGCGACCAGGATTTGCCGCCGTCTTTGGTATGCAGCATCAAGCTTGGCTGCCCAACAACCCAGCCCTCCTGCCCAGAGAAACTGACCGACGAAAGGCTATAGCTAGTGCTGTCTCCCAAATCGAGTTCGCGTGGCTCCCAAGTTCTGCCGCCGTCTGTCGTTTCAAGCAGGGTTTCATTCGTGCCGACCATCCAGCCGTGACTTGCATCGTCGGTAAAGGCGACATCGGCGATCGTTGCTTCAGTCGGTAAGGTGAGCACCTGCCACGGGTTTTCGGTCGCAGATGCCAGGAAGCCTCTGGCACAGCTACTACACAGCAGCACTGCCACCAGCACAATCACAACTTGCTTAAAAGACTTAACGAATGAGTACATCGGACTTTTTAGAAGGAATAATTCAGGTCAGGAGAGATGAGTTTGGCAGCGATCAGCGCGAAGCGCAACCCCGAAGGAACCGCTCTGCGGGCAACTGTTGAAGCGATTACCTCTTTCGGGAACTACCAGGCAAACAGACTTAAAACAAACCAAGTGACGTGCCCACGACGAGCAAACAAGGTTTAAGCAAGCTTGGACTCAGAATGAACCGCGCTAGTTTAACCCGTACAAACTGAGAAAGAAAATGACGCCCAGTGCCAAACCACCAAAAATGAGAATGTTTTTCTGACCGGGGGTCAGTGTGTTGACTCCCAGCCCGTAGCCCAAATTCTCTTTGAAGCCAGAGGGATTACCGACTGGACCAATATTGCTAAAGCGGCTCTTTCGTACAGTGCAGACCGGGCAACGCCAGTTCTCCGGCAGTTCCGTAAACGCAGTTCCGGCAGCAATTTTGCTGGTATTGTCTCCTCGGACTGGCTCATAGACATAGCCGCAAGCTCCGCACTCATAGCGATCGAGGGTTTTGGGATCAAGTGCTTCCGTACTCATAGCGGCACTCACCGTAAAGATTACAGAACGATCGAACAGAAATCTGAGAAACTCTGTTAAAGATTATGACATAGACTGTTGCCAGCACCGAGGATTGATCCCAAGGCAAAAAAAACTACTGCTAATCTCTTGTAGGCGGACGTTTGGCTTGACCGTTTCCGTTCTGCGGACGAAATGCCACGATTAACAGACAGGCAATCCCAAGATTGATACAGATATCTGCCACGTTAAACACCGGAAACTGAATCAGGCGAAAATCAAAAAAATCCACGACCTCACCGCGCAGGAAGCGATCGATCCCGTTGCCTGCTGCTCCCGCCAAAATGAACCCATAGCCAAACTGCTCCCAGCGATTGAGTCGCGAAAACCAGCCCAGCGCAATCAGCCCTAAACTGACGAGCAGCGACAGCCAGCGCAGCCATTCTCCGCTTTCGCTAAACAAACTAAATGCCGCGCCCTTATTTGTTACAAACGTAAGGTGAAACACATCCTGGATGAGTGGAATCGTTTGCCCTAGCTCAAACGTGCTAAACACCAGAAGTTTGGTGACCTGATCTACGATCAGCCCGACGAGTGCGGCAGCCCAAAATGACGGATTCTTTAGTCTCATACCATCAGTAAAGCAGCAGGTGACGCAGGAGAAAAGCCAGCACCGCCACGGCACACACGATTGCCATTTGGCCGGGAAGCGGCTGAAGTGAATAGGTGAATAGGGCGTTGGCGATGGTCAGACTGCCCAATTTTGCCCAGTTCAGCGATTGCGCCAGTAGCAAATAAAGCGTTCCTGTGAGATGAATCGTCAGCAAACCCATCAAACTGCTAAACGCGAGAAATTCCAGTCGAGCCGGCAATCGAAATGCTAACCAACCACAGATCCAGGCTCCTGGCACAAACCCCAACAAATAGCCAAACGTGGGGCGAAACACATAGTCAAAGCCGCCGCCCTGCGTGAACACATTAAACCAGGTGAGGCCCAGCAGCAGGTAGGCAATTTGGGAAATGGCAGCCGGACGACTTCCCGCCAGACAGCCAATCAGCAGCACTGCCCCTACCTGACAGGTTACGCCCAGTGACAAAGGCTGCACACCCTGCCCCCAAGCCCACGGAGGAATGGTAATAAACGCCTCAACCAGGGTTCCGCCGATCGTCAGGATCAGCCCAATCAAAGCCCAGAGCAATTGGGTGGGTGCAGTTAATTTCACAGGACACCGGGGTGAGGGAATGTCAGTGAGATTATACTCTTCCCCTGTTCGATCGCATCACTGCCGCCAGAATTGCCCTTAAAACGCAGCCATGCAGCCAATCATAAAGCTTTTGACTTCGCCGGAGTTGGCTTGGCAGCAGAGGCAGACGCTTTGCCTGCGGTCTTCGAGGCGGATTTCCTGGGCTTTTCTGGTTTTGTGGCTTCCTGAGTTTCTGTTTTTTGCGCTTCGGATTTCTCTGCCTCAGACTGGCGACGCGGAATTTCGTAGGTCATAAAGTCGTGCGCCATGATCGTCTGCGGGAAAATGGCTCTGGCTTCGATCAGAAGGTCCTCGAGGACGATCGAATTTCCGGGAGCATAGCGGGGGCTAAAGTGGGTCATAATAAGCTGCTTCACCTGTGCGCCTAATGCCGTTTGAGCCGCCATCGTTGAAGTAGAGTGAAGCCGCTGATAAGCCAGCTCGGCATCTTGATGAGCAAAGGTGGCTTCATGCACCAGCACATCGGCATCTTGCGACAGTTCTACCGCGTTTTCGCAATAAATCGTATCGGTACAGTAAACGAACTTGCGCCCAATTTCCGTTTCGCCGCAGAGGTCTGCTCCGTTGATCAGGCGTCTGTCGGGCAGCGTAATCACTTCGCCTCGCTTCAGCCTGCCGTAGAGCGGACCAGCGGGAATTCCCATTGCCTGAGCGCGATCGACATCAAACCGTCCCGAGCGGTCTTTTTCGGCAACGCGATAGCCAAAGGCAGGTAGGCGGTGAGTCAGCGGCGCAGAGGTGACGGTAAATTCTTCCTCTTCCAGCACCAAACCTGGCTCGATCGTATGCACCTTCACCGGATAAGAAAAATGGGTTTGGGAGTAGCGTCCTGCAGCTTTGAGATACTCATCCAGCTTGGGTGGACCGTAGATATCAATCCGGCTAGGATTCCCTGCCAGTCCACAGCTGGCTAGCAGACCCATTAGCCCGTAGATGTGATCGCCGTGCATGTGGGTAATAAAGATTTTGGTGATCTGACTTACGCGCAGATCGCTGCGAAGAATCTGATGTTGAGTGCCCTCGCCGCAGTCAAATAGCCAGACCTCCGATCGCTGAGGCAGCCTCAGGGCAACACTGGAAACGTTACGCGATCGAGTGGGCACACCCGAACTGGTTCCTAGAAATGTGATCTGCAAAGCTTAAACCTACCCAATGCCGCAGTGTTGGACTAGATCTATCGTGACATAAGACGAGGAGAGTGGGAGGGTGAGGAGATGAGAGTTCGCTTGTCCTGAGTCACCTTTAAAGATTCAGTGGATTAATTTTAAGAATTTTTTGTTGAAGCTGCTGTGGAACTTGAGGTGGCGGGGAATAGTCTGAAAGCAAGAGTTGAATGATGAAGTTGAGATGAAATTTTGAGTAGCTACAGGAGCGATCGCGGCAATTACGGAATTTTTGTAGCTAAACCTTAAAAAGTTGAAATAAGATGAACCAGGATTATTGTGATTTCGTTTCCAGCGGAGTCCGCATCGCTCGATCGGTATAAAAACTCAACGAAATTAAGCCAATACTAAGCCAATGATGAATGTTGAGGGGAGAGGAGCCTGACGAATGACAAAGACGCACCACGTAACAGCAGCCAACCATGAAATTCAAGTCAATCGAATCCAAGTTCCTCAGGTTCAAGGGCTGAAGTGGCTCTGGCATTACGGTAAAAAGTCGGGCTGGATGACCCTTTTGTTTTGGCTGGTGGCGATCGCGCCTGCATGGGCAGGACTGGAACTGCGAGTGGCGATCGAACAAAACGTGAGCCAGGTGAAGGTTGGCAGCTCTACCGATGCAGTGTTGCGAGACGGTTCAGGACAGGTCTTGGCGCAGATTCCGGGCATGAACGCGGTGATGGCGCAGTCAGAAGACGGACAAATTGCAGTTAACGAGGTCGAAACGAGCCAGCTTTGGGTAGAGCCAAAGCGTTCCGACGGCTATGTCTTTATTGGGGACAAGTGGTATCGCGGCAGAACGCTGGTGATGCCAACTGCAGGCGGATTAACGGCTGTGAACTACGTTGATCTAGAGCACTATCTCTACAGTGTTGTGGGTGCAGAAATGCCGACAAACTGGGATTTAGAGGCTCTGAAGGCTCAAGCGGTTGCTGCTCGCTCTTACGTGCTGTATCAGCGTCAGAACAGTGCCAATGCAGTCTTTGACGTGGGCGATACAACTCAGTGGCAGGTTTACGGGGGACTGGAGGAAGAAGCTGCCAGCACCAGAGCCGCCGTGGATGCTACGAAAGGACAGGTTTTGACTCATAACGGGCAGATTATTAACGCCGTCTTCCACTCCTGCGCGGGCGGACACACCGAAAACGTGGAAGATATCTGGACGAATCCGCTGCCTTATTTGAGAGGCGTCGTCAGCCCAGACCAGGATATGCAGGGATGCCAGTGGGAATCGCGCACTGTATCAGCGCAAGAACTCAGTGAGGCGATCGGCTACAGCGGCACGATTTATTCAGTCATGGTGAATCGTCATCCTCACGGGCGCGTCCTCTCGCTGCAAATTGACGGCAGTGCCGGATCTGTGACGATCGATGGGGATGAGATGCGAAACAAGCTAAAGCTAAAAAGCACCCTTTTCTCGATCGACCCAATGCGCGGACAAGTTGCCAGTGCGGGGAGTGTGCCTGCGGCTCCGCTCACGTTTCAGATTAGCGGCAGTGGCTTTGGGCACGGGGTCGGGATGAGTCAGTACGGTGCCTACAAGCTGGCTCAGCAGGGCTGGAACTATCAGCAGATTGTAAGCCATTACTACACTGGGGTCAGGCTGTCACGAATCGAGGTGCAGTAGGGGAGATCGGGTCATTCCAGGAGCGTGTTTGAGTAGTCGCCAATGTCCTGCGTTGCCCGCTAAATCCCCCAGTGCTGGAGGACTTTGAAACCTAGAGCAGGGTTAGGGTGGTCGTAAGCATTGGTGTTCAAACATTCCCTGTGAAGATTTCTATTCAGGTACACCGATCGCAGTGTCCGCATCCTTTCCTGTTTTCTTTTAGCCGATCTGCCTCTGTTGGAAAGCCAAACGCTCGAAGCAGAAATTGCCAGCGGCAGGCTTTGGTCGTGAGGTACTGGCGCATGGGTTCGGCTGAGTGTTCAGTGGCTTGCCTAGCTTGCTGCAACGAAAAGGGGATTGATTTGTGAGGCGATCGAATCACGTAATGAAAAGGGTCTTGCCATTCTAGCTGGCCAGTGCGGTGTAGCAGGGCAAGGGCAATCTCGCTCTGCTTAAACTGACGGCTGACCTCGATTAAATTGCCCTGAGCTGGGATCTGGCGGATCAGGGTTTGAGCTAATTGCTGCTGTTTGCGGAACTGCGCCTGGAAAAATTGCTGTCGTTGGCGATCGGTAGGGTCGAGCCATCCGGTCGGTTCGCTGATAAAGGTGAGTGCCTCTGAGGGTTTGCCGTCGCGTCCTGCCCTGCCGACTTCCTGAATGTACTCAGACAGCAACATCGGCGACTGAAAGTGGATAACCCAGCGGACGTTTGGCTTGTTAACCCCCATTCCAAAAGCAGAGGTGCAGACCACAAAGGGCATTCGATCGCTAATCCAATCCTGTTCGATCGAGCGACGTTCTGGAGCACTCAGCCCCGCATGGTATGCCGCGGTAAGGTAACCCTGTGTGGTGAGCCACCGAGCCAAGTCTTCTGCATCGTGTCGGCTTCGTGCATAAATCAGTCCGGTGCCTGCTTGCTTACCATTCCCTTGCAGGGGAACTCGTTGACGAATAAACCGCAGGATCTGCTGTCGTCTGTCGCGAGGAGACCAGGCGATTTTGACCGCTAGGGACAAATTCGATCGATAGGGACTTTGCAGAAATTTCTGTGGCTGAGTCAGCTGAAGTACCTGGGCGATCGTCTCTTGCACTTGTGGGTCGGCAGTGGCAGTAAAAGCGGCGATCGAAAGGCGAGTTCCGGGCGGTTTTTGGTGCAGCAGGGCAGGACGCACAGTTCCTAAACGGCGATAGGCAGGACGAAAGCCGTCTCCCCATTGAGAAAGGCAGTGCGCTTCGTCGAGGATGAGACTGTGAATGACGAGATGAGGTTGGGACAAACGCTCCCACACAGGGGGGCTGAGCAAAGTTTCTGGTGAAAGGTAGAGCAGGCGAAGTTTTTGCTGATCGATCGCCGAAAAAATCTGGCGGCGTTCATTGCTGGAAAGCTCGCTATGCAGCAGGGCAGCAGGCAACCGACGCTGACGCAATTCCTGCACCTGGTTCTCCATCAAAGCCACCAGCGGCGAAACAACCAGGGTCAGTCCGGGACGCATCAGGGCAGGCAACTGAAAGCAAATTGATTTCCCACCTCCGGTCGGTAGGACGATCAGGGCATCTTGTCCGGTTAGCAAACTCTGAATGATTTCTGCCTGAGACGATCGAAAATCGGAGTAGCCCCAAATTTGCTGAAGGGTCGATCGCGCCTGCTGCCAGTCGAACGAGGTGGAATGAGTCATGGGACGCAGCCTGATTCCGGGATATCAAATTCAGCGTTCCCGGTTTCAGTTCGTCAATTCACGGCGATTTTAATCTACAAAAACCTCGCCTAAGGCATTCACAAACACAGCTGTTTTGCCTGCGTGCTCACCACCATTGCACCTAACCATTCTCAGACGGTTTGCTTCTCCTTCGGGTTGAACTGTTTTTCTGTTTGAATTACCTTTCCGGTTGAACTGTCTTTTCGGTTGAATTACCTTTCTGGTTGAACTGCCTTTCCGGTTGAGCGGTGATATTGAAATCAAGCCGATCGCCTGGGGTGAGCACAGTTGGCTTTATGGGTTGCAGGGATTGCCTCTGAAGGGAATTGTGTCTGAAACAAGCGATTCCCCCCTCCCTGAAAAGAGGCTAGGGGGGATCAGAGGGGTTTTGACCTGTTTAGAACCAGTCGGCGTGGAAGGTTCCGGGCTTGTCGGTGCGCTCGAAGGTGTGTGCGCCGAAGTAGTCGCGCTGTGCCTGGGTCAGGTTTTGCGGCAGACGATCGCGGCGGTAGCTGTCGAAGTAGTCGAGCGATGCGCTAAATGCCGGAACGGGAACGCCCAGCTTGGCAGCCGTTGAGAGAACTTCTCGCCATGCATCCTGGCGATCGAGAATCGTTTGCTTGAACTCTGGTGCGAGCAGCAGGTTTGCCAACTGCGGATTTTCGTCGTAGGCGTGTTTGATTTTGTTCAAAAAGCCTGCCCGAATAATGCAGCCGCCTTTCCAGATGCGCGCCGTTTCGCCCAGGTTCAGGTTGTAGTTAAAGTCCTGGGAAGCCTTGCCCAGCAGTGCCATCCCCTGCGCGTAGGAGCAGATCTTGGAGCAGTAAAGGGCATCGCGGATTTTGTTGACGAATTCTTTTACATTGCCGTCGTATTTGCCCGTGGGACCATCCAGCACCTTCGAGGCAGCGATCCGCTCTTGCTTGATCGAGGACATAATCCGGGCATTCACTGCTGCCGTAATCGTGGGAATGCTCACGCCCAGTTCTAGCGCGCTGGAAACCGTCCAGCGACCTGTGCCCTTTTGTCCGGCAGCGTCCATAATTACTTCGACCAGGGGCAGCCCGGTATCGGGATCAAGCTTCTTAAAGATGTCTGCCGTGATCTCGATCAGGAAGGAATTGAGTTCGTCGGTGGTGTTCCACTCGGCAAAGACTTCGTGAAGCTGAAGATGATCGAGTCCAAGGGTATTTCTCAGCAGGTCGTAGGCTTCGGCAATCAGCTGCATATCGCCGTACTCGATGCCGTTGTGTACCATTTTGACGTAGTGACCCGATCCACCTGAACCGATGTAGGTGACGCAGGGACCATCATCCACCTGTGCAGCAATTTTGGTGACGATCGGTTCAATTTCGCGATAGGCAGATTCTGTACCGCCAGGCATCAGACTCGGACCATTCAGCGCACCTTCTTCGCCACCACTCACGCCCATACCAATAAAGCTTAGCCCGGTTGATTCCATTTCCTGGACGCGCCGCTCGGTGTCGGTGTAGAGCGAATTACCGCCGTCGATAATCATGTCGCCTTCTTCCAGCAGCGGCTTGAGCTGATTCATCACCGCATCCACCGGGCTTCCAGCTTTCACCATAATCAAAATACGGCGTGGACGCTCCAGCGATTGAACAAAATCTTCGAGCGTATGGGCAGCATAAAAATTCTTGCCCTGTGCCCGCGTTTGCATAAACTTGTCCGTCACGGAGGTCGTGCGGTTGTAAACAGAGACGGGGAAGCCGTTTCGCTCAACGTTGAGCGCGAGGTTTTCTCCCATCACGGCGAGACCAATCAAACCAAAACTTTGTGCCATAGGACTTGCGTTATTCTTTGCTTACTCTGGGTTTGCTGACTCTGGAACTGGCTTGTAAGACCTCACAATGAGGTCAGGGCAGTTAAGACAAAAGAGATTGCTAGCGAAGATTCGATCGCAACCAACCAGAAAGATCTCAGTGAGCCGATCGCTTCAAGGAACCACTGGAAAAACTGAGAACCGAACTGAAAATTAGTGAAACGGATCAGGCAAATTGCTTTATCCCCTTCAGGGTAGACAATGGTTCAAGCCAAGCTGGGTTGCCGAAAGGTTTTCTTTATACGAGCGGTTAAAAATCGTTTTTCCACTTTTATTAGCGATCGTCCCCATCAATGCTTGCCTCTATCTCTGGTTGCAGACCGTGCCTGATAATAGTGAGGAGACGTAACTAGGTAGGCTTTCCATGACAACGAACGTAACGCCCGAACCGCAATCCTCCTCTGAGTCCACCACTGGAGCAGACGCGATCGATCGGGC
This sequence comes from Leptolyngbya sp. ST-U4, assembly GCF_039962215.1. Classification (NCBI taxonomy): domain Bacteria; kingdom Bacillati; phylum Cyanobacteriota; class Cyanophyceae; order Leptolyngbyales; family Leptolyngbyaceae; genus Leptolyngbya; species Leptolyngbya sp. ST-U4. The sequence continues at coordinate 148,234 of NZ_JAMPKZ010000008.1, forward strand.
AATTGCAGCCGGAATCGATTTTGACGGCTCACCGATCCCGCCGGCAAAGCTTGATCTTTACAACCAGGTGATGGGGCTCGAAGCCGGACGGCAGCGCAGCGGCGTGTCAAATACCATGCGATCGCGAATTGTGCGAATTGGCGCGAAGCACATTCCCCAGGACGAGCTAAATCAAAAGCTAGAAGCCGCCGGGTTTGCCCCGCTCAAAGACAAAGAGATTGCGTTTTACTACGGAAGCAAGTGAGCTTTACCGGCTCCCAGTATGCTGAGGGGAAGTCATTAAGCGTCAGATACAAACCGTGAGGGACATTGGATTCTTTGTATCAGGTTCTTCACGGTCAGGTCGATCGTTTGAGGTTAACCTTCTGAGCGAAATGGCTGCCTCTTTTCCTTACATTCCAGTTGAACCGACGTTCGATGATGGAGCTTCTCTTTGAATTCTCACGATCGCACTGTATTGCGATTTGCGCCTTTCTCATTCCGGCGAATCTATTCTCGACGCTGCAAGCCATGATCTTTACAGGGATCGGTCGCCCGATCGCTCAAGTGGGGATCATGTCTGGTGCGGCCTTGGGCTATGCCACGCTGATGATGATCCACGTTATTAGCTGGTGGGCAATCGGGGTGGTGATGCTGCCCACTTACATCCTGCCTGCACTGGCGGGGGTTTGCCTGGCAATTAACCTGGTCTGCCTGATGATTAGCGCAACGCACTTCCGCCCAGAAATTCCCTGGATTGATCGGCGAGAGTCGTTTGCAGTGGCGTGGTTTTTGCGTCGAGTGGGGATGATTTAGCTTGCGTAGGATGGGTTAACGCAGCATAATGCATCAGCTTCGGGAATACAAAATTCTCAGGAAGCGTCCTGACAGTGAAACTGGAACTCTTCTTCCAAGCTGGGCGTTTCGATTTCGCTTTGTGCCATTGCCTGAAGTTCGTTCATCTGCTGTTGCAGCTTTTCAATTCGTTCCTGTAAGCGTGTCTTGATCTCGGCAGAGCCGGAGGTTACGCAGTCGCGGCAGGCTTCCCCCTGCATCACGTCGCGATCGTCGTATAGCACTGCCAGCATAAGCCGATTGCGGCGGGTACGAACTGGATAGGCTCTGTGACCGCAAATCGCACAGAAGACAGGGGCATTGCCGATGTAAACGCTCTGTTCCCAGACAATTTTCACGGGTTGACCTCTTAAAGCACTTTTAAAGCAAAGGTGTGCGATACGCAGGAGTTTTTACAAGGGAATTTGGGGAATTAAGGAAGTAAGGCTCGATCGCCGCAGAAGATTTAACTTTGGACTATAGCCTAAGCGATTTTTCGTGATCCTGTGCCCGAAGTTCAGACTGTTTTAAGTCGAATTGCAGAGGAGGTTCTGTTGATTTTGCGACGAGAGCAGTACAGGAAGAACAATCAATCGGGCGGAGCGGGTATCCATTTTGCGGGGATCAAAGCCGATCGCCAGAACAGACCAGAGCCTCATCAGAGTCTAATCAGAGTTTAATCCAAGCTCAATCAACGCCCAATCGATGTCGTAATTCAAGATACAAGCTTCTGCATGACACTTAAGATAAAAGTGTAAGGGCTGTGAAGATTAAACTCAGATTCAATGGGGCAGCCGTTTTGCAGGAAAGCAAATTCATGGATAACCTCGCGATCGATCGCCTCTTGAATAACCTGAAAAATCCCGATGAGCTAACCCGGCAGGAGGCATCCGAGGAGCTTTGGCGGATTTGGTTTCATCAAAAAGGGGCTTATGGACTGGAAATCCTGAGTCAAAGTCAGGCATTGATCGAAGCAGATCAGCGAGAGGCAGCCGAGGCACTGCTGACTGATCTTGTGCAGGATCAGCCCGACTTTGCCGAAGCCTGGAATCGGCGTGCGGTGCTGTATTACCTGCAAAAGCAATATCGTCGATCGCTTACTGACTGTCAGCGAGTAGTCGAACTAAATCCGGTGCATTTTGGCGCACTGCACGGAATGGGTCTATGCCATGCTGCGCTAGGCGAATATGCTGCGGCGATTCAGGCATTTCGTCGCGCCCTTGAGATTCAGCCCTACGCGCTGATGAATCAGCGATTAATTTTAGAATGCACGGCACGGTTGTCTTAGGACGTGGTTTAAAGCGTGTTGCGATTGATTACGCTATAAAGATCGGGTGCATCAGGTACTGGGGGACGTGCCCAACGCGGTAATCCAGGATGCCTACACGATCGAGCTGGCTGAACAGTGTCAAATGCATCAAACTAAATTTCCCACCTGTAGGGAGCTTTGAGCAGTTTTTCCAGCATTCGGGGTGAGGGGGCAGTTCATCAAACACTTTGGCTTGCTGCGATCGCTTGTGGGTATCCAGCAGACCCTACCAGGGGGGAACCGACGATCGTAGTTCTTGTTTCAAAGTCCCCGATTTATGGAGACTTTAGGAAGCAATGCAAGGTCTCAACTCTTGCTCAAACTCCCTTCAGCCCCTTCTCCTTCTAGAGACAGAGATTCTTTTGAGGTGGGAAAACCGCACTCGGCTTTTCAAGACAGTGCCATAAAATTAAACGTGATGCTGAATTGCTGGATTGAAAAGCGTTTCAGCCTTCTGAGATAGCTGTCGATCGGTGCGTCACTCTCCCGGTGAATCACGTACTCATTGATGGCTCGATCGCGATGAAATTTTGGGATGGATAGCACATGATCACCCGCAGACTCGCACAATTCATAGTTGGGAAACTGACCCGCATTCTGGCAATCACGCTGGGTATTGTTTTTGCATTTGCCTCTCCCAGTTGGGCAAGCCCCTTATCGTCTTACCAGATGCCGCAGACAATTGCCCAGGCTCCCGCGATGCAGCGCACCCGCAGCTTTGTCGCAACAGCGGTCGAGCGCGTGGGTCTGGCAGTGGTGCGAATCGATACCGAGCGAACGATTAGTCGTGGTCCTGATCCATACATGAACGACCCCTTTTTCCGGCGATTCTTTGGTGACGGCATCTTTCCGCCTGGGGGTGAGGAGCGGCTTCAGGGACAGGGTTCGGGCTTTATTGTGGATAGCAACGGCACGATTTTGACCAATGCCCATGTTGTAAGCGATGCCGATCGTGTAACGGTGATTCTCAAAGACGGTCGCCGCCTGGATGGGGAAGTGCTGGGCGTGGATGAAGTCACCGATCTGGCAGTCGTCAAAATTCCGGTGCAGAGCAGCCTGCCAACGGCTGCATTGGGCGACTCTGACGATGTGCAGGTGGGAGACTGGGCGATCGCGATGGGCAACCCGCTGGGCCTGGATAATACGGTGACCTTGGGAATCGTGAGTACCCTGAATCGATCGAGTGCGCTGGTGGGCATTCCCGATAAGCGATTGGACTTTATTCAGACTGACGCTGCTATCAATCCGGGCAACTCTGGCGGACCTTTGCTCAACGCCGACGGCGAAGTGATCGGCATCAACACGGCGATTCGGGCAAACGCGACGGGCATTGGCTTTGCGATCCCGATCAACACGGCGAAGCAAATTATGCCGATTCTGGCACGCGGCGAAGATGTGCCCCATCCTTATCTGGGCGTACAAATTGCTGATCTCACTCCTGATCTGGCACGGCAAAACAACCGCGATCCCAATGCCACAGTAATGCTGCCCGAAGTGAATGGAGCGATCGTCTTAGGCGTCGTCCCTGATTCTCCCGCAGCCCAGGCAGGCATCCGACGCGGCGATGTAATTACTCAGATTGAAGGGCAGGCGATCACCTCTGCCGATCAGCTTCAGGGATTAGTCGATCACAGCCAGGTCGGTCAGCCCTTGCAGGTAAATGTGCAGCGCGGGGAACGATCGCAGTCGCTCACAATTCGCACGGCTCCGCTGCGAGAAAGACGGCAACGATAGACTGCTTGAAAGACGAAAAACACCGAGCGAGGGGTAGAGCAATCTACCTCTTTTTTTACTTTTGCCTTGTTGCAAGCAACCTGTATCTAAAATCTCCCTTGAACTTCTGTGAGGAGTTGGTCAACCCCTTGCTTCCAAAGTTGCTTATCGACCGTAACGAGCAAAGTATGACCTGTGTTTGGAAAAATAACGAGCTGCTTTGAGCCATTCAGATTCTGAAAAATCTGATCAACCTCTTCTAAGGTCGTCCATTTATCGAGTTTGCCGTGCAGTAGCACAGCAGGGCATTTGACCTGAGTGGCATAAGTAACTGGATCATGCGTAAAACCATTAAATCGATGTTGAATGCTCCCCCAGAAAACAAGCATTTCGGCGATCGGAAAGGTTGGCAGCCTGACTGCTCTTAATCGACTTCTAACCGCATCTAAAAGTCGTGCAAAAGGAAGCTCAAGAATGACTGCATCAGGGTTCACTTGCTCGCGGGCAACTGCTCTCAGAATTGCGGCACTTCCCATTGACACCCCGTACAGCACAAATGGACGCTTGAAGTTTGAGCGTTGAGCGTAACTCAGGGTTAGGGCAACATCTTTGGCTTCTCGTACACCGATCGTTGTTGTGTTGCCACTGGAACTGCCAACCCCTCTAAAATCAACCAGCAAGGCATCATATCCTAGCTCGTGAAATACCTCGGCTGGAGCTAAAAGCTGTTTAGCCTTGCTCCCTCCATTTCCAGGAAAAAGTAGAACCGTCCCGCGAGACATAGATCCTTGAGCAGGAATAAACCAGGTCTCCAGCCACTCGGTTGGATTGATGGAAATACGCTGCTTGACAAATTCAAGTCCAACATCGAGCGGGAGTTTAGAACTGGTCGGTCTAGGACGTCCCAAACCCCACTGTCCAGGAGGATTATAGTGAGTCAGAGCATAAGCCCCTGCATAGGACAAAACATTGAGCGCGAAGAAAACAACCAGTAAGACCTGCAAGAGACGCTTTCTGCTTTTGCGATAATTTCTGGCTGCATTCATCATAGACCTTATCCTGAATCTGCTCACTCAGCATCAGCTTAAACCCGCCTGCCTGATCGCCACCCGCGTGATAACACTGTAAGCATTGATATCAGACGAAACCGAATGCTCCCTGTCCACGGGCAACAACCCGATCGCAACGTCATTCTTTAGCCCGATCGAACCCGCTAAAATGGGAAAGATCTCCCGGATGAGCAGCTTTTCAGGCTATGACCGTGCAAACGCCCACTGATTTTCAAGACTATTTTGATGTCGTCGTTGTCGGAGCCGGGCACGCAGGCTGTGAGGCAGCTCTGGCAACGGCTCGAATGGGCTGTCGGACGCTGCTGCTGACGCTGAATCTGGATAAAATCGCCTGGCAGCCCTGCAATCCAGCGGTCGGAGGTCCGGCAAAATCGCAGTTGACCCATGAAGTTGATGCCTTGGGCGGCGAGATCGGCAAAATCGCGGATCGCACTTATCTGCAAAAGCGGGTGCTGAATATCTCGCGGGGTCCGGCGGTCTGGGCGTTGCGGGCGCAAACTGACAAGCGGGAATACGCAGCCGTAATGAAGCGCATCATTGAAAATCAGGAAAACCTGATGGTGCGCGAAAGCATGGTTACGGATCTGGTGTTGGGCAAAAATGACGAAATTATTGGCGTTCAAACCTACTTTGGCGTTGCCTTTGGCTGCAAAGCCGTCATCCTAACCACGGGCACATTTCTAGGCGGCACGATCTGGGTCGGCAACAAGTCGATGGCGGCAGGACGCGCCGGGGAGTTTGCGGCAGTGGGCTTAACCGAAACCCTGAACCGCATGGGCTTTGAAACCGGCCGGCTAAAAACCGGGACTCCAGCACGAGTAGACCGGCGATCGGTTCACTACGACGCACTCGAACCCCAGCCCGGAGACTCCAACGTGCGCTGGTTTAGCTTTGATCCTGAAGTCTGGGTCGAACGCGAGCAATTGCCCTGCTACCTGACCCGCACCACCCCGGAAACCCATCGCATCATTCGAGAAAATTTGCATCTGTCTCCGGTGTACGGTGGCTGGGTGGATGCGAAAGGTCCGCGCTATTGTCCCAGCATTGAAGATAAAATCGTCCGCTTTGCCGACAAAGAATCACACCAGATTTTCATTGAACCTGAAGGACGCGACATTCCTGAACTTTATATTCAGGGCTTTTCAACCGGACTGCCGGAAAACTTGCAGCTTCAAATGCTGCGATCGCTCCCCGGCCTGGAAAACTGCGTCATGCTGCGTCCGGCGTATGCGGTGGAATACGACTACATCCCCACAACTCAGTGCTACCCAACGCTGATGACTAAAAACGTTGAGGGGCTCTTTTGTGCAGGGCAAATTAACGGCACAACCGGATACGAAGAAGCCGCCGCCCAGGGCTTGGTGGCAGGAATCAACGCCGCTCGCTTTGCCCGCCATCAGGACATGATCGTGTTTCCGCGTGAGCAGAGCTACATTGGCACATTAATTGATGACCTTTGTACTAAAGACCTACGCGAACCCTACCGGATGCTGACTTCGCGATCGGAATATCGCCTGATTCTGCGATCGGACAACGCCGACCAACGCCTGACCCCCCTCGGACGCGAGATTGGATTAATCGACGATCGCCGCTGGGAACTTTTCACCCGTAAACAAGCAAACATTGCCGCTGAAAAAGAACGGCTGCACGAAACCCGCGTCAAAGAACACGAGCCGATCGGCAAGCAAATTGCGGCAGAAACTCAGCAGGCAATCAAAGGATCGATTACGCTGGCAGATTTGCTGCGTCGTCCTGGAATTCACTATGCGGATTTCGATCGCTATCAGCTCAGCAACCCTAGCCTGGCCCTGGCAGAGCAAGAAGGCGCAGAAATCGACATCAAATACTCCGGCTACATTCAGCGGCAGCAAACCCAGATCGAGCAAATCGCCCGCCAGGAGCATCGCCCGCTCCCCCCCGATCTGGACTACCACGCCATCTCGACGCTTTCAAAAGAATCCCGTGAAAAGCTGGCAAAGGTAAAACCCCTCACTGTTGGACAGGCGGCCCGCATTGGTGGCGTGAATCCGGCAGACGTGAATGCGCTGCTGGTGTATCTGGAAGTGCGTATGCTTCGCAGTTCCCTGAAGGGGTGATCGCGCACCAGATCGATAGACGAAGTCATTCGGTAGAGCCTTGTGACCCGAACTGCCCCACTTGTCCCTCATTGTCAGGTTCACGCCGATCGTCTCCACGACACTCAAGCTCTGAAGCAAACTCCGAAGCCGGCCGATTTGCTGATTTTTATAAACCATTTTCAGAAATCGGGGCAATCCTGATACAGTTGGGAGAAAAATACTAGTTTTCAACTGCCCGCACCTTTGAACTGACTACAAATAGCGATCGTTTCCTAGTTTCAATAGGTTACAACGCTGCATTTACAGGTTATAAAAGAGGGCAGTCTCGATCGAGAAGGATTTTATGTTTGGGCGAATTATCCCAGAAGTTCTTCTCCGCATCGCTCTTGATCACTGTCACTCATCCTGTCGTCCTATGTCCCAGCCTCCTTTTCAGCCTTCCTCACCCACCGACGATCAGCCTGCTCAGGCACAAGCCGAAGCAAGCATGGCGCAGACAGCCCTGCTAGAGCCGTTAGAATCTGCGGCAAGCAGTCCGTTTAACCAGAGTGCCGATCGCCTGATGGATGACCTGTTTGGTGGACTGGAGCAAGCTCTGGCACGGGAAACGTTGTTATCCGTTGAGCCTGAGCCTGCCGAAAAGCCCGCTCCGCCTGCGGAACTTCCTGTGGGGTCGATCGCCGCTCCTGGAGGAATCGCTGCCCTGATGCCTCGCCTCACGCCGCGTCAGCTTGTTCCAGGTGAGGTGGAGCCTGACCCGGATGTGGTGCTGGCAGTCAGTCAGTCAGCCCATCCTGCGGCAAAAAGACGATCGTTTGATATGCTGCTGCTTTCGACGCTCTGCGCTTCTTTGCTAACCACAGGAATTCTCTGGCTATGGCTTCGCAATACAGAGCAGCTTCCGCGCTGGGGAAATGGGCCCGCGCAAACTTCCGCACCTGTGGCAAAAGCTCCCCCGCCAACCGCAGAACAAATTCAGGCAGCACAGCAGCAGCAGTTTTTAGACTATGTAAATCGCTCGCTCGATCGCATTGGGCAAGCAGCCAAAGCAAACCGACTGGCTCAGCAAAACCAGCCCGAAAAGCCCGCTGCCTCGCCGACTCCTTCCCAAACCGTTCTAGAGCGGGTCTACGTTCCGGTTTATCCGCCGCCTCAGGTGATCACCGCACAGCCTAACGTCGTCATTCAGCAGCCCAGTGCCTCCGCAACTGCCCCAAATACTGCCCCAAATACTGCCCCGACCACTCCTGCACCTGCGGCAAACGTGCCCAATATTGCGGCAGCTTCCAGCTACAAACTGATTGGTGTTCTGGAGCTGGGCGATCGATCGGCAGCCTTGTTTGAAGTTAACGGCAGTCCACGCCGGGCACAGGTGGGTGAACCGATCGGCGATAGCGGCTGGATACTGGTTTCGGTTTCAAATCAAGAAGCGATCGTGCGGCGCAACGGAGAAGTGCGATCGATCTACGTGGGGCAGGAGTTTTAGGGAAATGATTTTGACTTTTCAAATTCAAATCCTTGCTGAGGCAGTTACCGATAGCGATGGAGAATCATTCTGCTAATGTGATAGTCTGCTTGGGACGATCGCGATCGGTCAGGAGAGATGAAACCATTTCCCGCTCAGGCCAAGGTGAGGCAGATTCGCTATGGACAATGGGCTGAATGGCTAATGCTATTTGGCAGTACGCTGTTTATCTATCTGGCGAACGGAGCAATCATCAGCTCGAATGACAGTGTGCCGAGTAGCCTGCTTGCCTTTAACTGGCTGGAGAATCATACGCTGCATTTCGATGCTTTTCGCGGCGGACATTACTATATGCCCAATGATATTTTTGGGCAGAACGGTATTCCCTATTTCTTTACCGAATCGCCGACCGGACATCTCACTTCTGCTTATCCGATCGGTACTGCATTACTCAGTTTTCCGCTCTATGCGCTGTTTTTTCTCTACCTCAAGCTGAGCGCAATTCTTCAGCATCAACCGCTGGGTTTAGACATTACGAATCCGGCATTTGAGCCGCAGCGACAGTTTTATGAAAAGCTTGCCGGAGCCATCTTAGCTGCTCTGACCAACGTTATTTTTTATCTACTGGCAAGGCTGAAATTCGATCGATCGATCAGTTTATTAATCACCTTTATCTACGGCTTTGCCACACTAAATTGGGCGGTGAGTTCTCAGGGACTTTGGGCCCATACACTTTCAAACTTGGCTCTGGTTTGCATTCTGCTGTGCCTCTGGAAAGCTAATCGACTAGAGGGCGAAAGTCTCTCGCATCGGCGCAAAACCATGTTGGTCACTGCCGGCTTTTTTAGCGGTTTATTGCCTGCAATTCGTCCAACAGGTTTACTGTTTCTTGCTGCAATATTGGTCTACGTTGTCGTTACCTATCGCAGGGAAACGCTGTTTTTTCTGATTGGCGGACTGTCTTTTTTGTTCAATAGTGCCTGGAATATTTATTATTTCGGATTCAGTCTGCGGGTTTTGATTGTCGGTGGCTACAGCAGCCTATTTCAGCATTCAAGCACCTATGATTGGACGCTGAACTATTTTAATACGGCGTTTTGGGGATATCTCATCAGTCCGAGTCGTGGCTTGCTGATCTTTTCCCCGGTGCTGCTATTTTCAATTCCGGGATGGTATCAGGTTTACAAAAGACGATCGCAAACTGATGAACGGCTGCTGATTCTGCTTGGGATTGCCTGTTTGGTGCTGTTTATTCAGTACTGTTTCTATGTGCCCTGGTGGGGAGCGATTACCTACGGATCAAGGTTTCTCGTCGATTTTTTGCCCGTCCTGTGTTATCCGATCGCCTACGTTCTAGCGCATTTATTAAATCAGCTTGAGCAGAGCCGAAAACGAGTTTCTGTTCTTCTGGTTTCAGTATTTTTATTACTAACAGTTTACTCAACCTTTGTGCAGGTTGTGGGCGCATTTAGCGATCGGCATATTTGGGACACTTCCCCTTATTTCAGCGTCGATCGCTTGTGGAACTGGCAGGATAATCAAATTTCAAGACACACTAAAAACCTGCTGCTCAAGTTTAACGATCCGATTCCTCGTCCTAGAGTTTATCGTCGCCAGCTCGACGGCGTAATTGAAAAAATTCAAACCCAAAACGGTCAACTGATTCCAGAAGGGATCACCGTTCGCCCTTCCCAGGAAATAATTCTGCAAGCGCAGCTCAAAAATACGGGCAAGGCACAGTGGTTTGGCTACGATACAGGACTAAGGCGCGGTAGAGCGATCGTGAAGGTGCAGTTTTTCGACCGCGATCAACAGCGAATTCCTAACTCAACACCAAACTTGCTCTTTGTCCAAGGGACACCCCGTCCGGGAGAAGCCACCAAAGCAATGGGAGCGATCGTGTTTCCCCAGCAGCCCGGAACCTACCAGATGGTTTTCACCCTGGGACTGGAGCGCATGGGAAATTTTCCGCCTGACACTCGACCCGTTAAATTGATTGTTCAGGTGACGCAGAGTGCCTTGGGTCCTCAATCATTTGAAGATGAAAATTGCTTTCAATTGCTGATCTACAAAAGTTAAGATTCTGCGATTAAATTTGGGCTAACTGAGAGAATGAGTACTTATCGCTCTTCGATTACCGTTGGCATTTTTCGCTCAGATCTCTCTGTTTCTGATATATCTGCTGCTCACTCATTTACTTTTTTCTTAATGAGAAAGTTTATTTACTTTTTCAAAGATTGGGACATTAGATGTTATGACAATTCGGAAGTTTCCCCTAGAAGCAATTCAAAAACTCAGAAACACGATTCAAGCGGAGCTTGCGATAGCAAATACCCAAACTCAGCTCTCTAGCTGGCCTGAACCCAGTACAGAAGTGCCCGAACCCGAATTCCTCGACGACTTGAGCGACATTTTTACCTTTGGCGGACGATCGAAAGAAGAAAGAACCGATTTTGTGCAGCGAAGCCCGTGGTTAATTAGTCCGTTTAATCCGGCATCGGTGCTGCTCAAGCTACCCGGACTATGGCTCAAACCGGGATATTGCTTGGTGGGCTACCTGTATCGCACTGCTTCCAAAGAAGCCGGACTAATCTTTGCCCTGCCCGAAGCACTCAGCACCACAGCTCACCTGCAACAAGCCCTGACCCACAGCACGATCGCCACTCCCCCTAAGCCCGAAGGCGCAATGCCACACTTTATGGCTGCGATCGACGGCGATCGATCAGCCGCTTCATTTATGGTCGCTTCTCTACTCAAGCGCGAACTGCAAGAGTTTGGGACGAGGCAAAGCAGTTCTCCCCCCGAGGCGATCGGCAAGCGATCGATATGGCGCCACCACCGCCTGATCCAGGCTTTGCCTAGCAAACTTCCCTGGCAGTGGCACACCGAAATGCCCAAAGACTGGTTCCCTAAAGCAAGCGTCCTGCCTAACGGACAGGCAGCCGTTGAATTTTTCTCCTGCCGGGTGAGCGCACAAGAAGCCGTAATGTATCGTCATCTCGATCGCTATCCCGTGGATGGGTATCAGCCGACTAGTTCGGAGCGGGCGTTAGCAGTGGTGAGGCGATCGTAGCGGGCAGGGGGCGGAGTCTCCTCATCCCCACTTTCCCATCCACCCATCCACCCATCCACCCATCTACCCCTCATGACAACACCCCTGCTCCTTCCCCTTTACCGACGGCGGTACATCTAGCGCAGGATTGGCATCAAAGAAGCCAACGGGCTTGAGCATAAATCCCGAATAGGCAGTGGGCATGACGGGGAAGTCTTCGGGGCGGGGAATGTGGTGGTGTCCGAAGGTGTACCAGACAACGAGATCGGTGTTTTCGATCGATCGATTGGCTCGCGTCCATTGGGGTAAGCCTTCGTCGCCCGGATGCTGGTTGGGATAACTGCCTGCGGCGAACATCTCATCGGGTTCGTAGGGCGTGACCCACAGGTGTTTAGTCATGAATCCGGCGCGCTTCAGAATTGGCGAGTCGGGGTGGGCAAAGGGCAACACATTTTCACCAGGGACAATTTTGAAGCCAACGGGTTGACCGAGTCGATTAGTGACGTTCGGATTGACAACCTTCCAGTAGCGGGCGGTAAAGGGGTCGATAATGCGCTGGGCTTCCTGTTCGGTCGTGAGCAGCGTTGATTGAGCATAAAAGGCGTTGCCCTGGGGGTTTTCGGGGCCGATCGCCTCAGCGTAAGAATTCACCTCACAAACCGAGTTGCCTGTGCCATCCAGGTCAAAGTCAAGCCGCAGGTTAAAGAAATGCTGGTGGTTGAGGGCATTCAGCTCGGGAGCAACAACGGTGCCATACTGAGGAAAATCGACCAGCGTACCGCAAAGCAAAATTCCCGTCAGCTTGACTTCGTACTGAATCGTGCCGTCTTGATAGAAGTACCAGAAGAAACCGTATTCGTAGTTATCAACGGTGGCAATAAAGGAAAGCACTAAGCGGCGCGATCGTCTCACCTGCGCTTCGTTCAGTCGCCAGTCGGTATGCTTCCAAAGAATGCCGTAGTCTTCTTCGTGCAGGCAGACTGCATTTTCCGTAATTGCAACTTCGCCCCAGCTATTGGTCAACACGGCATCAAAATAGCGGATTTCGCCCAAACAGTCGCAGCCCAGCGTCAGCGAATTTGCCAGGACACCCACGCCATGCTCGCCCACATCAAAGGCATTTTTGCGGTAGTGCTGCGGGCGGGGATCACCATAAGGCACGACCATCTCCGACAGAGAAGCGCGATAGAGAATCGGGCGCAGCCGCCCCTGGTCTTCGTAGCTCACCTGGTGCAGCACTAGCCCTTCACGGGGAGTAAATCCGATTCGCAAATCCCACTTTTGCCAGCGGATATGGTGTCCGTCCACTTCAAAGCTCGGTCCTTCAGGCTGGGTGATGTGCAGGGGTTTGATGTCAGTTCTGAGCGGTGGCTGAAAGCGGTCGGCATATTCACTCGCTTCCGGTGGCACAGGGACAACGTCCATATCCTCGATCCGCAGCACTTCCATTTTGTTCAGGTTCACAACTGGAACCAAACCATCGATCGGGCGAGCATAGAAGTTGCCGTCGGGTTTTTCGCGTAAATAGCACAGTGCCCGCGACAGCCGGATTCCCTTCTCGTCCTCAAAGCCAAAATTACCGATCGCCCACGGGTCAACGACCACCAGACCCAAATCCGTAATGCCACGTTTTGCCAGGGCTGCCCGAAAGTCCGGGTGCGCTTTCACGGCTGCCTCACATTCTGACAGCTCATCCGGCATAATATTGGGCTGTACATCGGGAATCGCCTGCCAGAATACAACCCGCTTCTGGGTCAGGGAAACGATCGCCTCATAGGTGGTTCCAGTCTCATTATCTAGCAGGATTAAGAGGGCTTGCCGCTCGATCGGATCACCCACCTGAAAGTTCAGCACCGTAGACTTCGGCGGCTCCTTCAAGGTGACACAGGGAAACCGAAACGATGCCCCGACATCAACCCCTAGATTGGACTCCTGTCGCACCAGAGCCACTGCCGCAGCCACTTCTTCAACGGTGAGCGGCTCCAGCGGGTGATTCACAGGTTGAGTTAGGGCAAGTCTTAACACTTCATGCGTACTGGTCATAACAAATTGCTGAGCTAAAATTTTTCGATCCGGTTGCTTACTCCTTGCGGACGACATTTTTTTTGCCCGAAAGAAGAAATAGGGTTGCTGCCTTCGAGTTTAGCAGGGTCTTGATTTGACCTACTTCAGCCCCAGCGGAATGCCATTTGTCCTGCTAAAGTTTTTTTGGAGCCGAGCGAGCATTGCCACAGAGATATTCCGAAGGAGGTAGCCTGAAAGGCAGAGATAGCATTAGGATTGATAAAAATCTAAACCTCGTGCTTCTTGCCCTTTTCTAGTATCCCTTCAGCATTCACAGATGCTTGTGGGGAATCGCGTGAAATGGAAGCTGACATTGCGCTCCTTTTCGCTGCGTACTTCCTGGTTTGTATTCCGTCGGTCTGCATCTACATCAGGTTCGTGATTAGACTAAGTTCATTCAGTTGATTTGGTTCGTTAACTTTAGCTAACGAATTGACTGAGTTTGCTTTGCCCTATTTCACTTTCCTTCTGTTATCGTTCGAAGCTCGGTTGTGACGGAACATCAGCGCAGCTATTCTTAACATGAGTCGCTCCCATTCCCCGCTCAGTCCCAATAAGCCGCTGGGCGGACGTTATCGAATTATTCAGCAGCTAGGAGTTGGCGGTTTTGGACGCACTTTTCTGGCGACTGATTTGCATTTGCCGGGGTATCCGCAGTGCGTTATCAAGCACCTCAAGCCCCAGGTCAAAAGCGAAGATACGCTGCTCATGGCGCGACGCTGCTTTAACACCGAAGCGCAGGTGCTTTATCGGCTAGGCGTTCACGATCGCATTCCCCGCCTGCTGGCACACTTCGAGGAACACCAGGAATTTTACCTGGCTCAGGAATTTATTGAAGGCGAACCGCTTTCCCAAGAATTGGTCGAAGGCAAGCCCTGGTCGCAAGCAAAAACCCTCACCTTTCTGCAAGAAATTCTGCAGGTGCTGGAATTTGTGCATAGCGAGCAGGTGATTCATCGTGACCTCAAGCCTTCTAACCTGATTCGGCGTAGGCGCGATCAAAAACTCGTGCTGATTGACTTTGGCGCAGTGAAGCAAGTCAGCAACCAGAATCTTGACCCCGACACCGGACAGACCAATCTCACGATTTCGATCGGCACTCAGGGCTATATGCCCAGCGAACAGCTTGCCGGAAAACCCCGCTTTAGCAGCGATGTGTATGCGGTTGGCGTGCTAGGAATCCAGGCACTGACCGGACTGCACCCCAAATATCTGGGCGAAGATGCGGTCGGCGAAATCGACTGGCATTCCTTTGCGGCGCACGTTCATCCTGCCCTGGTCGAAGCGATCGATCGCATGGTGCGGTACGATTTTCGCGAACGCTATCCCACTGCATCCGAAGCCTTGGCTGCCCTGAGCAACCTGCCTGCTGCCGTCGCTGAAGACATGACAGAACCGCCCTTGGTTCCTGTTCCAGCCACAATGCGCCAGCGTTTCACTGTGGCAGGGGCTTCTGGAAATAAAGCAGGGCTGAAAAATTCTGCGGGAGAAGCCGTCGCCCAAGCAACCCTTCAGGGGAACATTCAAACGATCGCTCCCAAGGCTGACAAAATCGACTTTCTGACACCGGAAGAAGACGAGCTGGCAACCGCCCTCTGGATACCCTCTGAGTCTTTTGGCAATAGCATTCCTGCTCAAACAGGCGCAACCCAGCTTCTGGGCAAACTCAACGCCCAAGATCCCATGATGACAATCGGGTCAGTAGCCTGGAGCGGACAACGCTGGCAATGGCAGCCCTGGTTTTTGCTGGGTACGGTAACAGCGGTCGGGCTGTCTGTGGCTGCGCTTCAGGCACGATCGCCGCTGGCGCTCAGAAACTGGTTCGAGCGCAACCCGCTTGCTTTTCCGACTTCGATCACGGCGAATCCTTCGACCAGCCCTTCTCCGCTGCCGAGTGATCCAAAGCAGCTTGCGACCGTACTGGTAGATCAGGCAACCCAGCTTCAAAGCAGCAAAAAATACGAAGAAGCCCTTCAGCTCTACGATCGAGCAATTGCTGCCCAACCGGACTTTGCCAATGCCTACACCAAACGCTGCGAAGTGCTAAACCTGCTGAAGCGTCCTGAAGCGGCGATCGTTTCTTGCAATGACGCGCTGGCGTACAATCCCAATGACCCAATCGCCCTTTGGAGCAAGGGCAACGCGCTCATGCTGCAAAACCGCACCTACGAAGCCCTCAAGATCTACGAAGAAGTGACGGCTCTGAAACCGGATTATGCGCAGGGATGGATGCGACGGGGGGTTGCGCTGCAAACCCTGGGACGATCGGCAGAAGCCCTCAACGTCCTCGATCGGGGCATTGCCCTGGAGCGCAACGCGGCAGAAGCCTGGATTACCAAAGGGGCTGCCCTGCTGAACCTCCAGCGATACAACGACGCGATCGCTGCCCTAGACAAAGCCCTCCAACTTCAACCCAACAGCCACGAGGCAAAGAAATTGCGTCAGCAGGCATACGATCGAATGGGGCAGTAAACGGTTTGGTTTTAGCTCGAGATTGGGATGCGGATCAGGCAGGAAACGACTTTTTTCACCCAATTGCCCAAGCCAAACTCTAAACTAGAAAAGGTTATCAGGAGAGATTGCTAATGACTGAGAAAACCGCACGCGATCTGTTTCGGGCTGCTTACGAAAACCGCAACACCTGGGACAGCAACTTTCCCGGCTACACGGCAGATGTAACCTACAAGCAAGGTGACACCGTTTACACGGGCAGAGTGCGCGTCAACCCCGACAGCAAGGCGGACGTACTGGACGTAGAAGACGAGCAAGCTAAAAAAGCCATTGCGGCGCAAATGTGGGAAACCGCAATCCACCGGGTTCGCTACAGCTTTGAAAACACCCATAAAGAAAATACCTTTTCCTACGGGGCAACCGACGAGACCGGAGCAGTAGAAATTCTAGTCGGCGGCAAGTGCGAGGGCGATCGCTACAAGGTGCGCGATAACGTTGTCACGCTAGTCCATCGCCATATCCATGGGGTTGTTGTGACAATCAACACCTTTAGCGTGAATCAGACCAGCGAGGGCTATCTGGCTCATCGCTATGACTCGGTTTACCACGATCCGAAAACAGGTGAGCAAAAGGGCGGCGTGTCTCAGTTTGAAGACACCTTCGAGAACGTAAACGGCTACTCTATCCTCGTGGGTCGCGTCATCACCACCGAGGCAAACGGCAAGACTCACACTGACGAATACAGCTTCTCCAACGTCAAACTGCTTCAGCCTGCGGTCGTGTAATCCGTATCGATCGCCCCCCCGACTGCGCTCAACCCTTTGCATTACAATGAAGTCAACGAAATTCGGCAGGTGAACGATGCAAACAATGGAACTCACGACCGATAACGTCGAGAAGGTGCTGGACGAACTGCGCCCCTACCTCATATCAGACGGTGGCAACGTCGAGCTAGTTGATATCGATGGTCCTGTAGTGAAGCTGCGCCTCCAGGGAGCCTGCGGTTCCTGCCCTAGCTCTACCATGACGCTGAGAATGGGCATCGAGCGCAGACTGCGGGAATACATCCCCGAAATCGCAGAAGTGGAACAAGTCATCTAAGCGGTGACGAGTTTGTTATTTTATCCACTTCAAACCAGGTAATTTAAAGCAGGGAAGGCGATCGCGTTTTCCCTGTTTGTTTTTTGTTTGTCCTGCTGAAAGCTCGAAAAGCTATCTCCTGTAACCTTATTCGCCTCACCGCCCCCCATCTCATCCTCGTCCTATGGCTTATCCGCTCTACGTTGCATTCATCTGGCATCAGCATCAGCCGCTTTACAAAAGTCGCCTGGACGGGGAATATCGGCTGCCCTGGGTCAGGCTGCACGGCACAAAAGACTATCTCGATCTGGTGCTGCTGCTAGAGCAGTATCCTCGGCTGCGTCAAACGGTGAACCTCGTGCCGTCGCTGATGATGCAGATCGAAGACTATGCAGCGGGAACTGCCTTTGATCCTTACCTGACGCTGGCACTCAAGCCCACGGATAATCTCAACGAGGGGCAAAAACGATTTATCGTCGAGCATTTTTTTGATGCGAACCACCATACGATGATCGACCCCTTTCCCCGCTATGCCGAGCTTTATGGACAAAGGCACGATCGCGGCTGGGATTGGTGTGTCGAGCATTGGAACCCAGAAGACTACAGCGACTTACTGGCATGGCATAACCTTGCATGGTTTGATCCGCTGTTTTGGAACGATGCCGAAATTGCTGAATGGCTAGAGCAGGGACGTGGCTTTACCCTGAGCGATCGCCAGCGAATTTACTCGAAGCAGCGTCAGATTCTCAGCCAGATTATTCCGCAGCATCGCCAGATGCAGGAGACGGGTCAGCTCGAAGTCACGACGACGCCCTACACTCACCCGATCTTGCCCCTGCTGGCAGACACTAACGCCGGACGAGTGGCAGTGCCGCAAATGAAGCTGCCCCAGCTCCGCTTTCAATTTCCGCAGGACATCGATCGCCATCTCCGCAAAGCAAAGCAAATGTACCAGGAGCGGTTTGGCTGCGACCCGAGGGGACTGTGGCCCTCTGAACAATCGGTGAGTCCGGCAATTCTTCCAAAAGTGGCGCAGCAGGGCTTTCAGTGGCTTTGTTCGGATGAGGCAGTGCTGGGCTGGACGATCGATCACTTCTTTCACCGGGATGCGTTGGGCACCGTCTCAGAACCGGAAGCGTTGTATCGTCCCTATCGCTTAAACACCACCGAGGGAGATTTGGCGATCGTCTTTCGCGATCATCGGTTGTCGGACTTAATCGGCTTTACCTACAGCGCAATGGAGCCTCGTCGGGCGGCAGCAGATCTGGTAGGACAGTTAGATGCCATTTCACGGCAGCTTAAATCGCATCAGGCTTCCGGCAGTACTGTGCTGGAGCAGCCCTGGCTCGTGACGATCGCCCTCGACGGCGAAAACTGCTGGGAGTTTTATCAGCAGGACGGCAAGCCTTTCTTGGAAAGCCTGTATCAAACGCTGAGCGATCATACCGGCATCGAACTGGTAACGGTTTCCGATTATCTGTCCAAATTCCCACCCACCGAAAGCTTGCCCAGCTACGCCCTACATAGCGGCTCCTGGGTAGACGGCAGTTTCACCACCTGGATCGGCGATCCGGCAAAAAATCGCGCCTGGGATTACCTCACCGAAGCCCGTCACGTCCTGGAGAGCCATCCCGAAGCGACTGAGGAAAACAATCCCGAAGCCTGGGAAGCTCTGGACGCTGCCGAAGGCTCCGACTGGTTCTGGTGGTTTGGCGAAGGGCATAGCTCGAACCAGGATGCCATTTTTGACCAGCTTTTTCGCGAACATCTGTTGGCCCTCTACCGTGCCCTGAATCACCCGGTTCCTTCCTACCTGCGGCAAGCCGTCGAAGACCACACGGCAAAAGGAGATCATCGTCCTTCGAGCTACATTCATCCGACGATCGACGGACTGGGCGACGAGCAAGACTGGGACAAAGCGGGACGAATCGAAGTTGGCGGAGCCAGAGGCACAATGCACCAGAGCAGCGTTGTTCAACGCGTTTGGTACGGTGTCAATCACCTGAATCTTTATCTGCGGGTGGACTTTAAGGCAGGCGCAAAACCGGGAATTGACTTTCCGCCGGAAGTGCATCTGCTCTGGTTCTACCCCGATCGCCCCATGCACAACAGCCCTGCGCCCCTAGCAGAACTGCCCGACGAGCCGCCGCTGAACTACCAATTTCATCACCATCTGGGCATTAACCTGACCACAAAAGCAAGCTGGTTTCAGGAAGCCGGGGACCATTTTCAGTGGCACGCTCACCGCAGCCGCGCTCAAGTTGCCTTTGATAGCTGCCTGGAAGTCGCAATTCCCTGGGCAGATTTACAGGAAATCGAGCCAGATTGGTCGCTGCGTCTCGTGGTGCTGCTAGCGGAAGAAGGGCGATATGTAAGTTACCTGCCGGAGGATGATTTGATTCCGGTGAACGTGCCGTAGGACGATCGGGGTTGGTGGTTCACGTTCAGCGGTTCATGTTCAAAAATAATTCTCGCCAAAATGCAGCACTCGCTTTGTTCCTGATGATCTCTGCTGCCAGTTGCGGGATTGCTGCCAGGCTATATAGGCCAGGAATCGCAGGACAATTTCTTTTTGCGGCAACAAGGGTGTGGATACTTGTATTCCCTCTGATCTGGTTTCTTCGGGTCGATCGCCGCAGAGCCACCCTGTCACCTCCCTCGCTGCGAGACGTGCTGGCTGGGACAATATTAGGAATTTTCATGTTCAGCGTCATTTTGGGTACTTATTGTCTCGCGGGACAGTATTGGATTGATCCTGAAATTGTTCGAGCAAAAGCACAACAAATTGGGCTAGCAAATCCAATTTCTTATCTTCTTGGAGCCATCTACTTTACTTTCATTAATTCGTTAGTTGAGGAGTATATTTGGCGTTGGTTTGTCTATCAAAAATGTGAAGTTTTAGTATCAGGAAACAAAGCTGTCTATCTCGCCGCCCTTTGCTTTACACTACATCACACGATCGCCCTGACAGCCTATTCTAGAAGTTGGCTGATTGTTGCATTCGGTTCGATTGGTGTGTTTGCGGCGGGAGCAGTTTGGTCATGGTGCTATCTGCGCTACCGCTCGTTGTGGGCGTGTTACATCAGTCATTTATTGGCAGATCTGGCGATCGCCCTGATTGGCTGGGATCTTCTATTCGAAGGTGCCTTATTTGCAGGTGCTTTAGTGCATGAATTGCCAATTTGACTGAGCTAGCAGATTTAATTTTTAGCATCGATTGGCCAAACCCTATGCCAAAATAAAGCTGTTTTGTCGGGAGGGTGAGCCAGTGTTGCAGTGGTTAACGCGATCGGACTATCTGCTACGGGAGACAGTGCTGGGACTGCGGCGCGGCGGTTGGATGAACTGGGCGGCGGCGAGTACGGTAACGGTGCTGCTGTTCTTGTTTGGCTTAAGTTTGCAGCTTTCCTGGCAGGTGGACGGGCTGCTGAATCAGTTTGGCAGTCAGCTTGAGGTATCGGTTTTTCTGGATACTGGAGTACAGGCAGCCGATTTGCAGCCGATCGTAAAAGCCATTCCTGAAGTGCTATCCACCGAAGCCGTTACCAAAGAATCTGCTTGGGCTTCGCTTTTAGAGGAAATGGGACTGGCGGACATTGAAGGGGCAACGGCTCAGCTCAACGGCAATCCCCTCGTGGATGAACTGAAGGTCAAAGCGCAAAACTCGACGCAGGTTCCGGCTCTGGCGGAGAAGCTAAAGCAGATTCAGGGCGTGGATGAAGTGCAGTATGTGGATGAGGCAGTGCAGCGAATTGGGCAACTGAATCAGGGCTTGCACTGGATTAGTTTGGTGATGACGATTGTTCTCACACTTACGGCGATCGCAGTTACCACCACCACAATTCGCCTGATCGTCATGGCAAGACGGCGCGAAATTGAAGTAATGCAGCTTGTGGGCGCAACCACAGCCTGGATCTATATGCCCTTTATTTTGCAGGGTCTTACGCTAGGGGCGATCGGCGCAGGAGTTGCTTGGGCGTTAATTTTGGGCGTGCAGCAGTTTATGCAGAAATTGCTATCGCAGCAGCCTGCCCTGATTCAGTTTTTGACTGCGGGAATGCAGTTGAGTGCGATCGAAACCCTTTTGCTGCCGCTGTCGCTGCTGGGACTGGGGGGCGCGGTTGGGCTGATTGGAAGTTTGTTTGCCGTGCGCCGTTTGGTAATGAAGTGAGGCTAACCTTTTACACCGCTTCCCGTCTCAGTGGGAACGATGTATTGCTGCATAATCAGGAAGAACAGCAGAATTGGGGCGATCGAAATCACCGATCCTGCCGCAATCAGTCGCCAGTCCAGCGAAAACGCGCCTGCCAGCTTCGCAACTCCCAGAGGCAGCGTGTAGTATTCCGGCTGATCCAAAATAATCAGGGGCCACAGAAAGTCACTCCAGGCACCAATAAACACAAAGATTGCCAGCGTCACCAATGCCGGACGAATCGAGGGCAGCATCACAAACCACCAGATGCCCAGTTCAGAACAGCCGTCCATCCGGGCTGCTTCTTCGAGTTCTTTGGGAACGCCCTGAAACGCCTGCCGCAGCAGGAAGATGCCAAACGCAGAGGCGATCGCCGGAAAGATTAATCCCAGATAGCTATTCCGCAAGCCGAGCTGAACGGTGAGAATATAAAGCGGAATCATCACAATCTGAAATGGAATCAGAATCGTGGAAACAATCAGCGTAAACAGTGCATTGCGTCCGCGAAAGTCGAGCCGTGCCAAAGGATACGCTGCCAGCGAGCAAAACAGCAGATTCAGCCCCACCGTTAGCAGGGCAACCAGCGTGCTGTTAAACAGATAGCGTCCAAATGGATTGGTTTGCCAGACTTCGATGAAATTGGCGATCGTCGGCTGAGCGGGCAAAAACTGGGGCGGAAACTGAAAGATATCTTCAGTGGACGACTTAAAGGCAGTGCTGACCAGCCAGATCAGGGGCAGCAGCATGACCAGGGCAATCAGCCCGAGCAGCAGATAAGTGGCGATCGTGCGGACAGGCGAGCTTTGCAGCAATCGCCTCAGCCTTTGCCAGGGAGAGACAGGAGCCGCAGGTTTACTGGAAAAGGAAATTTGCTTGCCCATCGTTAAAAAATAGATGAAAAAGGGTGAGCCGTAACCCACCCGTCAAGCTGTTATATCACAAATCGAATCGTCGGATTAGCTCACTGCCTGTACTTCCCCATGCTGAGGATGCAGTGACTTTACTCCTTGCAGACTGCCGTAGAGCCGATTCAGCGCATTCACATAGGCATGAGCCGAAGCCACAATAATATCGGTGTTTGCCGCGTGACCGGAGTAGAGCCGATCGTCATATTTCAGGCGAATCGTCACTTCCCCGATCGCATCAATCCCAGCAGTGACGGACTGCACCGAGTATTCAATCAGCTGGTTGGGCACATTCACGACACGATTGATTGCCTTATAAATGGCATCGACTGGACCTGTGCCGATCGCCGCATCCATCAGTTCTTGACCGTCTGGCGTGCGAAGAATCACGGTTGCTGTAGGGCGGGCATGATCGCCACAAGACACCTGAACGTGCTCCAGCTTAAACAGTTCGGGAGCCTGTTGGGCTTCGTCGTTGACGATCGCTTCCAGATCCCAATCGGTGATGTCTTTCTTTTTGTCTGCCAGTTCCTTAAAGCGGAGGAATGCTCGGTTGAGTTCCTGATCAGAGAGGTCGAAGCCCAGTTCTTTTAGGCGAGTGCGGAAGGCGTTGCGTCCCGAATGTTTGCCCAGCACAATCTGGTTATCGGTTAAGCCGATCGATTGAGCGTCCATAATCTCGTAGGTCAGCTTGTGCTTCAGCACGCCGTCCTGGTGAATGCCCGACTCATGCGCGAAGGCATTGGCTCCAACGATCGCCTTGTTGGGCTGCACCAGCATTCCGGTGAGGTTCGAGACAAGGCGCGAGGTTTTGTAGAGCTGGCGGGTGTCGATGTGGGTGAGCGAAGCTTCGGATTCGGGCGATCGTCCCAGGAAGGGATTGAAATACTGTCTGCGGACATGGAGTGCCATCACAAGCTCTTCCAGCGCAGCGTTGCCTGCCCGTTCGCCGATACCGTTGATGGTGCATTCCAACTGACGTGCCCCATTTTTGACAGCTTCCAGGAAGTTCGCCACTGCTAAACCCAAGTCGTTGTGCCCGTGGACGGAAATAATCGCCTGATCAATATTGGGAACGTTTTCCTTGATGCCGCGAATGATTGCGCCGAATTCCTCTGGAGTGGTGTAGCCGACCGTATCGGGGATGTTAATCGTGGTTGCACCTGCGGCGATCGCCCGCTCCAGCACTTGATAGAGAAATTCGGGATCAGAACGTCCGGCATCTTCCGGGGAAAACTCGACATCATTGACAAAGCTCTTGGCATAAGCCACCATTTCCGGCGCGATTTCCAGCACTTCCTGACGGGTTTTCTTCAGCTTGTACTGCAAATGAATATCCGACGTAGCGATGAAGGTATGAATGCGGGGCTTCGCTGCCGCACTCAAAGCCCTCGCTGCGGTTTCGATATCCTGCTTTGTAGCTCGGGCCAAACCGCAAATCGTGGGGCCATCTTCTGTGCCGACCTGCTGAGCAATTTTGCTGACTGCCTCAAAGTCACCCGGACTGGCAAAAGGAAACCCTGCCTCAATTACGTCCACACCCAGTCGCGCCAGCTGCCGAGCGATCGTTAGCTTTTCATCAACGTTCAGGGTCGCGCCGGGAGATTGCTCACCATCGCGAAGCGTTGTGTCGAAGATAATAATGCGCTCTGGGTTGGACGGAGTGTTCATAGTTCAGGTTTAGGGTGAAACGAGTGAAAACAGTGAAGAAATAGACGTTAAAAGAGTCTATTGTATTGATGATACTACACTTGTAGTTATTTTGTAATATAGCTACTTTATACAGCTACTTTAACAGCCACTTTCAAAAGTACAGATTCTGCTGACAATACTGCTATTTTAGGAGGTCGATCGCGCTTCCTCTGGTGCTTTATCAAATTTTCCTGACGATTGCAGCAGCTACATCCGTCTATTCTGCTTCGGATGCTGGCTCAGCCGCCTGCTCATTTTCGTTTGGGGAATTTGAATTCGATCGATCGCCCCCCGCTGCCGAAAAAACTTTTTCCTCAACAGCTCCCGGTTTGCCCATTGGCTTCGGTTCGTCGCCGTTATCTGAAAGCAGAACTCCGCCTGCATTTCCCGCTCTGATCCGAAGCTGAGTATTTGCAGTTAGCGTTCGCTCTGTGCCTTCGGGCAAAACTTCGGCGAGTGTAACCCTGCCATCTGCCTCAACTTCCAGCCAGGACTGCGCTTTGAGCTTCACATCCACCTGCACGGGCTGGCGATCGGCTGCATTGCTGCTGGCATTGGGCGATGGCTTAGGTTTGGATGCGGCGGGGCTGGCAGCAGGACGAGCAGGATTTGCAGGCGCGGGAAGAGCAGAATTAATCTGCGGCACGGGGGGTGGAGCCGATCGGCTCATTAAATGCGAGAGCCAAGTTACCGATGCCACGATTAGCACGATATAAGCAATATAGAGATGCACGGGGCGGAGCTGTGCTGGAGAAATGCCCCAGGTTGGCGTTGCCTGCTTGATCGTACTGGTGGCAGGAAAGGCTTCGGCGATCGCATGACTATCCAGCCCCATAACCTCCGCATAGCGGCGGATAAATCCCTGAATATACACAGGCTCAGGCAACTGCTGAATCTTACCTTCTTCCAGTGCCCGTAGCAGACGAGATGGAATCAGCGTTCGCCCTGCCACTTCTTCTAGGGTCCAACCCTGAGCTTCGCGGACTTCGCGCAAATAGCCGCCAATCTGCATTAGCCGTTCAAGCTGCTCTTGCTGTCGCTGGGATTCTCTTGTCATCGTCTACCTCGCCCGCTCCACATCACCATTCTGCTCAGTTTATTGATGCTCAGTTTGCCCGTGCTGCCTCCCAGACTCTTGCCTGGTTCGCGGTTTGATTTGTGCCTTCAAAGCCCTAATCTCGTCATCGGTGAGCGATCGATATTGTCCTTCCGGTAATTGTCCCAGATCGATCGCGCCAATGGCGATCCGCCGCAGCCGAATCACTGGATGCCCCAGCAGATCTGCCACTTTGCGAATTTGACGATTGCGTCCTTCCCGCAGTTCAATTTGCAGCAGGGTGCGTTGCGAAGCACTCCCCTCTTGAGGGGAACCAGGCTTGGTTTGCACAATTTGCACCCGAGCAGGCAGCGTTTTTTGCCCTTCCAGCATCACGCCCTGCCGCCAGCGAGTCAGCGTTGCCGGAGATGGATGCCCTTTCACCCAAACGCGATAAAGTTTGGCAATCGTGTGTCGGGGATGAGTGAGTCCCAGGGTCATCTCTCCATCATTCGTCAGCAGCAGTGCCCCAGTGGAAGCCGCATCCAACCGCCCGACCGGATACACGCCCGCATCGCGCAATTCTGGCGGCAGCAAATCTAAGACGGTGGTACGTCCTTCTGGGTCATGGCGGGTTGAAACGACTCCAGCAGGCTTGTTCAACAGCAGGTAGAGCCTGGGAGGACGTTTTCGCGAAATGGATTTCCCGTCTACCTCGATTCGATCGCGCTCCGGGTCAGCCACTTGCCCCAAGCCGACGACTTCCCCATTGAGCCGCACGCGCCCAGCCAAAATCATCTGCTCCGCCTGTCGCCGAGAAGCAATTCCCCGCTGGGATAGGATTTTTTGTATCCGTTCTGCCATGCTGCTTTGTGATTGCGGATTGAATCGATCGATGTTGCCAGTTCAGCTAAGACAAGGATATTACGCTTCGCAATCGAGGTTTTGCCCCTGCCCCTTAAGGTTGTTTGAGGAGGATTCGAGGTGCTACATTGCCCCCCAAAATCCCCCAATGCTAGGGAACTTTGAGACCTGGAAGTAGGCAGTTTCCCCAGAATTGACCTGCCAGGAAGGCAGTTCGGGTGACCGCGATGACTTCTCAAACCGTTGCTCAACCCGATCGCTACCGATTCATCTTATCGATTTTATTGAGCTATCCCGGTAATTCTATCCCGATGATTCTGATGAAGCGTTGGGAGCCGCGATCGGAGTGTTGGTTGCTTCGCGGCTTCCCGCAGGGGTAATCGCCCGATGGGTAAACAGCAGCGGCAGCCTTACCTGAAGCCATGCGCCTCCGGTCTCAGGATGATTGCGGGCACTGACCGAGCCACGATGCGCCTCAACGATTTGCCACACGATCGCCAGCCCTAACCCACTCCCGCCCTGAGCATACCAGTCAAACGGATTGTGTCGCTCCTGAGATTCAGAGGAATTTGCTTCCAGATGACGGGCACGAGCCGGATCAGCCCGATAAAATCGCTCGAATACGTGGGGCAATGATTTTTCTGGAAACCCCTGTCCGGCATCGATTACGTCAATTCGGACGATCGCCTCTTGAGCCATTCGCCCTTCTGTCATTGGTTTGCTCGAAGCAGATTCCAGCGAAACGCGCACCTGAATCGTAGAGTCGATCGGGCTGTACTTAATGCTGTTATCCAGCAGGTTCATCAGCAGCCGATGAATTCGTGCGGGGTCAATTTGCATCAGCAGGTCATCGGGTCCCTGATAGTCCAGGTGCAAATGCTTTTCGCGGGTGAGCGGCTCCAGCATTTCCCAAACCGAATGCAGCAGACCGACCAGATCCACCGTCTGAAGCTGAAGGGTTTCAAACGAACCGCGCTCCATGCGATTGAGATCCAGCAAATCCTGCACTAGATTGCTCAGGCGCACCGTTTCGTTAATCAAGCGATCGATCCAGCCACGCAGGCTCGGCTCCAGGCGGAGTTGCAGCGTTTCAGCCACCAACCGAATCGAAGTTAGGGGGGTTTTGAACTCGTGTGCTAGATCCGATGCCCAGCGATCGCGCTGTTGCAGCAGGGTCATGGCTTCCTGACGGTTTTCGAGAAAGATCGCCACCTGATTATCCAGCAAGGGAATGCCATAGCCTCGCACGGCATAGGCAGGCTGCTCCGAGAGCCGCGACGGATCAGCACTCACCGGATAAAACGTCCAGTGGCTCTGGCAGGGCTTTGCGGCAGTGCGAGTCTGCTCAATCAAATCATCTAGCTCGTAGGAGCGCACCAGTTCCAGCAGCAAGCGCGGCTTTGCCGCAGGGTGATCGCCGCTGATTCCCAATAAACCTTTTGCTTGAGCATTGCACCAGAGCAGCCGATTTTCGTCGTCTACCTGCAAATAGCCGATCGGCGCAATTTGAAGCACCTGTTGATAGGTTTGCACTTCCTGCTGAAGCTGCTCAAGCTGCTGCCGCTGATAAGTCAAAGCGCGGGAAAGCTGCGTTGTCGCTGAAAAATCAACATCCTGATCAGGCGATCGAACTTCGCGCAACAGTTTCTTCAGCCTCGCATTCGAGCGCGACTGTTGCCAGACTAGAAGCACTAATCCGATGAGTAATCCGACCCAGAAATACAGAACCGCCACGGCTCAAATCACTGCCAGTTTGTTGAAGGTTGCCAGAAAACGATTGATCTACGATCGTGTTACCCCAGCGTACCTGTAAATTGCGGCAGTGGTCAGGCAATTACCCGGAAAAATAGCTGTTTCAACGGAATAAATCCGTTTCCACCCGATTAGCCAAAGCGGTAGCCAAAGCCTCTCACCGTTAGCAAGTATTCGGGACGGCTCGGATCAAGCTCTAGCTTTTCGCGCAGCCAACGAATATGCACATCAACGGTCTTACTGTCGCCCATAAAATCGGGACCCCAGATACGCTCGATTAGCTGCTCGCGAGACCAGACGCGCCGAGGATTTGCCATAAACAGTTCCAGAATGCGAAACTCCTTGGGCGATAGATTAATTTCTTCGCCGCGAACCGTCACCCGGCATTCCTGCGGATAAAGCGCTATTTCATGGAAGCGCAAAACCGACTCCTGAACCTGTTGCTGAGTATGGTAGTGGCGACGCAGCAGGGCTCGACAGCGGGCAACCAGTTCTCGCATTCCAAAGGGCTTGGTTAAATAGTCATCTGCGCCCACTTCCAGTCCTACCACGCGATCGGTTTCACTGCCTTTTGCACTCAGCATCAGAATTGGGACACTGCTTCCTTCGTGCCGCAGCAGACGACAAAGATCCAGCCCATTGACATAGGGCAGCATTAGATCGAGAATGATGAGTTCAAAGGGTAAAGCTTCAGACTGTCCCAGTTCTCCAGAACGACTGATCAGGTCTAGACCCTTGCGACCATCTTCTACGGTCGTAACCTCGTAACCTTCTTCAGTCAGGGTGAGGGCGATCGTTTCTCGAATCAGCTCTTCGTCTTCAACGAGCAAAACCCGTCCGAGCTTAACTTCCTGCTTGTATCTTGCGGTTTCTGGAGAAAAGGTAGGCAGCATATTATATTGTTGCTTACTTTGTATTACTTATTTTGCGTTACTTTATTGCCCATCTTACCAGAGTCCCATCTAATCGCTGTCGGGACGGGAACTTATTCTAATTACTGTTATTAAAGTTACAGAAAATTGGACTAGCTTAATAATTCTTTTGCCAGTGCTGCTGCCAGTGCTGCAATGTAGGCGACAGCGACTGTGCCAGCGTCACCGGATCAACTCCTAATTCCGTGCGGTCTCGGGCTGACCAAATGCCTGCCTGCGCATGCCACCACGCTGCGCTCACTGCGATCGCCTCGATTGCCGCTTCCCCCATTCTGCCCTGCGCCAGCAAGCCGCCCATTAGGCCAGTCAGCACATCCCCACTGCCGCCTCGTGCCAACGCTGGGGTACTGTCAGGGTTGAGCCAGACCTGACCTGCCGGATTGCCGATCGCCGTTCGTGCCCCCTTTAGTAAAACGATTGCCCCGCTTGCCTGGGCTGCTGCCTGAACTGCCGCGATCGAATCTCCGCTATGCGTCTCTGCAATTTCAGGAAAGAGCCGCTTAAATTCGCCCCAGTGCGGCGTGAGAACCGTGGGAACCAATCGCTCTTGTAATGTTGCCGTTGCGCCCAAACCGGAGAGGATATTTAATCCGTCTGCATCCAGCAACAAAGGAACTTCCTGATTTAGCAAATGGGAAACGATCGATCGCGCTTCGGGGGTGAGTCCGGGTCCGCAAGCGATCGTCTGGTATTGACTGAGATTGATTTCCTCAGGTAAATGAGCAATTGCGCCCGTCTCATCTTCTGGGCAACCGATAATTAGTGCGTCTGGAAGCTGTGCCACCAGAATGGGCTTCAGAGCTTCGGGAACAGCGATCGACAGCATTCCTACCCCGCTGGCTCTAGCAGCCAGTCCCGCTAATAAAGCCGCCCCCGAATAGCGACGTGACCCCGCAATCAGCAGTAGATGTCCCTGTTTGTATTTGTGGGTGACAGCAGGACGAGGCAGCGGCAGGGCAGCCAGGGCAGCCGCAGGCAGAATGCGCTGAAGGGCAGGAACGTCTCCCAGAATGGCGTAAATATCGGCAAGGGGCAGCCCAAAGTCGATTAGTTCAGCAGTTCCCGTATAGGCGAGAGCAGCATCCTGAAGAAATGCACGTTTCCAGAGTCCCAGGCAAAAGGTGTAATCGGCGCAAATCGCGGTTCCCAATGCGGCTCCGGTATCAGTGTGCAGTCCCGAAGGCAGATCAATACTGACGATCGCTCCCTTTCCTTGATTAATTTGCTGAATCGCGGCGGCAAGTTCTCCCTCGATCGATCGGGTTAAACCAAAGCCAAACAGTCCGTCCACGATTAGATCGCAGTCTTGCAGGTCAGCTACCTGAGCCGTTGTGGGAATGCCTAAACTTGCCGCATAACGGGCATGGCAGTCGGTCAGTTCTTTGAGTTTATCGATCGGCTGATAGCAAATCACGCGATAGCCCCGCAGATGCAGTTCCCGTGCTACGACCAGCGCATCGCCGCCGTTATGTCCGGGTCCGACCAGAATTCCGACTTGGGGAAAGCAATCGAGCGGATACAAATCAATCAAACGCTGCGTAATTCGTCCCGCCACCTTTTCCATCAGTGCTGCAACAGGCATTCCCGCCGCAAACATCCGCCCCTCGATCTGGCTCATCTGCGCTGCGGTGACGACAAACTGCTGGATTTGTACCGATCGCTGTTTAATCGATTTCGTCATGATGCCGCTAACCCTCTGTTTTTTCTGAATGCCTGAAACCAGAGCGTTAAGAGCAGTGTAACGTCATTAAGTTCTACGTCATTAAGTTCTACGTCATTAAGTTCTACATCGTTAAGTTCTACAGATGATCGGCGAATTCGTAGAGTCGTTTAACGATCGCCAAAATTTTCGTTCCGTAATCTGGGTCAGCCGACCAGCGACCGCTTAAATCTGCCACGGTGGGAGCAATGCCGCGTCGGACGAGGTGAAATCGGGGGTCGGCAGGAGATTGAACGAGCGGTTCTGCACAGGCATAAGCTTTGAGGTGCTGAATTTGTGCCCGGATGCCGAGCAGTGGCGTCGTAAATTTGGCTCCAATTTCGTCCACTGTCGCGCCGCCCAATCCGGCAAAGTTATGATGTTCTAGCTTTACGGAATCTGAGAACTGAAGATACTGGGTTTCCAGGCACATCTGGGCAAAGGCAATATCGTGGTTCACGCCTTCAATTTTGCCTTCGTCGATGTAGAGTTTGGGCACTTCGTAGAACTTCGTCAGGCTATCAGGGTTAGAGCTTTTGAGGAACATCATCATCTGCACTTCGGAAGCGGTTCCCCGTCCCATAATCCGATCGATCGCCGTGGGCAAAGTAGACAAAATCGATCGCAGATTGAGCGTCTGATTCTTACTGTCCCAGGTGAAAGCAAGATTAAAGTCCCGCAGGTCGATCGCTCGTGCATAAACCACATTGCCGTAGTTGATGCGGTGAATGGACGGACTGAGCGGCAGTTCAATTCCCATCTGATCAATCAGATCGATCGGGATATAGGCATTGCCATCCAGCAGCACTCCTTTTTCGGGATATTCTGCGCCATTCACCTGAAGCGAAATGAGTGAGTTTCCTGCCGTTTGTCCTGAATTGAGCGATCGGCTCCAGACTGCCAATCCTTCCGCGATGCCCAGCGCAACTTCCTGTCGCTGACCCTGAAGAATCTGGCGATCGTCTGCATGATTCAGACAGCCTGCTTCCAGATGCAGGGCAGGCACGATCGTATCCCGACAAAAGGTGAGCCGACCGAGCAGGGTTTGGGTGTCGGACTTGACTCCGCGACTCGAAAACTGGGGGACACGCCGCAGATAGGCTTGCAGGAGTTGAGACGCTTGCAGCCGCCGCTCATCGTTATAAGCAACATGATAGACAGCCGCTCCCCGTAGCGTATGGGTCGAGCTAGCAACCTGAAGCGACAGAGCCAGATCTCCCTGCTGACTACGCCGATTAATCCAGTCGATCGCCTGCGTTAAACTCATTTCATCGGGGACGGCAACAGCATCATAGTTTCGCGATCGTAAAAACTGCACCACCCGATCGCGCAGCAAAACCGTCTCCTGGACTGCCAAGACGCGATCAATTTCACCCGGAAACGTGCTGTGCTGGTCTTCGGGTTCGCCGTAGGCTGCTGCTACAAAGATTCGTGTCATTGTGGTTTTTGAGCTGTCGATCAAGCAGAAGTGTAGCGAATTCGGGCATCGATCGATACAACTTTTTCGATATCGCTTTTGGGGACGATTACCCCTGCGGGAAACTGCGAAGCAACCGACGAGATGCTGCCGAGATTCTAAAGTCTCATCGCTAGAAGCGATCGAAATTTGTGGATCTGAGAGACTATAGGTGGACTTAGAATCATTTTCGATTTGCCCAACTCAACCCGCCGACTATGGAAATCCCCCGCCTGCATCCCGACACGATCGATGAGGTGAAACAGCGAGTAGACATTGTGGATGTCGTCTCGGAGTATGTGGTGCTGCGGAAGCGAGGCAAGGATTTCACCGGGCTATGTCCGTTCCACGACGACAAATCACCCAGCTTTAGCGTCAGTCCGGGTAAACAGTTTTATTACTGCTTTAGTTGTGGCGCAGGCGGGAATGCAATCAAGTTTTTGATGGAGTTGGGGAAGCGATCGTTTGCCGATGTGGTGCTGGATCTGGCGCGTCGGTATCAGGTTTCAATTAAGACGCTCGAACCCGAAGAACGGCAGGAGTTTCAGCGGCAGCTTTCTTTGCGGGAGCAGCTTTATGAGGTGTTGGCTCTGACGGCAAGGTTTTTTGAGCACGCACTGCGACAACCCCAGGGAGAAACAGCGTTAACCTATCTGCTGGAAAAGCGGCAGTTGAGCGAAACTACGATTCAGCAGTTTCAGTTGGGCTATGCTCCGGCAGGGTGGCAGACGCTCTATGGTTATCTAGTAGAGCAAAAGGGGTTTGCCGTTCAGCTCGTGGAGCAGGCAGGGCTGATTGTGCCACGTCAGGAAGGGAAGGGGTATTACGATCGATTCCGCGATCGATTAATGATTCCCATTCATGATCTTCAGGGGCGTGTCATTGGTTTTGGGGGACGATCGCTGGGAGATGAGCAGCCGAAATACCTGAACTCACCAGAGACGGAACTATTTGACAAAGGGAAAACGCTGTTTGCGCTCGATAAAGCGAGAGGCGCTATTGCAAAAAGCGATCGGGCGGTGGTGGTCGAAGGCTATTTTGATGTGATTGCCCTTCATGCTGCCGGGATTACGAATGTCGTTGCCTCTCTTGGAACTGCGCTGAGTCTGCATCAGGTACGCCAGCTCTTGCGCTACACCGAATCAAAGCAGATTGTGTTTAACTTCGATGCCGATGCCGCAGGTGTAAAAGCCGCAGAACGGGCGATCGGGGAAGTGGCAGACCTGGCATATCAGGGAGAAGTGCAGCTTCGCATTCTCAATCTGCCGCAGGGCAAAGACCCGGATGAATTCCTCAAGGCAAACTCCGCTGCGGACTATCAGGATGTACTTAAGAATGCTCCCCTGTGGCTAGACTGGCAGATTCAGCAGATTCTCCAACAGGCAGACCTTCAGAAGGCAGATCAGTTTCAGCAAAGCAATCAGGAAATTGTTAAACTGCTGGGCAACCTGCCCAACGCTAGTCTGAGAACGCACTATATCCATCGCTGTGCGGAACTCCTGAGTCAGGGTAATGCTCGATTTGCCGTCCAGCTTGAAGCCGATTTGCGAACTCAAGTTCGGGGGCAGCGGTGGCATGGTCGATCGCAAAAATGGCAGCGTCCGGGCGATCGAAGCCTTTTAGAAGAATCCGAAGCACAGCTTTTGCGCCTCTATCTCCATGCACCCGAGTATCGATCGATGATCATGGAGGCGCTAGACGAGCGGGATTTAGACTTCAGCCTGTCCCACCATCGCTATTTGTGGCAGCAAATTCTCGATGCTCAGAATCAGGCGATTGCCTCAAACGATCTGCTCAATCTGCTACAGGATAGCTGTCCAGATGATAAGGTCGCGCAACTCTATCCGCTGTTTCAGCTAGACGAGAAATCACACCGAGATATTCTACGCGCCCCTCTGGTCATTCGAGCAGCGGCGGCTTGCCTGGAGCAGGTGATGTGCGAAAAACGCTATCGCCACTTTAATGATCTGTGGAAGCAAACAGACTGTATTCAGTCGTTTGAATTGGCGCAGTATTACCAGCAGCAAATGTACGCCGAGAAGCAGCGTATCCGTGAACTGGAGCAAGAGCAGCGGCGGGTTTCGTTTGTAGATTTGGCAGGAATGCCGTGGGTTGGAGATTTTGATTTGGGTGGGGCGATTACCGCTTCCGAGAACTGCGACGCAACCGATTCTTCTGAAGCGGCTCTGCATCAAACTGAGAGTCTGCCTTAATTTTTTGACACTCTATCTCAAAGCAATTTGAGAGAAGTTTCAGAGGGACTGCATCGCACCTAAATCCTCCCAGGTGGAAGACTTTGAGATGGGAAAATAGCTCTCTTCCCTTATAAATTAGCGAGCTGGAGGTTTGATTTGAACCGAATTTTAGGTTATCAAATATCCTCTAGCAGCCCAACGTCTCGCGGGTTTCGCGTCCTGTGGTTGGGTTTGTACCGCTTGCAGTCTGGCAAAGGATGTCTTGCATATCTTCGCGCAGCAGCACATCGGTAAAATCTGCACCCTCAATCACAGCGTTGTTGAACTTGGTGTTGAAGGCAAACGCCCCTTCTAAAATGGCATTCTTTAGATTAGCTCCCACCATTCGAGCCGAGTCCAGGGTTGCGGTGCTTAAGTTTGCGCTTTCTAGGTTGGCATCCTCCAGATTTGCGCCAAAGAAACTGACGCCCTGTAAATTGGTATTACTCAAATTGCTGCCGCGCATATTAGCTTTCGTGAAGCTAGAGTCGGTCAGATCCTTGCCCGAAAAGTCTCGATTGACCAGGAATTCTCGATTGTAGTCCTCTGCCAGGGCGCTCGACGGCAGCAGACCGCTCAGACAAAGCAGGCTTAAACTCAAAACGACACCACACACAACCGATGCGAAGAAGTTCTCTTTTTGGAGAAATCGCAGCCGACACAACCAAGCGTACATGGGCAGACTAAAAAAACGACGAATCAGTTTTAGATCAGTCCTGCATTACAGAACGTGATTTGATCCTACCTGAATCTGTTAACCGTCTCATCGGCTTGCTTAAAGTCTCTTATTGCCATTTATGAAGTTACCCAGAAAACGATCGTCCGCAAGGGAAACTGCGAAGCCGCCAGCCGATCGGGCTAAACAAGCCGCACTACAAACCGGACATCTGGCAGAATCCTTTGTAGCTCACTGGCTCACCGCTCAAGGCTGGACTGTTTTACACCAGCGATGGCACTGCCTCTACGGGGAACTCGATGTCGTTGCAACCCAGCCTGGCACCTTAGCCTTTGTGGAAGTCAAAGCCCGCAGTAAAGGCAACTGGGACGAAAATGGTCTCCTCTCCATCACCCCCCAAAAACAGGCAAAACTCTGGCAAGCCGCCCAACTCTTCCTCGCCGAACATCCTCACCTAGCCGATCTTCCCTGTCGCTTCGATATCGCTCTGTTATCCTGTAAACCTGTCCGAAGTTCTGTGAAGGGATCGATTACCCCTAACGGGGAAGTGCTTCGCACCGACTCTCAGCTTTCCCTGCCGCTTGCAATCGAATTGGGTCAGCCTGTTGTTTTGGATGGCTATGAGTTAACGCTTCAGCAATATATCGTTAATGCCTTTTCAGAATTCTGAATGCTGCCCGTGATGTTGAGGGAGGTTTTGTGGCTTGTGGCGATTACCCCGAAGGGGGAACCACGAAGCAATCGTATAGATCCTACATTGCCCCCTAAATCCCCCAATTCTGGGGGACTTTGAGAATTGGTTGGATTAGACGCTTTCAAAGATTTTTAGAACTTTTGCTTTATGCCGACTGATGCAAAACCGTTTCCCCTGAAAGGCGATCGCCCTCCTCGCACAATCCTGGTTTGTCAAAACAAAGCCTGCCGTAAATCAGGTTCTAAAGCCGTCCTCACTGCATTTCAAAATCACAAAATCCCAGAAATTCCTGTGATTGGTAGCGGTTGTTTAGGGCACTGTGGCAACGGTCCAATGGTGCTGGTTTTACCGGATGAGATTTGGTATCGGCGCGTTCGTGCTGAAGAGGCGATCGAGATTATGAACCGTTGGGCAATCGACTCATAAAGCCTAAATTCGCTACATAACCCAAAGTCTCTTACTTATAAGGAATTTAGGGGGCTACAAAACCTCAACCGCGCCTCAAACAGCCCCCTTGTCAATTGCTAGAATCACGACCCTTGCCGCAACTCCCTCATAATCTCCTGCGCCAGATTCCTTAATCAGAGAGAATTAAACAAAACTTCTTTATCTTTAGTCAGATTGCTGAAACCATTAAAAAACGAGAATTATTACTTTATTTGCGGTTTCCACAACTTAGAAAGACAAAGATTAAACCTTTCGGGGAAAATAATTTTCCTTGCTAGAACTGTGAACAATGTAAGGTTTGTGTCCATAATTCTAGCTTTGTAGCTGATATGAGTTTTGTTGAAGTTCACTTTGATGGCGATTTTGCTTACAACCACCAAGTTTCACTAAGGAATTTAAGTCGGACCTTGACATGTTTACAATCAGCTATTGACAGGGCACACCTTGATAATGCACATGGCAGGGTTTGGAAACATGCAAGGATGTCTTTTAAAGACTATAAAGTGACCGATTTTTTGGTTCAGCCTCCAGAAGAAGGGGGGTATATACTCAAATTCTTGTCCACTTCTGAAAAGAACGCAAAAGAGATAATTCAACGTATTACAGCAGCTCTTCTACCAGCCTACGAAAAGGCAATGGATGAGGGAGAGATAGAGATCAATAAATACAAAAATAAAGTTGTTGAGCGAAAAGCCCAATTATCTCAAGGAAATCCTACAGTTAAATCCTACGAATCAATAATACAACAACCAGACAGCAAGATGGTTCGTCAGTATGGGGATAGGGCGATAGTAAAAGAAGTAGACAAAATGCTTGTTCCAGTTAGAACAAACAACTCAGAGAACAATATAATTGAGTTGACTTTTAATGCAGAAATCACTACCAAGTTTACCTTTGACAAAACTAATAGCCAAAGGTTTCATTCGATAGTTTCGCAAAAAGATTTGGGAATACCAGTCATCTACAGGGCAAACATAAAGTCCCTTGACAATGATGTGTTAAGAGGTCGTATGTACAATTTAGATAGTCGCAAAGATGCTTATATACACTTTCATAATATAGAGGATCTCTTAAAGCTACATCCTTTTCTTGCTAGGAAAGAAGAAGTTCGATTTATTGGCTCTCCAATAATTGAATATGGAACTTTTGACCCAGATGCTGGTGACATATACTTCCTCGACTTATATTCCTAAAAATGGATGAACTAATTAAGGCTTTAAGAGAAAAGTATATTAAAGATTTAACTTCGTCATTTTCACTATACAAAGTGGCGATTTTTTTACTGTTTCTAATTGCCTTAGTTGTTATTCCTGATAGAGGGCATCAGAGCTTATGGTTTGAAGTAGCGGATGTTCCTCTTACTGCTGTTCTTTCTACATCTAGCTCTTTTGTATCAAAGATATTATTACTACACATATTTCTTGGGGTAGTGCTTACTTACTTTACTGGGCTACTTTATAAAAGAATTCAAATTGCAAGCTTCAATTTTTTCACAACCTTTCGCGACTTCAATCAGTACATAAATAGGTTGCGCGCCAGCATTGAATTAGAAGCTACAGAAAGTCAAGCACTTAATCTTTACATAACAAAGGATTTTAAAGATGAATTAAAGCTTAGGAAAGCCTCTTTATACCAAACACATATCTGGGGAGAAATTGTGCTTGCATGCTCAATAGTATCCCTTATGGGCTGTGTCAAATTTAATATAACTGACCTTCTAATTGGGCTAGCAGGAGTTCTGCTTATTTATGCTATACAACGTAGTGCTTTCACATATTACACCTCAAAAATAGTTCCAACCTTAGTTACAGAAGGGGTTTTTTCAGATAGAAATATTGAATTTAATAGTGCACTAGATATGTAAATTTCACTTTGAGCTAGCTAGGTGAGCTACATTGAGAATTAATCTTTGCTAGTCCTTCTCAAAAAATTAGTGCTGAGTTTGAGAGCGGATGTCGAAAGGATTGCGCGAAGTGATAACTAAACCAATGCCAGCGATTGAAAAAGTTGGAGTTAAACAGGTACATGTGTAGTTCCCATAGATCTATACGCTTCTTCTTACTTCCAGCAAGTCGAGATTCCTAGCCTTAATGCTAGGCTAAATGGCTATCCTATGCCCACTCATAACTTGCAGTAAGCTATGGAATCAAGGAGAAATACTTCCCAAACAAAAATCCCCCACCCGAAGGTGAGGGACTCAATTATCTAACTAAAAGCTCGATCGCCTGATCAGCCGTAACGTGCGGCAGTTGATGCGATGAGGAAGGCAGCATAGGTCAGGATGTAGCCAACCGTGAAGTGAGCTAAACCAACCAGACGACCCTGAACGATCGACAGTGCAACGGGCTTGTCCTTCCAGCGAAGCAGGTTCGCCAGCGGAGTGCGCTCATGCGCCCAAACGATTGTTTCGATCAGCTCTTGCCAGTAGCCTCTCCAGCTAATTAGGAACATAAAGCCCGTAGCCCAAACCAGGTGTCCGAAAAGGAACATCCAGCTCCAAACTGCCAACGAGTTCATGCCGTACGGGTTGTAGCCGTTGATTAGCTGAGCAGAGTTCAGCCACAGGTAGTCACGCAGCCAGCCCATCAGGTAAGTCGAAGACTCGTTGAACTGAGCCACGTTGCCCTGCCATACACCGAGGTGCTTCCAGTGCCAGTAGAACGTCGTCCAGCCGATTGTGTTCAGCATCCAGAACATCGCAAGGTAGAACGCATCCCAAGCAGAGATGTCGCAAGTACCGCCACGACCCGGACCATCACAGGGGAAGCTGTAGCCGAAGTCTTTCTTGTCGGGCATCAGCTTCGAGCCGCGAGCATCCAGCGCACCCTTGACCAGAATCAGAGTGGTGGTGTGCAGACCCAGAGCGATCGCATGGTGAACCAGGAAGTCGCCAGGACCGATTGTCAGGAACAGCGAGTTCGTACCGCTGTTAATAGCATCCAACCAACCGGGCAACCAGGTATTCGCATGGTTGGGCCAAGCGGTGGAAGCAAGGCTATCAGGGTTAGACAGTAGCGTATCGAACCCATAGAGCAGTTTGCCGTGAGCCGCCTGAACGAACTGTGCGAACACAGGCTCGACCAGGATTTGCTTCTCAGGCGTACCGAAAGCCTGCATCACGTCGTTATGAACATACAGACCCAGGGTGTGGAAGCCTAGGAACAGCGACACCCAGCTCAGGTGAGAGATGATTGCTTCTTTGTGGTTTAGAACACGATCGAGCACGTTACCCCGGTTTTGAGCCGGATCGTAATCCCGTACCCAGAAGATTGCACCATGAGCAAACGCACCAACCATCAGGAATCCAGCGATGTACTGGTGATGGGTATAGAGCGCAGCCTGCGTGGTGTAGTCCTTCGCCATGAAAGCGTAGGGCGGCAGGGAATACATGTGCTGAGCGACCAGAGAGGTGATGACACCCAAAGCTGCCAGAGCCAGACCAAGCTGGAAGTGCAGCGAGTTGTTAATGGTGTCATACAAGCCCTGGTGGGGCAGGTTGAACTGACCTTCGCTCTTTCTACTCGTCAGACCTGCTTTGGAATCCAGCATTTCTTTGATGCTATGACCGATACCAAAGTTAGTGCGATACATATGACCTGCCACGATGAACAGGACCGCGATCGCCAGGTGATGGTGAGCCATGTCCGTCAGCCACAAGGACTGAGTTTGCGGATGGAAGCCGCCCAGGAAGGTAAGGATTGCAGTACCCGCGCCTTCAGACGTACCGAAGACATGGTTAGCAGTATCTGCATTCTCGGCATACACACCCCAGTTGCCAGTAAAGAAAGGAACCAAACCAGCAGGGTGGGGAGGGGTCGTCAGGAAGTTGTTCCAGCCAACGTGCTGACCGCGCGACTCAGGAATTGCCACGTGGATTAGGTGGCCTGCCCAAGCCAGAGAGCTAACCCCGAACAAGCCAGCCAAGTGGTGGTTCAGGCGAGATTCAGCATTCTTAAACCAGGACAGCGACGGACGGAACTTGGGCTGAAGGTGGAGCCAGCCTGCGAACAGGAAGATCGCCGATAGCAACATCAGGAACAGAGAACCCGCATAGAGTTCGCCATTGGTCCGCATCCCGATCGTGTACCACCAGTGATAAACACCGGAATAAGCGATGTTGACAGGGTTAGACGCGCCTGCACGAGTGAAGGCGTCCACCGCAGCTTGACCGAAATGGGGGTCCCAAATCGCATGGGCGATCGGGCGCACATTGAG
Organism: Leptolyngbya sp. ST-U4; assembly: GCF_039962215.1. Classification (NCBI taxonomy): domain Bacteria; kingdom Bacillati; phylum Cyanobacteriota; class Cyanophyceae; order Leptolyngbyales; family Leptolyngbyaceae; genus Leptolyngbya; species Leptolyngbya sp. ST-U4. Next base: position 188,123 of record NZ_JAMPKZ010000008.1, read on the forward strand.
CGGATCTTTGACCCACTGTTCGAAGTTACCTTGCCAGGCGACGTGGAAGAGATTACCAGAAGTCCAGAGGAAGATGATTGCCAAATGACCGAAGTGGGAAGCGAAAATCTTTTGGTAAAGATTTTCTTCCGTCATGCCATCGTGGCTCTCAAAATCGTGGGCAGTGGCAATCCCATACCAGATCCGACGGGTAGTCGGGTCTTGAGCCAATCCCTGGCTAAATTTTGGGAATTTTGTTGCCATAAGTCCGAATTGATTTTCTTAATTAGCGATTAGCTTTTCGCCATCTAGCTTTGGCCCATCTGGACTGTAGACGATGGAGTTTGAACAATACAAGGTTTAGAGCCTTTCAGATTCATTGAAGAATCCTATTAAATTCATAGCCTCGCTTAGAGTTCGCCCCCCATCGTTCGCATCCAGGGGTCTAGAGGAGAGACAGCTTAAGAATCACTAGCTACCACTAACAGCAATGATGCGAGCCAAGAAAAACGCCCAAGTCGTAACGATGCCGCCCAGCAGGTAATGAGCAACACCGACTGCCCGACCCTGAATAATGCTCAGAGCACGAGGCTGGATCGAAGGCGCAACTTTCAGCTTGTTATGTGCCCAAACGATCGACTCAATCAGTTCTTGCCAGTAGCCGCGACCACTGAACAGGAACATCAGGCTGAACGCCCAGACGAAGTGTGCGCCCAGGAACAGCAGACCGTAAGCAGACAGCGCAGAACCGTAAGAACCAATCACTTGAGTTGCATGTGCCCACAGGAAGTCACGCAGCCATCCGTTGATGGTGATTGCACTCTGAGCAAAGTTGCCGCCCGTGATATGGGAAACCGTTCCATCTGGTGCGACCGTACCCCACACATCCGACTGCATCTTCCAGGAGAAGTGGAAAATAGCGATCGAAATAGAGTTGTACATCCAGAACAGACCGAGGAAGACGTGATCCCAACCAGAAACCTGGCAGGTGCCGCCCCGACCGGGACCGTCGCAAGGGAAGCGGAAGCCCAGATTCGCTTTGTCTGGAACCAGACGCGAACTACGAGCAAACAGCACGCCCTTCAAGAGAATCAGCACCGTCACGTGAATCGTGAAGGCATGGATATGGTGAACCATGAAGTCTGCCGTGCCCAGGGCGATCGGCATCATGGCAACCTTGCCGCCCACTGCAGCGATACCGCCGCCGAAGGCATAGCTCACAGGCTCTAGCTGGTTTGGTGCAGTTGCACCAGGAGCTAGCGTGTGGATGTTTTGAATCCACTGAGCAAACACGGGCTGGAGCTGAATCGCCGTATCCGAGAACATATCTTGGGGACGACCCAGAGCACGCATCGTGTCGTTGTGAATGTACAGACCGAAGCTATGGAAGCCCAGGAAAATACAAACCCAGTTGAGGTGAGAAATGATGGCATCCCGGTGACGGATGACGCGATCGAGCAAGTTATTCATGTTTCTTGCCGGATCGTAGTCACGCACCATAAAGATAGCCGCGTGTGCACCCGCACCGACAATGAAGAATGCTCCAATCCACATATGGTGGGTGAAGATCGAGAGCTGTGTCGGGTAATCCGTTGCAAGGTACGGATAGGGCGGCATCGAGTACATGTGCTGCGCCACGATAATCGTGAGCGAACCCAACATTGCCAGGTTAACAGCCAGTTGCGCGTGCCAAGAGGTGGTCAGGTTCTCATAGAGACCCTTGTGACCTTCGCCCGTAAACGGACCTTTGTGGTTCTCCAAGATTTCCCTGATGCTGTGACCAATGCCCCAGTTCGTACGGTACATATGACCCGCAATGATGAACAGGACTGCCAGAGCCAAGTGGTGGTGCGCCGTATCCGACAGCCATAGACCGCCAGTTACAGGGTTCAAGCCACCCTTGAAGGTAAGGAAATCAGCGTACTCACCCCAGTTCAGGGTAAAGAAGGGAGTCAGACCCTTCGAGAAACTGGGATAGAGATCCGACATTAAGCTGGAGTTGAGAATAAACTCATGAGGCAGGGGAATCTGATTCGGAGGAACCCCAGCATCCAGCATTTTGTTAATCGGCAGGGCAACGTGAATCTGGTGACCTGCCCAGGAGAGACAGCCCAGACCCAGCAAACCAGCCAGGTGGTGGTTCAGCATCGACTCCACATTCTGGAACCATTCCAGTTTCGGAGCGCGCTTGTGATAGTGGAACCAGCCTGCAAACAGCATCAGAGCAGCCGCTACCAGACCGCCGATCGCCGTTACATAGAGCTGAAATTCATTTGTAATCCCGGCAGCACGCCAGATTTGGAAAAATCCAGATGTGATTTGAATGCCGTGGAATCCACCGCCCACGTCACCGTTTAAAATCTCTTGACCAAAGATGGGCCAAACCACCTGAGCACTAGGCTTCACGTTCAGGGGGTCAGCCATCCAACCAGAGTAATTAGAGAATTTTGCGCCGTGGAAGAACATTCCACTGAGCCAGACGAACACTACAGCAAGGTGACCGAAGTGTGCGCTGAAGATTTTACGAGAAATATCTTCTAGGTCACTGGTATGGCTATCGAAATCGTGAGCGTCGGCATGAAGGTTCCAAATCCAGGTTGTGGTCTTGGGACCCTTAGCGAGGGTGCGATCGAAATGACCCGGCTGTGCCCACTTCTCGAAGGAAGTTTTCACTGGATCTTTATCGACGACCACTCGCACCTGTTTGGTTGCCTCCCGCTCCCGTGGGGAAGTTGTCATTCGAGACTCTCCTCTCTAGACAAAGGAACGAGTTGAGCGACCAGCCCCCAAGCTGCCAAATGACAGCATCTCTCTTCGTAACATCAGCAGACAGGCACATAACCGACTTGGGTAGGAGCGTCGAAGCCAGAAATGACCCGTGCCTAGAAGAGGTGAACTGCAACCACACATTGAATATCAGTCCAATGAGCGATCCCAGTTCCATGGGGAGGTACTTGCAGCATTATAGAACTGGAATCTCACAGACTTTAAGCGAGGTTAACAATAATTCAAGATGTAGAAGCATTGATTTACCTACGTTCCGAGGGAGACCATCAGCAGATAATATGCGATCCATTGAGGAATCTTTACAAATTGAAATGTTTGATAAAAGTTATACAATCTTGCTGTGATTGTGCTACCCTACATCTTCATCTTGTAGAGGCTGAAATAGATGTTGGAAGCGAGAGAATAATCAGGATATTAAGTTAACCTCTAGGATTTTCTATTAATGCCATTGACGATCGAATTTCTTCGTTTTTCTTAATTGAATTATTAATATTAGAAAAGATTTGAGCAATATCCTACGGTTTGCATTGCTCCCCCTAGGACAGAGAAGCCGAGCTGTCGAAAGAATAGAAATAGGCAGGTTGACAGGTAAGCAAGCGAAAGAACTGCCGCTATTTCGATGAGAGATTGCCTCCACTTCCGAGAATTCTGACTTACCCTGTGAATCACAGTCTTTTCCCGAAGCGGTGATTCTAACGTATCCCATCAAAACCGTTGGGTTTTCAGACTTGCTCACGCTGCTAAGTCGTCACGCGATAATAAAAAGTAAAGCGTGCCTGATTTTAAAAATTGACTGAACTAATCTCTCTTCACGTTGACCACCCGACTGAACCCCGCCTCGATCGCTTCCTATCCGCACAGCTCCGTGACTTATCTCGATCGCGCATCCAGAAATTGATCGAAGACGGACAGGTTCGGATTAATGACAAGGTTTGTACTTCTAAGAAAGTCACTGTGCAGGAGGGCGATCGGATTGAGGTCAGCATTCCTGATGCAGAGCCACTTGACCTGGAGGCCGAGGACATTCCCCTCGACGTCCTTTACGAGGATGAGCATCTGCTGATTTTGAATAAGCCTGTGGATCTGGTGGTTCATCCTGCGCCTGGACACCAAGGTGGAACGCTAGTGAATGCACTCTTAGCTCATTGCGGCAATCAGCTTGCCGGAATTGGGGGGGTGCAGCGTCCGGGAATTGTGCATCGATTAGATAAGGATACGAGCGGAGCAATCGCGATCGCTAAAACTGACCTTGCCCATCAGCAGCTTCAGGAACAGTTCAAAACCAAGACGGCGCGGCGAGAATATCTGGGCGTGGTGTATGGCGCACCGGCAACTGTGAAGGGCACGATCGACGCACCAATTGGCAGGCATCCGATCGATCGCAAAAAGCAGGCAATTGTCCCTGAAGAGAAGGGTGGCAGACGAGCTATGACGCACTGGACGGTCGAGGAGCGGTTGGGCAACTTTACGCTGATGCGGTTTCAGCTTGAGACAGGACGGACGCATCAGATTCGGGTTCATAGCGCAGCCATTGGTCATCCGATCGTGGGCGATCCGCTTTATGGGTCAGGGCGATCAATCGGGGTCAATTTGCCAGGGCAGGCACTTCATGCCTATCGGCTAACGCTTCAGCATCCGGTGACGGGTAAGGCGATCGAGGTGACGGCTCCTGTGCCGCCGCACATAACGAAATTGTTGGACATTTTACGACAACGGGCAGGAACGAGAAGGCAGTGAGAACGGTCGGAGGGTTGCTTTGAGGTGAATGAGAGGACAATCGCAACTGTGTCAAAGTTTTTGCTGGTAACAGATCTCGACAGCACCCTGGTTGGGGACAATGACGCGCTCCAGCGTCTGAACAGTTGGTTCAAACACCATCGCCAAATTTATGGCTCAAAATTGGTTTATGCCACCGGGCGATCGTTGAAGTCTTATGAGCGATTGATTTCTCACACTGCGCTGCCAGAACCCGATGTACTAATTGCTTCTGTCGGGACTGAAATTTATTATCCAGGCAACGAATTGGATGAAAACTGGTCTAGCCTGTCTTCCCAAAATTGGGATCGAGCAAGCATTGCAGTGGTCGTCGAACAGCTTTCCCAACTGGTTGCTCAGCCTGGAAGCGAACAGCGTCCCTTCAAGCTAAGCTTTGTGCTTGATGAAGAAGACGCCTCTGTTTTATCAGAACTGGAAGCTCAACTCATTGCTCAAGGACTGGAGGCTGAACTGATTTACAGTCATGGACATGACCTTGATATCGTGCCGCGTAAAATCAATAAGGGCAGTGCTGTTACCTATATTCGTCAAGCCTTTAGGTTTACAGCAGAACAAACAGTAGTCTGTGGTGATTCTGGCAACCACATTGCCCTATTTGCTGCCAACCAGATTGGCATTATTGTTGGCAATGCGAGAAGGAAATTACTTCAGTGGCATCAGGATAATTTTGAGGGCAATGCGCAGCAGTTCCCCCTTAGCGGTCATTGATACTTAGCCCAAGCCCACTATGCTGCTGGAATTATCGAAGGGCTAAAATACTTTGGAATCATGCCCGCATGAAGGTGTGTTTGAAACGGCACAACCGTGTTTGAAACGGCGGAGTGGAGCCAACAATTCAAAGTCCCCCATTGAAAGTCCCCCACTGGTGGAGGATTTAGGGAGTTGCAAACCCTAGCCGACTTGCCTAAAACATGTGTATTCCTCGATAATAGAACGATCGTATTAGCGGGGTTGGCATGACCGCAGAAAATCCGCTGGGTTCGGTGATACAGGGTTCCTTGAGTCAGGGGCTAGAAGTGCGTTTGCATGCCGATGTCTCCGTTGAGGATATGCGGGTCGGGAAATTCCTGGTCGTGCAAGGGGTACGATCGCGCTTTTTCTGCATGCTGACGGACGTTGCCCTGGGAACTGCGACACAGCGAATCTTGGCGAACCCGCCCGATCCAGCGAATACGTTTTTGCAAGAAGTGCTGGCAGGAACCGGAACCTACGGCACGATCAACCTGTCGCCGATGCTAATGTTTACACCGAAGGCAGAAAGCGAGCCTCGTAGAACGAAGACGCGATCGAAAGCCTCAGACTCCCTTGCTTCCTACGAAGCGAATACGAATGATGTGGAGCTGCTGCCCGTTAAAACCATTCCGGCTCACTTTAGTCAGGTCTACGACGCATCGGAGCGGGACTTTCGGGCGGTGTTCGGCTGGGAGGATGATCCCCATCGGCGGAATTTTGCGATCGGGGAACCGATCGATATGAATGTGCCAATCTGCCTGGATCTCGATCGATTCGTGGAGCGGAGTAACGGGGTGTTTGGTAAGTCGGGGACAGGAAAATCTTTCCTAACGAGACTATTGCTGTCTGGAATTATTCGCAGACGAGCCGCAGTGAATCTCATCTTTGATATGCACTCGGAGTACGGCTGGGAAGCCACGCGAGAAGGCAAGCAGTTCAGCACCGTAAAAGGCTTGCGTCAGCTTTTCCCAAGCCAAGTGCAGATCTATACATTAGATGTAGAGTCCACGCGACGGCGGGGTGTGCGCGATGCCCAAGAGCTTTACATTAGCTATGACCAGATTGATGTCGAAGATCTAATGCTGGTGCGGGGCGAACTAAATCTGTCCGAGGCCAGCCTGGAAAACGCGATTATTCTTCGCAATGAGTTTGGCAAAGCCTGGATCAGCCGTTTGCTGTCGATGAGCAATGAGGAAATTCAAGAATTTTGCGAAGTCAAGATGGGCAGCAAGTCCTCGATCATGGCACTTCAGCGCAAGCTGACCCGTCTGGATGATTTGAAGTATCTGCGGCAAACTTGCCCCAAAAACTATGTCGGTCAAATTCTTGAATCACTCGATGCCGGAAAGCACGTTGTAATTGAGTTCGGCTCTCAGTCCAACCTGCTCTCTTATATGCTGGCAACAAACGTAATCGCCCGCCGGATTCACCATGCCTACGTCCACAAAGCCGAAAAATTCCTGCAAACCAAAAACCCGATCGATCGCCCTCAACCTCTAGTCATTACGATCGAAGAAGCACATCGTTTTTTGGATTCAGCAACCGTCCGTCAGACCATTTTTGGCACGATCGCCCGCGAGATGCGGAAATACTTTGTGACGTTGTTGGTGGTGGATCAGCGGCCATCGGGGATTGATAACGAGGTGATGTCTCAGGTAGGAACGCGGATTACCGCACTATTAAATGATGAGAAAGATATCGAAGCGATTTTCACAGGGGTATCCGGTGGACAGGCGTTGCGATCGGTTCTCGCGAAACTGGACTCGAAGCAGCAAGCACTGATTCTAGGTCATGCTGTACCGATGCCCGTTGTGATTCGGACTCGCCCCTACGACGAAACCTTTTATGCCCAGATTGGCGAAACGCCTTGGGAAGACCTGCCCGAAGCCGAAATTCTCCAAGCCGCAGAAGCCGCAAAAGCCGATCTAGGATTTTAAGAACCAAGCAACTATACTTGAGACTCGATCGCCTCAAAGGGAAACTGCTTCGCATCGCCCTTAAAGCCCTGCCATGCACTCGTATTCCAGAAAAAGGTACGGTTTTCTGCCTCGGTAAGCCGTACCCCTAAGGAAGGAGAGAAGGTGCATTATAAAGATTGAGGGCATTTGTTTATCTATGGTTTATGAGGTTGGCTAAGTTGGGATTTTGAATCGCTCGGAGTGCGCTGTAGGCAAGGCAAATGCTACAATTTTTACCCCTTGTTTATTCCCTCTTCAAGTTCATCCAGTTGGATGAATCCTCCTCCCTTTACCTAGCGTTAAATTTGTATTACTATCTTAATTAGGCAAACTCATAATGACTTCGGGCTAGGACTTGTGAAGTTCTGCCCCGATTGTTACTCCTCCGTTTCTTACTTTCCACTGTACGAGCATTTCTCAGGCTGTGAGCTAGCATTCTAGACTCACGAGGATTAGAGACAATCCTGCTTTGAGGTTTACTTGCTAATTGCCCTTCACCTGCGACAAAGCAACCCTAGCCGTTTTTATTTCGTTTACTCGCACTTCACCGGGCCTGAGGCGATCCCATAGGGACTAGCGAAGCTGCCCATTTCATTCACCTTTCCTTTACTGTTCATTCGCCGTCAGTATTCGGAAACCCTCGGTTTCCCAGAGATCGTATTCCTTTTATTTCGTTTGCAGCACTGTTGTTGGAGTTCAACGATTCATGGCATTTGTAGAAGAGAACGAAGTCAAGTCCCCTAAAGAGAAAGCGGACAAGTCCATGTTTTCGGCAGACATGGTTCGGACCTATCTGCACGAAATTGGGCGAGTACCTCTGCTGACTCACGAGCAAGAGATTGTGTATGGTAAGCAAGTCCAGCAGATGATGAATCTCCTGGAAGCCAAAGAGAAGCAAACCAAGAAGGTGGGACACGAGCCGACCGATGCTGAGTGGGCTGCCTACGCCAAGCTTAGCGAAGACGAGTTGCGGAAGACCCTGCGCCTCGGTCAGCGTGCTAAGCAAAAGATGATCGAAGCCAACCTGCGTCTGGTCGTGGCGATCGCTAAGAAGTATCAGAAGCGCAACCTGGAGTTTCTAGACCTGATCCAGGAAGGCACGCTGGGGTTAGAGCGCGGCGTCGAGAAGTTTGATCCCACTCGCGGCTACAAATTCTCGACCTATGCATACTGGTGGATTCGTCAGGCGATCACTCGCGCCATTGCTCAGCAAGCCCGCACAATTCGTCTGCCGATTCATATTACCGAGAAGCTGAACAAGATCAAGAAAGTCCAGCGTGAGCTGACCCAGTCCCTCGGTCGCAGCCCGAATCCGGCAGAGATCGCCGAAGCCCTGGAGCTGGAGCCTTCTCAAATTCGCGAGTATCTGCTGATGTCGCGTCAGCCTGTTTCCCTTGAATTGCGCGTGGGCGATAACCAAGACACCGAGTTGCAGGACTTGCTCGAAGATGAGAGCGAGAGTGCTTCGCCAGAGAGCTTTGCGACTGCGGAATCCTTGCGGCAAGACCTGGAAGGAATGCTCTCTGAGCTAACCCCTCAGCAGCGCGAGGTTCTGACCTTGCGGTTTGGTTTATCGGACGGCAACGAACTGTCTTTGGCAAAGGTTGGGCAGCGCATGAATATCAGTCGGGAGCGCGTCCGGCAGCTTGAGCGTCAGGCTCTCGATCACCTGCGTCGTCGTAAGGCGAATGTGCGCGGCTATCTTGCCAGTTAAGGTTGACTGTGTTTTCGATCGTCCGGAACATGGAGATCGATCGTTATTATCTGTAGAGTGAGTTGGGGCGGTTCATCCGCCCTTTTTGCTTGGCTATTTTCATCCAGGCAGAGGGCTTAAGTATGGCGGGATAGCGGGATGAAGGCTACCCATCTAGCCTCTGCATTACCCCACCCCTAGATTCTTCCTAAATCGGGGAACTTTGAATCCGTTGAGCTAAGCGAAATAGCGGGAAACATCCAGCGTTTCAGCACCTGCGTCTCCGATCGCCAGTCGCGTTCCGGTCACATCAATCAGCAAATCCTGCCCCAAATTCAAACTGGGTTTTGCGCTGTTTACGGCAAGATAGGTCTGATTCGACGATCGAAATAAAACAGCTTCCCCCGCTTGAAGCACTTGATTGCCAGACTGCACAATATTTTTGTCTCGAAACGCAGCCCGCATTGCTGCAATCACGCCCTGTTTTGAAGGCAAATTAATGACGCCTGCATTAAATAGCGCAGTGGGTCGCTTGATCGCAAGCTTGTGGTCATCGTCGAGCTGAATTGCCTCGGTTCCTGCCATGAGACGATCGCTCCCCATCCTGCCTGTGAGCCTGTCCTCCAACCCAAGCAAACGATCGCTGCCCGATATATCAAGACTCTGATTGTCCTGAGAGCGATGTCTAGGCTGATAGTTAGCGTGCAGTTCTATTTTGCCTGGCGCTTTTAAGGCTCTCGTTTGAGCGCGACTGAGATCGATCGAATCGTTGGGATCAAAGCGTCCGTTGATTCTTATAAAGTCGCTGTCGCTGAGCACAGGCTTACCGGAAATAACGGCGAATCGTCCACCTATGCCGAATCCGGGTGTTTTGCCGTTGGGGTTATAGAACAGGTTGCCTGTGGCTCGGCTGTAGGTTATTTGAGCATCGCGAGTCGCAGCATTAGCATCGGTAGCGGCGATCGAAAACCGAGTTCCGGCAGCAAAGGTATAGCGGCTAAGTGCGATCTTGTCTCCCGGCTGAAAGTTGAGCGTATCGACGCCAAGATTGGCAGACTCAGAGGGAGTCCAGCTATCAAACACATAGGCATCGCTACCAGCGTCTCCACTCAGCTGGTCATTGCCCGCCCCGCCCGTTAGCAGGTCATTCTCATTACCTCCCTTGATCGAGTCACTACCTGGCCCTCCGGCAAGGCGATCGGCTCCCGCATTACCTTCCATTGCATCATTGCCATCTTCTCCATGCAGACGATCGGCTCCTGCGCCGCCCTTGATCGAGTCATTGCCTGCGCCGCCCAGGAAGATGTCATTGTACTCTGTGCCTACTAGCGAGTTGTCGGCTGCGGTACTACACTCATAAAGTCCAATTCGCGTTGAAGAACCTCCTGTGTTCCACCAGGGCGCGTTGTTTGCCATAAAGGTTTCTAGCGCTTTGTACTTGGGCGAACTGGCTTGATCCAGATTCTCCAGAGCACCCCAGCTTCCCCATCGGTTGGGTGCGCCGATGTCGCTGTACTGGTTAAATTGTGTGCCCCCGGCAGCCCTCCAGCCATTTAAAAGATCTTGATAAATCGCCTGCATCTCTGGATGACGATTCAGCTCAATAAAGAAGTTGGTAAGCTGCGCGTCATTTTGTACCCCATTGATGCCGACAATGTGCTGTCCACCCTCGTAGGCAACAAGCTGTAGCCCGTGTTGCTTTGCCACATCTGCCTGATAGCGAAAGCTGTCGATCGTTTGTTGAATCGAGTCTTTGCTAGGAAGTAAATTACCCTGGCGCAACTGCTGAAAGGCCTTGCTAAATCCACCGTCGGGATCACTAAGCCACGATCGCACCGTACTTGCATGGTCGGGTTGCCCCAGAGAACCACCGAAGTAGCCTGTCACTGCGTAGGCATCAAATGATTGATAAACAGGGTGCTGTCCCTCTGCGATCCAAGCAGGCGGATTGAGAATGGCAGCCTCTAGCCCTTTCCAGCCTGTGTGTGTAGCAATCACCCTGACCAGCCGACTCGGACTTTCGCTGCCATAAACCGACTTCCAGATATCTGCAGTTTGCGCTGCCCGCATTCCGTACCACTGCATCCAGCCGCCCCAGCCTGCTGGACTTTCGCCCCATCGCTGTTTTGCCTGGGCTTCAGCATAGCCCGCCTGAGAAAACTGCCAATTCCAAACTTCGTTGGAGTATTCCACGTATGCCTTGAGCTTTGGATCAAGATGATCGCGCACATAAGCTGCAAAACGGCGAATATAGTCATCTGTTGCGCTGTGGGGCATATTGAACCAGGGATTGGTTCCCGTTTCGTTGGCAAGCTGCACCATTAGCTCGATCGGAACTCCCTTGCGCGACCAAGTTGCATCGCTCATCAGGGGGCGATTTGACCAGTCCTGCTGCCGCGAGTTGTTTGTGGACATCCAATCCATGTAGCGGAGCGTGCCGAAATTCTTGATGCGATCGAGAAATTCAGGATTAAAGCGCATTCCCAGCTCAACCAGCGGCAGATCTTTCTCGCTATAAACACGAATATTGCGAAGATAGTCGCCCGTTTGATTGGGGTCTGTTGCCATAATTTGCAGATGAATGCCGCCTGCCTTGAGGCTATCTGCCTGAATCAGATCCATTCCTGGACTCGAACTTAGCTTGCTGGCATCCAAGCCGTACTGCATCGTTCCAGTACCGTCATACAGCACACGATACTGCCCTGACTCATAAGGCACATCCCAAAGCATCAGGGTACTGACGCGATCGTAAGCTGCCGGAGCATTCGTTGCCGGAACTGATTGCACCCAGCCTTGAGGATCAAGATTTAGCTGAGCCGCTTCTCCGGTGTCCCATTGAGTGGAGCTTTGCGGAATCCAGGCGCGAGCAGATTTAAACGCATCTAGAAAAGGAATCTGCGTTGAAAAATCAGCAATTCCACTTAGCCCAATTCCCAGAGAGCGCGCCTCTGTAATTGATGTAGACATGGTAAAATTCGTTCCAAGTAGTAAGCAAAGATCGACTGAGGTTCGACACGGTAAAACCTGCTGCTACAGGTGTGCCAGCCTCAGTTTTTATTTGGGGTAAAGCCCTCAGGTTAAACTCAGCCTGAATGAGCGATCAAATCGGTAGATTTGAAAAGCCAAGCACATGGCTGATTAGCACCCTGCCCTTGCTAAGTCAAGCAGGAATGCCTTCTGTGCAAACTTCGGCAAATTTAACCAGAAATTTAACCAGACAGATCAGCGCGTAAAGACAAGTCAGCGCGTCAAAAAGTAGCCATTCTTAGAACTACTCTGTTACAGCAAAGGTGCAGAAAAAATTTCAAAACAGCGGTAGTGAGTTGTATTTAGGCAGGCTTTCTCAACAAAACAACGAACCGAGAAATGGTGTTGCCTGGACACGATCAAACTGTTTGAAAAACACTTTGAACTCACCAATTGAATACATGAGACAGACAAGAATCAGCTCTCGGCTCATTGCGAACTGCGGCAATGCAATCAACTGCGAAACATAAGCTTTAGAAAAAGCTGAAATATTCTGATTTTAGGCAGCATCGCTCAGGGTAGATGAACTGAGCAAATTCAACAGATCTGCCACTGTGCTTAATGCACTTACCGACTATGCACTCGCTTACACTCACTCGACACGCACTGATGCACTCATTTCGCTCAACAAAACAACAGGCACTCCTCAAATCCGGAACTGGGCAACTTCCGCGGTTTTGCGTTTAGGTTTTTGTAGTTTACAAAGATGGTCTAACTTTGGTCTTGCGTTAGTTCATCTATGGCTTACCTGGGATTAGGACAGGATTCAACGGAACACACTAACTTTAGGATGAAGTTGCGATGAAGATAATCCGTAAATTCAACCAAATTTGTTGAGCTTGTTCATCGTCCCCTGCAGAAGTGTACCTGTCGAGATAGGGATTTAGGAAAACAAACAAACTAATGATTTCAGATTGAAAATTCCAATGATTTCCTCGTTAATGTCCGTAACCTCGCAGTTGATTTATTGAAGTCATTGCTCTTTTTGTAGGTTGCAGCAACCAATCTGGAATCCAGGTCACAGCCCTTGTAGTGATCCTGAAGTGCGACGATCGCTCAAAAGGGCATCTATCTGTTCAGCGGATCTACCAGGGATTGACAGGACAAATCCTTCTTCGCTTCACAAATTCTTTGCATTATCAGGTCATTCCCCCGATCATGGCAGTCCTGGTTTACAAGTTTGCAAATTTTCAGTAAACAGAGTTTATTCTTAAACCATAGGCATCATCTCAGGAGGCGTTTTGTCATGATTTGGCAGAATGGCAGACCGTTGCAGGTTTGGATTGCTTCGTCGGTCAAGGTGCATCCCTGGGTTCGATCGTTAGCTCAAGGGCAAAAAACTGTTAGCATCGCAGCCAGCATTCTGATGGTGAGCGGTGCGATTGCCCTGATGCCGATTTCCCCGATCGAAAAACTGCCGGGTATCGCTCCTCTTCCCGCACAGGCACACACGCCGATCGCCCAGGAAATTGCTGCCCTCAAGCGATCGAATGTGGGCTGGATCGAAGTTAATCTATCGCGTCAGCGGCTCATTGCCTGGGAAGGACGCACGCCCGTTTATGCCGTAGTTGTTTCCACCGGAACCGCAGCGCATCCCACATTACCGGGAGTGTTTGCAATTCAATCCAGACATCGGCAAACCCGGATGCAGGGCGACGACTACGACATTCCCGATGTGCCCTACACCCTGTACTACGACGGCAGCTATGCCATTCACGGCGCATACTGGCATCGTCGCTTTGGCACTCCGGTCAGCCACGGCTGCGTCAACGTCGCGGTCAATCATGCTCAATGGCTATTTCACTGGGCAAGGATAGGAACCCCTGTAGTCGTGCATCGCTAACCCCCTCACCTCGTCTTCCTTTCATCCCCTCATTCCCTCACCCCTAACTCAACTGCACCACCGGACGATCATCCACCAAAGTCTGAGTCGTCAGAATATCCTCAACTGTAATTCGCAAAAATCGCGCCTCGTCTACGCGAAACAGCACCTTGACCCGATCGCTTCCCGGATATCCGGGAGGAGCTAGTTGGGCGATCGTGCGGGCACTGTCTTGATCGTTAAGGGGTTTCACGGTTGGTTTGCCGCCGCTGACGGCGCGAGTGACAAGTCGATCGCCATCAAAAAAGACTTCGGTTGCGCCTGTTTCCTGTCCCAGTTCGCCGATCACCAGCTCAATGCTGGGCTGATTTTCGATCGAGGCTCCCAGAAAAAGTTCAACGGGCTGCTCCATGGGGTAGGGTTGTCCCTGTTTGATTAAAGGATGCCAGCCGTGGCAGTTGTTGCGCCGATCCCAAAAGCGGATGCCATAGCTGTGATAAAGGTAGTCCTTCACCTCCATGCCCTGCTGAAGCTGAAGCGCGCCCAGGGCGATCGCCTCAAACGGTTTATCCGATCGAATTTTTTCTGGCGGAAAGTACTGCTCGACCCAGGCTTTTACGGCGGGAATTTGGGCTGTGCCGCCCACTAGCAAAACTGCGTCAATTTCTTCGAGGATCAAACCCTGTCGCTGTGCCTGCTGCAAAACCTGGTTCATCGACTGGTCGAGGCGATCGAAAAAGCCCTGCTCTTGCAAAATTTGCTCGAATCGATCGCGGCTCAGGTGCAGCTCGTAGCTGTCGAACGTTTCATCATTGAAGTAAACCTCGGTTGCCTCGGGCTGCTGAGAAAGCTGAATCTTGAGTCGCTCCGCCAATCGCAGCGTTAAAGGACTAGCGGCAATTTCCTGAGTCTGCGTGAAATAATCAACAATCCAGTTATCCAGATCTGCCCCGCCCAGACTCTGCCCTGCTTTCGCTAAAACCCGCGCCAGTTTCGGACGCTGCGCCGACTCTTCGAGCACCTTTTGTCCCCACTTCAGCAGAAAACCGAGCGGCTTCTTGTCGGGGTTGCGCTTGTCGCCTTCGAGCCGCACCAGGGAAAGATCGAGCGTGCCGCCGCCAAAGTCGATGACCAGAACCGTGCCCTGATTTTGCAAACCGTAGCCCAGCGCTGCCGCTGTTGGCTCATCGAGAATGCGAACCTGCTCGACCTTGAGGGTATGACACACCTGCGTCAGCCATAGCCGATATGTCTCAAAGCTATCCACCGGAACCGTAAACACGATCGAATCCAGATTAGGATCGACCTGCTGCAAGTGCTGAATTACATCGCTCAGAAACCATTGCCCCACCTGCTCAAAGGTGACAATGCGCCCGTCGAGCTCTGGTAGAAATCCCTGAATGTCTGCGCCGATGCCGCGCTTGAAGTTGCGAAAAAACCGCGAATCGCTGCTCAAATCTAAACCCCGATCGCGCACTGCCTGTCCTGCAATCAGCTTGCTTTGACTGGCATCTTCGACATAAAGCAGACTGGGAATCAAAGGCGGATTATTTGCTAGACGCTGGGAGCGTTCCGGCAGGGTCAGCGTTTCAGGCTGCTGCGTCACCGGGTTCCAGCGCACGACCACCGTATTACTTGTGCCAAAATCGATCGCGTAAACCATACTTTCCGGGCGTTAGTTCCTTCTCTATTCTTTAAGGGAAAAGGGCGATCGAGAAAAGAGGCAGACGAGGGAATTGTCGGTTTTATTGAACTTGATCTTATTTACCCTGAATGGGTTTCTTTCGATAGATTAGGAGAGGAATTTCTCTGCGATCGTCAAAGAATTGTTAAGAGCATTACAAACAGGAGCAAGCGCAATGCCGGATGATGCAGATCCAAAAAACAGGTTTCTCTACTCCCGCAGCCGCTACCGGGGAGAATTTACGCCGCAGCATCTTGTCTTTAACGCCAATCTTCAGGAGTTTGCCCAGCGCATTGAGTATCTATGCAACCTGGAAACCAATGGCAAAATTTCTCCGGGTGAAGCGTATGAAGAAATCAGGAAGCTGTACAAGCAGCTTAAGCAGAGCAAAAAAGCCCTGGACATTCCAGACCCGCCTGACCAGGGCGGCACTCCTGATCAGTAATTGATCAGTAATTGGATCGTTAGTCGAGTGACGGTGATCGGTGGTCAAACATCAGCTTGATTTCAGGCAGCTAGATTTCAGGCAGCTAGATTTCAGGTATCGAGTTTGAGCTGGTTAAACTCTACCACCGTATCCGGCAGCAGCTTATTCACCGATCGCTCCTCTATGCCCGATCGAATTTCTCGCTTGCTCAGCAGATAGTAGTCGCCCACTTTTTGATAGCTGTCGCGAATATCGTCTCGCTCGATGACTGATCCGGATTCGGCATCGCGAAAAACTACCTGAAAGTGAGTGGGAAGATAGCCTTCGGTAGTTTGCATCGAGTCGATCGTATTCACCTCAACCTTTAGATCGCCCAGCGTACGGTTCACCTGAACAATCTGCTGATCCTTCACTTTGTAGTAAGAGTCGGTCTGGTCGCCCAGTTCTTCGATTCTGACGGCTCCGGTTTCGTCCTGTCCGGTTTGCTCAAACTGGCTGTGTGCATGAAACTGCTCGAAGGGCGATCGGGTCAAGTGCGTGGCAGTCATTTGAAGTTGGGCGGCGACAATTTGCCGCAGATTATCACTGCCAGAATTCTGCACCGTTACAGCATAGTTGGGCAGTAAATGTGCTTCTCCCTCAAACTGCTCCTCGCCGTCCCGCATTTTCACCTGTGCCGAATAGCCGGGAAACGTCTCATTCCAGGTATAGCGATGTCCATAAGCTTCTCGAAAAATGGCTTCGGCAGAAGCTCCATCTGCAAAAGCGGGCAAGCTCCAGCCCAGCAGCACCCACAAAAACCCAACGCTCCAGACCAGGACTTGCCGAGTGAAAGATTGCAGATTCATAGGCGATCGACTCCTGGAAAATCTCTTTTGCAATAAATATCTAGCTAATTTAGCCTAATCGTCTGAGTCAAACACTTATCCTTTTATAGAGTTTCTGGTTTAGGGATTGGTTCATAGCAGAGTGGGGCGATCGTCCTTGTGCTACTAGTAGTTCACCAAATAAACTTTGCCTAGTTAGCATGCTTTAATTTAGGATAGAGATGCCCTAACCGAATGCGCGCACCTGCACTGGAAAATCTCCAATTGACCCTGGCTTT
>NZ_JAMPKZ010000080.1:0-4642 GCF_039962215.1 Leptolyngbya sp. ST-U4
TGCGCTGCTTCGTCTTCTGCTTCTAGCTGGTCAACCATTGCCAGCACTGCTGCTTTGTCAACGGGAGCCGCAATCGATTCTTTCGGTTTAGCAATCGGCTTTGCTCTTTGCTGGCGCGGTCGGGCTGGCTCCATCAAGTCGCTTAAATCCACCGCCATCGTCTGCCGCACCACATCAGTGAAAAAGCCCTGCTCCACAATCGGATCGCGGCATGACTCCTCCCACTGCGTCATCAGCACTCCAGCTCGTGCCTCACACAGTTCAGCAATCTGGAGTAAGGCATCGCCAGCAAATCGCAATCGTTCAGCTTCCGGCAGGTGTGCCGCTGTTACTTCCACTGCATCTAGTATCTGAGCCAGGTCGATCGCCTCTGGCATTTGCTGCGCCAATTGCAGTTGCTCCCACAAATCCAATTCCAGTTGCCTCGCTTTCACCCACTACGTCCCGTTCCCACAAACTGAAGATGCTCCGCATGATACGAGCAAGGGCGGATGGGGCACTGAGCGATCGCGTGCTGTTCCTCCCGCGCAAAGCGTTCAAACCCACTGCGCCGCCCGTTGCCATACTGCTGGTAGAGCGCCTCCAGAAGCTGTCGGGCATACTCTTTCACCAGTCTGGGCGGCAACCCAAACGTGTGCTGTGGCTGGGTCAATGCGATCGGCTCACTGCCCACCCACATCTCTGCACATAGGGCATGAATTACAATCTCATCGTTGGGCTGACGCGGCTTCTCCACATAAGTGTGCAGCACAACAAACGGCACAGGCGGGATTGGCACGACCACCTCCTCAAGCTGCGGTTGCGCCGCACCTGGTTGCCCCGACCCTTACGGTAATACGATCGCCGCCTGCGGCAGACCGCATCATTCCAGCAGCCGTCCCCATCGTGATCGGCATCATGCAGCCGCCGAGCCTCCGACACCGTCAGGAGGCTGCACGCCCAGCACTTTTCATTCGTTCGCGGATGATGGATAGGAGGGGCAATAGATGGATCGATCTGAGTTTTTGTATCCCTGTAGCCGTTATCGGGGTGAGGTTAAGCCAGAACAGTTGGTGTTTAATGCTAACCTTCAAGAGTTTGCTCAGCGTGTGGGATATATTGCCAACCTGGAGATGGCAGGGAAGCTGTCGCCGGAGGATGCGTATGAGCAGATCGAGGGGCTGTGGCAGCAGTTGCAGCGCAGTAAGCAGGGGTTGGGGATTGGGACATCCGCTTGAAAAATGTACAGTAACTTTTTGTTTGCCCTGGCGACATAATTAGTGTTGCTAAAGAAGCGAAGCTAATCCTGGTTTACTTTTCTACCTAAAGCCAGCTTAGCGATCCCGATGATTTGATGATAAGTCATTGAGTAAACTCTCTAAGAGCTCCTTCCACAGAGAAGGTTTTGCTCAGCGGCACTAATCTGTCTCGATGTCATCTAATTTGGCACTGTACACCAGACGGGGGATCAGTATGCGGTTGGATTAAAGCTACTTCACCTCAAAATTGTCAACCTTAACTGCGATAAGATTGCATCGTTAACGGTTGTTTTGCTCTCTCAATGCTTGAATCGCTTTGGCAACTTCTCTGGCACTTTCTACCGCTTCCCCTAATTATTTTTCTCGGTGGGATCGCAGTAGGGGTGCTGGGATGTAGTGCGATCGCTGCTTACCTCGATCGTAAACCTGTGATTGCACAGAGAATTGACATTATCCCGAAGCTTGAAGACCTTTTTGGTTCACTGGAATTGCAGTCGCTAATCACAGTTTCCAATGGCGAAAATTCCTACAATTACCGCGACCTACACACCGTTCAGGTGGAACTAACCAATCAGTCCAGACAGAACTTTGATGAATTTGAGTTCGGGATTGCCTTGGCGTCTGACGCTGCGATCGTACATATGGAAGTTCAGTCTCCCGATCGCCATCGAGTAGTTAAACCTATCACACCGTTTAGCTTTGGTCAGCCCCGTTCTCAGGTTGATTTAAGCCTGCAACCATTTAATCGAGAAGATAGCTATACGTTCCGCTTGCTGATTATTGTTCCTGAAGGTAGCTCTTCTCTAGGAACTGTTACCTTGAGTTCCCCTGAAGCGGCTCGTTTTGCAGAGTTGCCGACGACGCAGGAGCTCTTAAAAAAGGCAGCAAAAGCAATATCGTTACCGCTGGGTCCTTTCAAAATCTCCTTTCGCTAATTCTGCTAATTGCTTCTATCAAATTTGCTCCTTTTTGCTTAAATGCACATTCTCACAACCTCTTTCTCCTGGTTTTGCAGCCTCTGGAGAGCATCATAGTGGAGAGAATATATCTGCTGGTAGATTCTGCATGTGCTTATTGTCCTGCCGACCTTGCCATTCGCTGAAATTTGCGACATAACCGAAAATTCTAGTGCTGTTTCTGAAGCGTTTTGACGACTTCGAGCTTGGAATTGATAAATTACGGGATGTAGTCTATTCTGTAGTACATAAAGATTTGCGCTACAAAGTTGCCATGAGCCTAACAACGCTGTAACTCAGACTGGTTCTGAATCATTACACTCTCCGTTTTCGTCTATTGCTCTGATTGGACGAGATTGGACGTGAAACCGTTGGTTTGAAAATTTCTCAACTGCATTATTAGGAGGAAAGCATGATGCCACAGCATTGCTGCTTACTGGCAGATCGTCTAAGCTGCATGCTGCCACCCGATCGCATGCTATTTCGCTGTGTTCAACTCAGGGTGCAGAGCGGTGATCGAATTGCGCTTGTCGGTGCTAATGGCACGGGAAAGTCCACGCTGCTGCGAATTCTGGCAGGACAGCTTCAGCCGTCATCTGGTAATATTCATCGACAGGGTTCGATTTACTATTTACCGCAAATCAGCACAATTCATCAGCAGATGATTAACAAAACCGTGCTGGAAATGCTGATGGAAACGACAGAAGAATGGTGGACAGTGACAGGCTTGCTGGAAACCCAGTTTCATAATCAGATTGATCTATCCCTTCCGGTTCACGCTCTCAGCGGTGGCGAACTAACTCGCCTGTTTCTGGCGATCGCCTTTGCACAAACCCCCGATATTCTCTTGCTAGATGAACCAACGAATCATCTCGACTACCACGCACTGGAAGCCCTGCGGCGATTGCTAGAATCGTTTAGCGGCGCATTTGTGATGGTGTCTCACAAGCCGATGTTCCTCGATCAGGTTGTTCAAACCGTATGGGAATTGACTGCTGATGGCTTGCGGATTTACGGCGGCAACTTTTCCGCTTATCGGAAACAGAAGCAAATCGAACGAGAGGTAAAACTGCGATCGCACGAAGTTGCCCGCAAAGAGCTAAAACAGGCAAAAGCAGCAGCAATGCAGGAGCAGCAGCGGGCGGCACAGTCTCAGCGCAATGGTCGTCGGCAGGCTGGGAGTCTCCCGCCGATTGTTGCCGGAGCACGAAAGCGCAGTGCAGAAGTCACCGCAGGCAAACTGAAGCAAAAACATGAAGCCACCATCGCCACTGCCGCACAGAAAGTAGAGGAGACGAAACTGAGAACGACAAAAGCAACACAAATTCAACTGGAGGAACGCAGTCACAAACATCGCAAGCTGGTTGAAGTTCACCACGCCACGCTTCAGGTTAACCATCAATCGCTGATCAAAGATATCCAGTTTCATCTGGTGGCAGGCGATCGCGTTGTGATCGCTGGGGCAAACGGTTCTGGAAAGTCCAGTTTGATCAACGCCATTTTGCGCCGCTCTAATGCTGCCAAATTAATCGCAGGAGAAGTGCTGCTGTCGCCAAATTTGAAGGCGATTTATCTGGATCAGGGCTATGAACTGATTTATCGCAACCGCACAGTTTTGCAGAATATGCAAGCAGCCAATCCTGCTTTGGGCTATCAGCAAATGCGTCAACAGTTGGGGCATTTTCTCTTTTTTGATCAGGCAGTGAACAAAAAGGCATCTGTTTTGAGCGGCGGTGAACTAGCACGATTGGCACTGGCAATGATCAGCGTTGCTCAAATCGATTGGTTGATTCTAGATGAACCAACAAACAATCTTGACATTCCAACAGTTGATCAAATTGTGAATGCTCTAAATTATTACCAAGGTGCGCTGCTGATAATTTCGCACGATCTGGATTTTCTCAGCCGCATTCATGTTACGCGAGCACTCAAGGTTGAGCATCAAACCTTGAGGCCAATGGCTTTTTTACCTGAAGCATCAGAGCAGTATTATCAGGAGTTGCTACGGATTTAGGTTGTGCCGCAAAAACTAGTGGATGATAAGGTAAACAAGCCCAACCTTACTTTCTCTTCCTCTAGTGTTTACTGCTTCTTTGTTTAATGGCGGCATTTGTTACCTGAAATCATCCTGCTCAACGTCTGCTGGTACTGCCCTTTAGGTTCGCCAGTTCCCTAAAGTGGGAGACCCGCTCATCTGGCTTACCAAGTGGTGTTCTAGACCCAAAAGGGTTCTCAATCGCTTGTTTCTGCTGCTGCCGTTTGAGATTAGAGATTGTTTTCCTGACCCGTTCAAAAACTGATTACTCGTCCTCCTTGAAGTCAGGTAGCCTGGGACAAGCTGTACTACCTATGCTCCTATCTCTATGAGTTCTGGGAATTCTGCTGCTTAAAGCCTAGAAGAATTCCCAGAACCGCAAACAGGAGGAGGGGCTGTTTGGGGCATGAGAA
>NZ_JAMPKZ010000081.1:0-3530 GCF_039962215.1 Leptolyngbya sp. ST-U4
AATCGCGAGTGGTCTGTGAAAATGCGTTTGCTGGAGTCAAGCGTTACAATGCGGTGAGCACTATCTATCGCAATCGAAAAGCGGAGTTTGATGATCACCTTATGCTAACCGCAACAGGATTATGGAACTTCTACCTGACTGCGGCATAGGAAGAACTTGAAAGGTCGCATTGGCTAGCTCTGTTCTTATTTCCCGACAACTCTATTAACTTATTGCCATTTCCTAATGTAAGATTGGCTGAACACCCGTACTGCTCGGCCTGTGAAAATCAACCGCCACGACCAAGCTAAAATCCTCTCGCCACAGGAGATTGCTTGGTTGTTTGATGGCAAAGTGGGGGTGGTTTCAGATCTGAAGCTATTGCGGCTGCTGGCTTGGATTGGAAAAGAGGAAGGAATGGAGGCGAGCGACTTCCTGATCGTTGCGGACATCGTTTTCTAACCAGCGATAGGGGTCAGAGATCGCCTGTCCAAAATGTTCCTCAACGACATCGCCGCGCTTGGTTTCAGGATAGGCAATTGTAGTAGGCATCATGGTTGTGAACTCCGAGTAAGCGGGGGCGAAATGAGTGGTAAAGAGTAGCGCGATCGCGAAAAGGGATGCGCGGCGCATCAATATCTTGATCTTTTGAAATGAGAGTCAAAATCCGAAGAGGTTGAACTCTAGGGAACCTCGAAAAATTGACATCTGATCTCAATATGAGATCATGCAGGAGAGTACCACCTTGCTCCATAGGCTATGGGACAACTCGGTTTTTGGAACCTGGACGAACGCTATCAAAAGCTGCAACAGAAGCAGGACTTGCTGGGGCATCTGAATGAGGTGGTGCCCTGGAAAGAGTTCCGCCCCCGCTTAAATCAGATCCACCAAAAGGATCGTAAAAGCCCCGCTGGACGAAAACCAACCGATGTGGTGATGTTCAAAATGTTGGTGTTGCAGAAGCTGTACAACATCAGTCATGAAGCACTGGAGTATCAGGTGAACGACCGCTTGTCCTTCATGCGTTTTCTAGGCTTTGGGCTGGAAGACAAGGTGCCTGATGCTACGACTGTATGGTTGTTCCGTGAAAACCTGCAAAAGCAGGAACTGCTCGATAAACTGTTTGAGCAATTTGAATCCTACCTTCAGCAACAGGGGTATGCGGCTAAAGGCGGACAGATTGTGGATGCAACTCTCATTCCGATACCAACTCAACGCAATTCATCAAAGGAAAACGAGCAATTAAGCAAGGCAAGCAACCACAAGAGTGGGCAGAAACCCCTCATAAAGCCAGGCAAAAAGATACCGATGCCCGCTGGACGAAAAAGCACAAGAAAAGCCATTTCGGCTACAAAAATCACATCAGCATTGATGTGGAGTATGGCTTTATTCGCGGGTATGCGGTGAGTGATGCCAGCAGCCATGACAGCCAGATGTTAGGAGCGGTCTTGGATGATGACAACGCTGACCCCGATGTATGGGCAGACAGTGCCTACCGTTCAGAGGCGATTGAAGAGGTATTGGAAGGGATGGGATTTGACAGCCATATTCATGAGCGGAACTATCGCAATCGTCCATTAACCGACCGACAGAAAGACGATAACCGAGAACGCTCCAAAATCAGAGCAAAAGTGGAGCATGTCTTTGGCGATTGGACCAGCAGCATGGGAGGTAAACTGCTGCGAACGATTGGCATCAAGCGCGCCAAGATGAATTTAGGGTTGAAGAATTTGGTGTACAACTTCAAGCGGTTCGTGTTTTGGCAGGTGAGATCTGCCCAAACATCCCAGTAAGGGGAGAAAAGTGTCTAAAAATCATCGTGGGAGGGATTCAAGCCGCAGGATTGGAGCTAGGACTGATGGATGCAGCCTTATTGTTACTGCCGTGTCTCGAATGAGACTCAAAATCCACTCTGAAATTCAATTAATCGAGGTGCCTTCTAGTAATTCTTGTCGTGATTTTGCAGTTTTGAACATGTCATTAACTTACATAACCTGATTGCCTGACACATCTTTCAACGTAGGTTGGATTGCGCTGCACTTCACCCAACCTACGGTATATCTGAGCAGTATCCTGTTGTTGTGTCATGAGTTGTTTTCTTTGATTATTTGAAGACATGGGAACACTCCTATTGATCAATTCCTGTTGATTGATGAGTTGCGTCATGAACAGGAATTGAATCACACCAGTACACTCCGCCATTCACTCTCCTTTGTGATTGAAGGTAAGTTTACGTGAACAACTCACGCTTAACAGCAGCCTTCATACCAAGTCACTTCTGGAAGTTCGTCTGATCGCAATCGATTTACAATGCCGTTTTCATCGGTTTCAAACACGATACGGTAGTTGCGATCGCCCACATCAGTTGGTATATAAGTCAGGTAATAACCACCCTGAACATATTCGTGTGGTTACACTTCGATACTTTGTAAAAGTAAACACGGACATTGCACCAACCTCATCGCCCAGTCACATCACTGTTCGATTGCTAAATTTCTGTTTTAGCAATGAGCGGAAGTTTTTCTTCTTGACATGAAATACCACTACTTTGACAGAGGTTAGGGCTTGTTAAAAAATAACTTCACGATGGTGCGTTACGCTGACGCTAACAGCACCCTACGGTTCAATAAAACCGTGAAATTGTTTCTTTACAACGCCTTAGTGTTCCTGGTGGTAAAATTTGCTCTACAACTTCCAGTGCTTCTTCAGAAGTCATCATTGAACCTCCTAAATCAGCCCTTGACGTAAAGCAACTACGGCAGCCTGTACACGATGATCAACTCCAAGTTTGTTGAAGATACCACGTACATAAGTTTTTATAGTGTTGTGACTCAGATATAGATGGGCTGCAATTTCAGAATTACTTTGACCTTCCGCCATGAGTTTCAAAACTTCTAATTCACGAACTGAGAGGTTGTGAGTAGGTGTTAAAGACATTGAGGAGGAATATTTTATTCTTTTCATGAAAACCTCTGACATTTTGCTAGAAAGGTTTTGATGACGAAAGCCCTTAATTCGACAATCTTGCCGTCACGAAAGCGCCAGATGTCACAGTACGAGTAATCAGCTGCCTTCCCGTCTTCGTCTTTCATAGTGATGTTGCCAAGTGCCGTGACAAAATCACCCTCGGCGATTAAGTTGGCGACCCTAAACGTTGGCGGCTCTACGTATGTCGTTGCCATCCATTGGCGAACGGCTTCTTTTCCGTTCAGGGTCTTATCGCCTACAAATGTCCATTCCGTGTCGTCAGCGCAGAACGACAAGAATCCTTCATAATTGCCTTCAGCGATCGCCGCGTTTGCCGCTTCTAAGATTGCTTTATTATTCTCTGACATTTGAACCTCTCCTGTACATACCCGATGAAACACTTGCTCTGATTAAGTTTTAGCTCGTGAGCATTGCCTACTCTACTGACTCTATTGTTTCCAGGGAAGCGGCGATCGATAGGGGTTTTCGCGCATATCTAGGACTTCCCAAGTTGTAGGATTGACTTGCCCTGTGACTGGGATTTCGTACCGTTGCTGTAAATCTCGTATTGCAGAAGCTGTAAT
>NZ_JAMPKZ010000082.1:0-3226 GCF_039962215.1 Leptolyngbya sp. ST-U4
TCGATGATGGGATTCAAGTCCTTTAATAGTGCTAGAAGAACCTTGAGAGGAATTGAAGCGATGAACATGATTAGAAAAGGACAAGTGAAAGGGATAGAACAAGGGGATAGTGTGTCTCAAGTAAGGTTTATTGAATCAATCTTTGGAATTGCTGCATAGAACAGAGCGAATGATGTAGATTATTCAGCGTTAAAAATTCTTGCGACAGAACCGTTTGTTTTGGAGGGTCGAGTTTAATGCGGATTTGACGCATGGATTAAATGGCACCTGTGATTTTATTTCATCAGCGAAGTAGACCAAGTTCTCGGTATCTTGGTTGCGACCGTCCAACCTGAATCAGAGTAATCTGGTACAGTCTCCCATCTGTTTTCTAAGCGTCTTAAAATTACGCCGTTCGTTGGTGCAGGGGTTCTACAACGAAAATTTAGAGCCTCTTTCAATTCTCAAGCGTGGATTCCTTAATCTAAACAACCCGCTTTCGCAAATTTTGTTCCGTCACTCGATCGATTGAAGCAAATTTTTGAGGAATTTCACCTGTTTCACCTCGTCAGCGGTATTAATCACTTAGGCGTGAATGCAGGTTTAAGTTAATCTTAGAAGTAGCAATCATTTTATTGTTGAATTATGCCGCGTGCTAAATTTTCTGCTGTCCTTCCCTCTTCAATTGCGCTTCTATCTGAAGACCTAAGTTCACTGCCAGAAAGACCCAAAGAAACGTACTCTTTGCGAGAAGCAATTTCAAAGCTAAGCCAGCCGATTTCGACTGCCCTCGATCGGGGATACAGCTATGAAGAAATTGCTGGAATCCTGAAGGACAATGGCATTGCTATTTCTACTTCCTCGCTCAAATCCTACGTCACTCAGAACAAGAAGAACCAGGGTGTAAAGCAACGTCGGAGCCGTAAAGCAAAAGTGGAGCCTACTGCTCTAACTGAAGCTGAAGTGAGTGCAATTCCTCGTTCTTCCGAAGTAGAATCTCCTTCAACGGTTTCCGTTCCGGCTGAGCAGGCGGAAGCAGCTGAAATATCAGCACCTGCTGCTCCAAAGCGAAGAGGCAGACGGGCAACTGCTCAAGAAAAGACGGCTGCAAAAACAAAGCCAGCTTCTAAGCGCACTACTGCTACTACAGGCCGAGGAAGCAAGAAGAAGTAGAGTAAATTTCAGATGACACGTGGATATCGTACCATCCGAACGAGGTCAGGATGAATGGACCACCATTTTCCGTGGATGCATTCAATTTTCCAAACTTGAAGTAGCAGTGGGAGATTACTCTAGGTAAGAAATCTACCCACACTCTCATCAACCCGGTTTGTCAAATTCTGGAAGAAGTCATGAGTGGACCTGCTCAATTGCCGGATGGTTGTGTACTACGTCCGGCAAGACAAGAAGACGCATGGACAATTCGTCGTTTGGTTATCGGTGCTTTGCTTGATCCAACCCAACTTCGCTGGCAGCAGTTTTGGGTCATTGAGTGCAGAGAGAAAGTCATTGCCTGTGCCCAACTGCGCACGTTTCCAGGAGCCCAAGAGCTGGGTAGTTTGGTAGTGTCAAAGAATTGGCGCAATAAAGGCCTGGGGACGCTTCTGAGCCAGCATTTACGACAGCAAGCCAATCAGCCGCTGTACTTGGAATGTTTGGGTGAGCGCTTGGTGAACTTTTATCAGCGACTGGGATTTGTACCTGTTGCTTGGCAGGACTTGCCGCAATCACTGAAGCGCAAATATGGCATTTCTGAGTTTGTAGCAGGGTTATTTCGATTGCCCCTGCAGATTTTGCACTATCCCAACTATCAGTAGTGCTCGACCAAATGCCCTTACTGCAAAAGGTTTGGTGACCCGTTGCAAGCCAACTACTGCCGATCGCCCTGTCTCTACCAAGGCAGCCCTCTTTTTTTATTTGTAATATTTGACTTTCAGCTTTACAAAAAATTGCTGCTCCCGTTCTTCCGATTCACTTTGCGCTTGACTGTTTGATCGTTCGCTCCCCAGAAGTTGCGTTCATCCATCAATTCTCTCTAACCTGTTGAAGGATTTATGCAGGCTACCTCTGGGTGAACTACCCTAAAATATCCCGTTTAATTTCAAATTATGGCTCGACAATCAACGATCGTTTCACCTGGCTCCCTCACAAGTGTTGCAGATCGGCAAGAAGTTTGATTCAGCCTGATTTTCTATCGAGAATTTCACGGTGCTAACCAAACTCGTATCATCTTGATTGTTTTCATTTTTATCTCATCCCAGCCTCTGTTGTGAAAACTCATCGCAAGATTTTGATAGTTGCACAAGATGTTGATAGTCAAGAAATCTATGGTTTCCTTAAGCTGGAAGATAAAGTCGTGTTGAGGACAGAAGGAGGTTTTACAGAATGTCACATCAATGGCTGTTCACCCTAAAGTTATTCTCAGTACTAGGCTGTGGGCTGATCGCAGGCGTGTTTTTTGCCTTTTCAACTTTCGTCATGCGGGCACTGGCTCAACGTCCTTCAGCAGAAGGAATTGCCGCGATGCAAGCCATTAATACTGCGGTGATTAACCCGTGGTTTATGGCGGCTTTCCTGGGAACGGCTGTCACTTGCCTGGTTATGGCGGTTGCCTCGGCACTGAGATGGACTCAGCCGGAAAGCTATGTGCTAATTGCTAGTTTGTTTTATCTGGTAGGCAGTTTTGGCGTGACCATTATGTTCAACGTGCCGCTGAATGATGCCCTAGCAATCGTCAAACCCGGCAGCAGCGAGGGCGGGAGCCTCTGGGCAAACTACCTAATAAACTGGACTTTCTGGAACCATGTACGAACAATTGCCTCACTCGTCGCAGCAGCATTATTCACGATCGCATTGATGAAATAGATCCAGCTTTTTGAATTGAAAGAGAATGAGTGAAAAATTAAATCTGATTTCAAGAAGGTGATAGTCCTACAGGAATTTGATAGCTTAGTCTAGAGCATTTTCGTAACCTGAGGAGGTGATGATTTAGGAAAAAGGTATAACACATTTATTGCATCTTGATTCGAGTCTACGTAATGAACGCTCTCGCTCTGATTGTGTTGCAAAAACCAGGGAATGGTAAGGTAAGCGGGACTACGCGCTCCTTCCTACCCTCCGATGTCTACCAACTGGTTGCGGGTTTTGCTCTCTGGGTGAATTTGTCTGGAAGCCTCTATCTGCTTCAACTTTCATCGACTCAAGCTAAAGTGACACAAGCCTTTTTAGCTGGATGAGAATTGGAGGA
>NZ_JAMPKZ010000083.1:0-2732 GCF_039962215.1 Leptolyngbya sp. ST-U4
AAAGCCAGGGTCAATTGGAGATTTTCCAGTGCAGGTGCGCGCATTCGGTTAGGGCATCTCTATCCTAAATTAAAGCATGCTAACTAGGCAAAGTTTATTTGGTGAACTACTAGTTCCGAAGAGGCAATTCTATGACTGTCCCCACTCAAACGTCTCGAACCGTTGCCGGAGTAATCAACAGCGTTGAAACACACGAAGGGGCCGGATTTCTTGTACGTCGGCCCTTTCCCAAAAGTAGCTTCTCTGAATTTGACCCGTTTCTCCTCCTCGACGAGTTGGGTCCGATTAATCTAAAGCCGGGTCAGGCAAAAGGTGCACCCGATCATCCGCACCGGGGCTTTGAAACCGTCAGCTATGTCTTGGATGGACGGTTAGAACACAAAGATTCTGCGGGGCACGCCGGGCTACTAAATCCAGGTGACGTCCAGTGGATGACAGCAGGTGCCGGGGTCGTGCATTCCGAGATGCCGGAGTCAATGTTTACCCAAACTGGTGGACGGCTCCACGGCATTCAATTATGGGTCAATCTGCCACAACAAGACAAAATGATGCCACCCCGCTATCAGGAAATTCCAGCGGCTCACATTCCGGTCGCTCAAACCGAAGATCGGTTTATGACGGTGCGGGTGATTGCGGGAGAAGCGTTAGGGGCAAAAGCCGTAATTCAGACGCGCACGCCGATAACTTACCTCCACTTCACACTGCAACCAGGGGCAACGATGATCCAGCCTGTACCAAAAGAGTACAACGCCTTTGTCTATGTACTGGAGGGGTCTGGGTTGTTTGGGACAGAGCCAGCGCCTGGTGATGATGGGCAGATGGTGCTCTTTTCTCAAGATGGAGAAGATGTGGCGATCTCCAACCCTGCTGATGCTCAGCGCCCTCTAGAGCTTCTGCTGATTGCAGGTGTACCCCTTAACGAACCAGTCGTGCGCTACGGTCCGTTTGTCATGAACACTGAAGCTGAAATTACCCAAGCGATCAACGACTACCAGGAAGGAAGGATGGGACGGATTGATGCTTAACACATCTCAATATCAGATTAGTCAACATCAACGCTTGAGTGAGTTACGAATCAAACTACTGCATCTGCACAAGCTTTTACTAGAGAGTGAGCGTCTTACCTATGAGCAAGTTCGAGGGCAAGTTTCTAGAGGTGAATTGCTACAACTGGTGATTAGTCATAAGCAGTTTGCCTGGTTGCATCGACTCTCAGAATTGATTATCCAAATCGATGAGTTGCTTCATGCCGATGAATCTGTTACATCAGAGGCAATTGAAGCGATCGACAGTGACATTCGTACACTGCTCAGCCCCGATGAATCAGGCGATGAGTTTGCCATGAAGTATAACACGACGCTTCAACGCCACCCCGATGTCGTGTTAGCTCATGCAGATGTCATGATGTTGCTGACCTTTGACAGTATTTAACCTCCAAAATTCACAGATTCTGAACTTGCTCCGATTGTGTAATTGCAAACCTCCTTGCTTTTCTCCAAAGCACCTATGAGACAGCAGCCAACTTAGGACATTGGGATCGAGTAGCCCTGGAGCGTTCCCCAACCGTGTAAGGCTAACAAATTGCAAATCGCTGAAGCGGATGGACTAGCGACCTTGATACAAAGTTTGAGGCGATCCGCTGCCACTTAGAGATACTGAATGGATAGTGGATAACCGGACACTATTTTTACAAACGGCAGTTATACAACGCGGTAAACAAGGAGCATACCCAAAAATGGTTAAAAGTAGGTTAGAAGCATTCAGTGATGGGGTAATTGCTATTATTATCACCATTATGGTACTGGAGTTAAAAATACCTCATGAGTCAGATTTAGCTGCACTACGTCCGTTGATCCCAATCTTTCTAAGCTATGTGTTGAGTTTCGTGCATGTTGGTATTTACTGGAACAATCACCATCACCTGTTTCAGGCAGTCCGACAAGTGAATGGTTCAACTTTGTGGGCAAACCTACATTTGTTGTTCTGGTTATCATTATTTCCCTTTGTCACCACATGGATGGGTGAAAATCACTTTGCTGCCTTGCCTGTGGCGCTTTATGGTGTGGTTCTATTGTTGGCTGCGATCGCCTACTTCACTCTGACTCGCACACTTGTTTTTCACCACGGTCAAGATTCCACACTTGCAACCGCTCTTGGTCGGAATTTTAAAGGCAAGTCATCGGTATTGATTTATGCAGTTACAATTCCACTTGCTTTTGCAATCCCTTGGTTTGCATGTGCATTATACGTTCTGGTTGCAGTTCTGTGGCTCATTCCCGATCGTCGTATCGAAAAGGCGTTGAACTCATAAAGTTCCATTTTTGATGCAACAAAAACCAGCTAACAAACCCTCTGCACCAGCACGAATATAGGTTGTTGGTCACAGACAAAGGTGATCTGAATCCGGTGCGCGGGACCATTATGCCGCTTAAACCTAAGACGGGAATGTGGCTGGTTCTCGTACTGCGACATCTGGCGCTTTCGCGGCAACAAGATTGTCGAATTAAGAGCTTTCGTAATCCCAGCCGAAGTCAAGGCTGAAACCAGCAATGCAGGGTAAATCATTTGCAAAAGTCAGGATGTATTCCCATGAAAAACGCAACTTATGTGGAGGCTGCTCGGTGGGGTAAGTATCGGGGGTGGCGGTATGTTCTGGGTCTAGTGGTCATTCTCTTTGCGTGGCTGGTGGTCGGGACTGGTGCCAGCGTACTCGTCGCGATCGCGTTTAGCGG
>NZ_JAMPKZ010000084.1:0-2598 GCF_039962215.1 Leptolyngbya sp. ST-U4
TTACGAACGTTTACCTGCCTCCTCAGAAACCTTCATCTACCTTGCGATGATTCGATTGATGTTACGCAAGCTAGCCTGAGTCTTTTGCAACCTCTTCCGTATTTCTAAACATCTTCTAAACTCAACTTTATCCAATTCGGAGAGGAGAAAAGGTAGCAGAATCAGGAAAGCGTTGTTGGAATAATCCTGATGAGCCTGCTACCGAAAGACTTGATGCCTTTGATCGTAACGTTTGCCTCATTGTTTTCCCAGCCCGTGTGGGATTCTGCCTTGGTGCTGCTAGTTGGGGCAATTTTAGCTCCCGGCAAACGAACGGTCAGTGCAATTTTGCGGGTGATGGGTTTAGCGCAAGTGGCTCAGTTTCAAAAATATCATCGGGTGCTCAATCGTGCAGTATGGTCTGCAAGACAAGGAAGCCAGTTGCTGTTGCAGCAGTTAGTCGAGGGATTTGCGTCAAAGGGGGTGTTAGTGATGGGCATTGATGACACCATTGAGCGATGTTGGGGTCAGCGGATTCGGGCAAGAGGAATTTATCGAGACCCAGTACGTTGGAGTGACAGTCATTTTGTTAAAACCAGTGGATTGCGCTGGCTAAGCCTGATGCTGCTGGTTGAAATTCCGTGGTCGCATCGGGTTTGGGCACTGCCCTTTTTCACCGTTCTCGCGCCGTCTAAGCAATACAACCAACGTCAGGGACATCGCCACAAGAAGCTGATTGACTGGGCACGGCAAATGTTAACGCAAGTGAGGCGATGGTTACCTGAGCGTGCGATGGTGCTGGTGGCTAACAGTTCCTTTGCGGCACTGGAATTTCTAGAAGCCTTGGGGCAGTTGCCCAAGCCTGTGTTTGTTGTAACCCGGCTGCGCTTAGATGCTGCTCTGTATGAGCCTGCCCCTCCTCGACAGCTGAAGCAAATGGGTCGTCCCCGCAAAGTCGGCAAGCGGTTTGCGACCCTCAGCACCGTTCTGGATGATGCTCAAACCCATTGGCAGTCGATGCAGTTAGAAGGATGGTATGGCGGACGCTCTGTGGAGCTAGAAGTCGCTTCTCAAACTGCTCTCTGGTATCACACAGGCTTGCCTGCCGTGCCAATTCGCTGGGTTTTAGTCAAAGACCCGACCGGCAAACGGGAACCCCAAGCTTTTCTCTGCACAGACTTAACTGCCAAGCCGGAGCAAATCTTGCTGTGGTTCCGCCAACGCTGGCAGGTTGAGGTGACCTTTGAGGAAGCCCGTGCCCACCTGGGGGTAGAAACGCAACGGCAGTGGTCGGATAAGGCAATTGGACGGACAACTCCTGTTTTGTTCGCACTGTTCTCCATTGTCGTGCTATTAGCGCATCAACTTCAGTCTCAACAGGGATTCACCCTACCTCAATTGACCTGGTACAAAAAATCATTGCCAACGTTCACAGATGCGTTAGCTTTAGTTCGACAACGACTTTGGCAAACTCGACTTTTTCCATCCTCAGGAGCAACAACCGACATGGTAAAAATACCAAAACCTTTGCTGGACTGTTGGTTCAGTTTACTCTGCTATGCTGTCTAAATTGGATAAAGTCGAGCTTAGAGCTGGGTGATTATCTTTCGCCGGAAGGGCTGTCCTGTCGGATTAGCTCTTGGCATCGTCAAGAAGATCGCAGTCTGCCTTTGCGTGGCAAAACCAGCGGAGCCTATATCACTTCGTCGCTGGCAAAAACCGAAGCTGTTAATTCTGGCTTTGATGAAGCGATTTTGCTCAACTCTCAGGGTAAAGTCAGCGAAGCGTCTGGCATGAATATTTTTCTGGTGCGAAACGGCACAATTATTTCTCCTGGCTTTGATCAAGACATTCTAGAAGGCATCACCCGTGATAGCGTGTTGACGATCGCCCGCGACATGGGCTTTCCCGTGGTCGAACGACCCGTTGATAAAACCGAGCTGTTCATCGCCGATGAAGTTTTCCTCAGCGGCACGGCGGCTAAAGTCGCGCCTATCTCCCGCATCGAAAACTACGTTCTGCCTGCCGATCGCCCCATCACCCTAAAGCTGCGAGAAAAGCTGACGGCGATTACCGAAAATCGCGCTTCGGAATATCAGGACTGGGTGTTTCCCATCTCGATCGCCTGACGGTTGCAGTTCTCTATTCGCCCCTTGATGATTAAATTCATCTACAGAGCGATCCCTTAATCAGAACAGGGAGTTCTTGAATTTGAACGGTTAAGGGTAAAAATCATGGAGGCTAGAAAATGAACACAACGATCGAGACTTTAGAAGACAATTTGCGGCAAGCGATGCTCACCAGCGATGTTGCTGTGCTAGCTGAACTTATTGCCGATGATTTGGTTTGGACGATGCCTACAGGCCAGGTCGTCAACAAGCAGTTTGATCTGGACGCGCATCGCTCTGGAGTTTTCAGGTTCACAAGAAGTGAAATTAGCGATCGCCAAATCCATGACTACAGCAATTGTGTTGTGGTTACGCTCAAAGCTGAACTTGCTGGAACATATTAACCCGGCAATCATAGAAGAGGCATGAAGTTATGCAGCATAAGCAATAAACCGATGCTTGAAATATCGCATGACTCGCTGTGGGAGCTTCTGGAGTTTATGCAAATGAG
>NZ_JAMPKZ010000085.1:0-2349 GCF_039962215.1 Leptolyngbya sp. ST-U4
CGTTTCCCAGAGCAATCGGATTGGTCGTCGGTGATCTCGTCAGTTCATTGCTGAAGGTCAATCTTGATTGAAACAGGAGAAACAAAATGATACTGCAAGATAAAGTGGCGTTAGTTACAGGCGGCACATCGGGAATTGGTAGAGCAACGGCGATCGCATTCCTGAACCACAGCAACGCTTGGCCTTGGAGTATAGACCCTAGTTTAGAGCGGTGTAGATCTAGATTACAAGTTGTCAACTGGAAAGAAGCAAATGAACAATACTGATAAAGTTTGGTTGATTACTGGAAGTTCCACAGGATTGGGGCATGCTTTGGCGCAAGCCGTGCTAGAGCGTGGATATTATTTAGTTGCAACTGCCCGTCAGCCTGAACAATTAAAAGAACTGAGCGATCGCTATCCGGATCGGGTCACGACGATCGCGCTTGATGTCACTAATGCTCAATCGATTCAGCAAGCTGTAGAAGCTGCATTGAACGCTTACAATCGCATTGATGTACTCGTCAACAATGCGGGTTACGGTACAGTAGGCGCGATCGAAGAAGTGACCGACGATGATATCAGACGGCAGTTCGATACGAATCTATTTGGTGCAATCAATGTGACTCGTGCAATTTTGCCAACCCTGCGTGAACAGCGAAGCGGTCATATCCTCAACATTTCTTCGGCGAATGGGATTAGCGCGTTTGCAGGAGTGGGAATTTATAGTGCAACAAAATTTGCTTTAGAAGCAATTTTTGAAGCGCTGGCACAAGAAGTGAAGCCGTTGGGGATTAAAGTCACAATTATTGAACCTGGCTCCTCTCGAACGAATTTTAGTAGTCGAGCGCTTTCCACACTATCCCACCAAATTAATGACTATGCTCAAACGAGTGGCAAAATAGTGCAACGGCTTCAGGAGAGGGATGGCAAACAACCTAATGATCCGGCGAAGGCAGCAGCAGCAATGATTCGAGTGGTTGAGAGTGACAATCCACCCTTGCGCTTAGCATTAGGCGAAGATTCAGTGAGTTTGATTACTCAAAAACTCGAATCGATGAAAGCTGAATTAGAGGCATGGAAAGACGTGTCGATGAATACAGCGTTTGAAGAAGTAAAAGCGAGTGCGGAGTAGCCTCCTTTCTAAATCATGAATTGACAGAAGACTCACTGCACCCGTTTCAACAGATACGAACCATTCCAGACTTTCACTCAGAGTTGCTCCGTTCAGTAGTAGAGGGTGACACGGCTTGGGCTGAGTGGTACTGGTTCGGCACCCATCGTAATGGTTACGCAGTTTGATATGCGCGGCGTGAGTATTGTTGGTGTACAAGTGGATCAGATCAAGTGGGCACGCTTGTATATGGCACCTGTATCAGCGAGTAGAGAATAACCTGTAAACTCAGCAGGAGATTTCATTCTCATTCCTCTTGGTACTCTCCATCAACACCAAAACCTGATCAAGCATTTTGTTGCACAGGTCAATGACATTTTTAAAACTGAAAAATCACGACAAGAATTACTGGAGAAAAAAATGAAACGATTTACTTTGTTTACTTTCCTGTATCTCGCGCTGGGAGTTTGTCTGACAGCGATCGCGCTTGGATACCCAAACCTGCCTTCGGGTCTTCAAACCAGCCTGTTCATCAATGCAGGATTATCCTACCTTGTTTGTATTCTCAGTACCTTCTCATTTTGGCGGGAGGCGACGATCCGCTTCTATCGCAGGCGGAATTCAGCAGTCATTTTACCCTGGTTGGTGATTGGATTCACTATTGTTTGGATGATCTGGGAAGTTCAGAGTCAGAACTGGGCAATGGAAGCCATGTTACAAGCGTTTTCGACGCTATTAGTTGTCTTAGTGTTTGCAGAAATCATTGTGATGACATGGCAAGTGAATTCTGAACATTAATGCCTGAATTGAATGACTTTGCGAACTCGCCTTGGCCAAAGAATTTGACAAATCGTTGTAAGAATTTGAAAGAAAAGAAACACCATGAATAAGCCCGAGTTTTTTGTTACCCCCGGTTATGGGGAATACATGCTGAATAACTTGCATTACTCGCAAGCCGTAAAAATTGGCGATCGCGTGGAGATATCCGGTCAAGGTGGCTGGGATGACAATCTGCAAATTCCCGAATCGCTCGCGGACGAGATCGCTCAAGCGTTTCAGAACATAGAGCGAACCTTGGCAACTGCCGGGGCGGGCTGGGAGCATGTTGTCCATGTCAATTCTTACCATGTTGGTGGGTTACCCTCAGAAGTTAATGAGGTGATGGTCAGGCTATATCGCCATTACATGCCCAACCATGCCCCAATTTGGACACAGGTAGGAGTCGCGGCGCTTGGGCTGCCAACGATGCGGATTGAA
>NZ_JAMPKZ010000086.1:0-2315 GCF_039962215.1 Leptolyngbya sp. ST-U4
TAACGGCAGTACCAACGAACATTGAGCAGGATAATTTCAGGCAAGAAATGCCGCCACTTGAACAGAGCAGCAGTAGCCATCGGAGGGCGAGAAGGCATAACGGGGCTTGTCTACCTTACCAGCGGCTGTTTTTGCGACACAACCGACAGCAGTAGTCTAAACTCTGGAGCTATGAAACCCTTATGCTCACGATTGTCCTGACTCAGACAAATAAGACGATTTCTGTTTGAGATCTGGTGAAGGTGTGAATGACTGCCACTTTCAATATTTCCGCCATCCTGGAGGATGATTTTCCCCTGTTTTGGCTGCAATTGGTACGCTGTTGCTCTATCAAGCAATGACTGGGAACCATTGACTTCCGATCGCGAAGCCTAAATTCTGGCTCAACCTCAGCCTTCCCAACTCCTTAAATCTCACTATTCCTTGTGCTGATGGGGTGTCGATCGTGGTTAAGTTAGAGAGATGCAAACATCTGTTTAAGGAAGCTCTAAATTATTATGGCGGTTGCGACAGAGCCCTTAAGAGGCAAAGCCCTTCTCAGTAAGTTGAAGGAAATTCCAACACTCTCCAAGTCAGAGAAGGCAAAAGCCTGTGGCTATGTCACGAGAACGAAAGACAGGGAAAGGGCGAATTTATCAGAATTCATTGAAGCTATTCTGGAAGCCCAAGGCTTAGCCGTTGAGCCAGAACAGGCAGGGGGGAGGGGTAGAACTCCAACGTATCGTGTTTCTGTTCATACCAATGGGCAAATTGTGATTGGGAAAGCCTATACCGAGATGATGGGACTCAGGTCAGGGGATGAGTTTGAAATTAAGCTCGGCTATAAGCACATTAAACTGGTGCTGGTTCAACCTGCTGGCGGCTCGAGCAATGATGAGGAGTAATCTCTGAGGTGACTGCTAAGCCGCATCAAACGATGCCGCTGAACATCACCTTCTGCCACCATGAGCTACATTAGCTACATTAATTTATTGCTCCGGCTAGCTTGCACTGAAGCAAACCTCCCTCCTCGACCCTGTTCTCCCACTTATAGAAAAAGTAACCCCTGACGAAGGGCGATCGGGATAAGGGTTAAGCAAACAAAGCCAATCACTCCAACAGCACCTTGAGCGGCACAGCACAGAAGATAGCTGAACAGCTCAATACGAGAGGTAGTCTCAGTCGAATTGGCATCGATCGCAGCCAACGAAGCGGTAGCAGACAGCTTTTCTATCTCAGTTGTAAAACTCATAGATAAAAATCAATAAATGCCTTCTCTAGCATCAACATAAATGAGCCACAAGTAAAGGCATAAGGAATGAGCATCTGCAATGAATTCTATTACCGATCGCTATGGACTGCCTCATCGACAATGGCTCCAACACGATCAAAGTCCCGATGCCGGCTCAATTAGTCCGTATTGATATTCAATAAATTGGGTCAGAAATAGCCTACGCCAGCACAATCCATCCTCCGCTATCGCATCAGGGTGATGGTGATTGCCTGTTTTGTCACCCTTCTCGGACTGCTTTCACGCTCTTCGCTCCTGTCATCAACCTCGTTTCTGGGGCAGTATAGTGGTGATACTTTGTGGGCACTGCTGGTGTACCTGCTTGTACGCTGGCTTCTGCCTCAGCAATCAATATTGCGATCGGCGATCAGTACGGGTCTATTCGCGCTGGGAATTGAGGTGAGCCAACTCTATCATGCGACATGGATTGATGCAATTCGCCACACCCAGTTCGGAGGTTTAATTCTTGGCTTTGGATTTCTGTGGAGTGATTTGATCTGTTATGCGGTAGGAATTAGCATTGGTGTTTGTTTGGAGCGAGTGCTCCTGCAAAAACGATTTCAAAGGTAAGGGCGGTCGCTTTCATGCGAGTCCGATGGAGCAGACTAATATCTAGATGACTTTGAAGGAAAGGCGATCGGGGCGTGAGTTCAATTGGGTGATATGAACAAAATGCAGCTTCGGTCATCCCAGCCTATGAAAGCTTGCAAGCTGAGGAAATTTACCGTTGGCTGTTTGGACTAATACCCGATTGCCTCACTAAGGAAAGTGCTTCGTATTAGCATTTATGAGGTGGCAAGGAAAGAATCGATCGCTTCTAGAATAAAGGGAGGCGAATCGAGGTCAGCGATATGCCCTCTCACTTTCCGGGCATTAACCCCTACATCGAGAATCCGGAGTTTTGGTCTAAGGGGTTCTGTTGTAAAAACTTCTATAGCTTTACGGAAAAACGTTCGGACAATGTTTGAAGGCAGCATCGACACAAACGCGAAAACTGTCAAACTCGTCCCAGCGTTGGCGCATCCAATTCTTGAGCACGAACCAC
>NZ_JAMPKZ010000009.1:0-194186 GCF_039962215.1 Leptolyngbya sp. ST-U4
ACGGCATTAATTGCTTTGCGACGCAGGTCGTCACCATAAGGGGAAGGCATAGGCACTTCTAGACGCTGGTTTTCCCCTAGCCTAGCGTTCTAACCTAATCGCGTAAAGCTATAGTAAAGAAAGTTAAAGTAATCTCATTACATTCACTTAGGCAATTCCAGAATGACCATTGCTACGTCATATACTGCCTAAGAGCAAGGTTGCTTTTCGGGAAGAACTTTAAACTTTAGTAAAGTAACGGTCACAGCTTATCCTCACTCCCTCGTCTACCCATCTATCCCCCATGTTTGCCCGTTTTTCTGATTCTCAATCGGTTGAGTTAGCTGTTCCTAACCAACCCGTGCCGCTTCAGCATTATCTGCGTCAGCCGCAGCGACTTGTTCGTGCTCTAGTTGATCCAAGCCGAATTCAAATGTTGAGGCAAGATTGCTTTCGGCTGAAAATGCGTCCTTTAAGCTTTCTGATGCTAACGCTCCAGCCTACGGTAGACCTGCAAGTTTGGGCAGAACCAGATGGCAGTATTCGGGTGCAATCGATCG
Source organism: Leptolyngbya sp. ST-U4 (assembly GCF_039962215.1). Lineage (NCBI taxonomy): Bacteria > Bacillati > Cyanobacteriota > Cyanophyceae > Leptolyngbyales > Leptolyngbyaceae > Leptolyngbya > Leptolyngbya sp. ST-U4. The sequence goes on from NZ_JAMPKZ010000009.1 coordinate 540, forward strand.
CTTGCGAAATTCGTGGGATTGAATACATCAACCAGCGATTCAGCCTGAATCTTACTGGAGTGCTGATTCCCGAACAGGACGGCGAAGTGACTTATCTACGGGGCAGAGCTAATCTGCAAGTACAGGTGGATGTACCGCCGCCGTTGATGCTTACCCCCCAGCCTATCCTAGAAGCAACTGGAAATGGTCTGCTTCACAGCGTTCTGCTAACTGTGAAACAGCGTCTAATGCATCAGCTTTTAGTGGACTATCGGGAATGGGCAGCGCAGCAAGACAGGGAAACTTGGCACAACTCGCCTAATTCTCTGGCTCCCAACGGAGAACCATTTCCCATGGCCGGCAGCAAGCCTGAATTGGGATAAGCTTGAGGCAACGCGAAAATTCTGTCTCTTAGTGATTACGATACGCTAGCCCTAAAGTTGCTCCAAGGATAGATTTGATGCAGCACAAGGGCTAAACGATCGTCGATGCTGACGCGATGCGCCTTTCTGCTGAAGCGCAAGCCGATGCTTAACGGTGCCATAACCTTTATTAGATGCGAGGTCATAGCCGGAATATTTTGCGGCAAGGCGTAGGATCAGTGTGTCCCGCCAGACTTTTGCCACAATACTGGCTGCGGCAATTGCAAGCGATCTTTGATCCCCTTTAACGATCGCCTGCTGCGGTAAAACAAGCTGCGGCACACAGTGATTTCCGTCGATCAGGCACAAGTCAGGTTGCGGACTGAGCCGATCGACTGCGCGACGCATCGCGAGAAACGTCGCCTGCAAAATGTTGAGTCGATCGATTTCTTGCACTGAGGCAATCCCAATTCGACAATCAATTGCCACCGCTCTAATTTGCACTGCAAGTTCCTGTCGCTGAAAGGCAGACAGCTGCTTGCTGTCTGTGACCCCTGCTGCTGAAAGGCGATCGAGCTGATCAGTCGGGAGAATTACAGCTGCTGCCACTACAGGACCAAATAAAGCTCCTCGCCCAACCTCATCCACCCCTGCAACCAGACCCAGAGCAGAAGCAGCCTCCAAGTCTGGCAGCAGTAGATTGAGCTGTAGTGCAGAACTCTCTAGAGAATTAGCCGACATCCGAACTTGGGTCATCAGTCGCAACCAGGGAAGAGCGACGGCGACGGCGGCGACGAGTTGAATCCAGGCTGAGATCAGAATACCCCCCTTCGTCAGATTCAGCCGACTCAGCCGTGTATCCATTCGACTCAACTTCTGAAACCGAGGCTTCTGGTACTGCTGGCAACTCGTCCAAATCAGCCGAAACTTGCTCTGCTGGTGGAGCTACCGCTTCAGGAATCGTTGGTTGCTCCGGCAAACTGACTTCGCGTAAGCTAGCGGGGTCCTGACGAACTCGCTGTCCAGGCAGTGTGACTGCAACGACCGTAGACTTTAGATCTTTCACCGTCTCAGTTGAAAGTACTAGGGGCGAGATGCCCATTAGAGCATAAACGTCCTGTTCCTCAGGGGTCATTTCGACTGAGATTACCTGGGGTGGTTCTGCCAAGGGTCTTTCCCGGCGCGAAACCCGACTGCGATCGAGTTTTTCCGAGCGATTGTCCCGCTCTCGCACGCCGCGATTTTCTCGGTTTTCCCGACTATCTCGGTTTTCTCGACCGTCCCGACTATCTCGGCTATCTCGGTTTTCCCGGCTCTCTCGGTTTTCCCGACTATCTCGGTTTTCCCGACCGTCCCGACTGTCTCGGCTATTTAGAATCGGCGTTGCGATCACTTCTTCCAAAGGAGCAGGCTCCAGATCTAGCTCCGGCTCGACCCGTCCAACGGTTGGCTTCAACGTTGGTTCACCGACCTTGACTCGCCCACCCCGACGACGACGGCGATTATCTCCTCGATCGCCCCGGTCATTGCGGTCATTACGATCACCCCGATCGCTGCGGCTTCGCTCCCGATAGTCAGGATGATTAGTTAAGTTTAGTTCCTGCAAATCGGCAGCTGGATCTAAATCGGAATCATCAGCCGATCGCTCCCAGGTATCGCGGGCGACTGGACGGGATTCGGCTGTCGCAGGAATTCGCACCGGATCGAGCGGATCAGACAGCGCAACTTCTGTTTCGCCAGGTAGATGAACAGTATGACCCAAGCCACCGCACTGAGAACAGGTGCGCCCAAACAGTTCGTAGATATTTTGTCCTTGACGTTTACGCGTTAGTTCGACCAGTCCCAGTTCCGAGAGCTGAGCAATTTGAGGACGGGCTTTGTCTGCTCGCAGTGCCTTATTAAACTGTTCAAGCACCTGCAACTGATCGCGACGCGAATCCATGTCGATGAAATCGACAATAATGACTCCAGCAATGTTGCGAAGGCGGAGCTGTCGTGCAATCTCAGTTGCCGCTTCACTGTTCGTCCAAAGAACCGTTTCTCTTGCGGTCGCCGATCGGGTAAATGAACCAGAGTTCACGTCAATTACCGTTAGGGCTTCAGTACGTTCGATAATAATATAGCCACCGGAGGGCAAATCGACCCTTGGCTTCAGAGCCTCCCGAATTGCCGCATTGACTCGGAAGTATTCCAAAATTGAGGTACGTTCACGGTGATGGTCAATCAAAATCCCTTGCGGCGATCGTCCTCCATTCCAGTTCGTCAGGTGTTGCTTAACACGCTTCAGCCCGGTATGCGAATCGACAACAATTCGGTTTACATCTGCGCTGTACACATCTCGCAGCACCCGCTGAATAAAGTCATCATCTCGGTTAAGCAAGCAGGGTGGACGAGAGGACAACGCTTCTTGTTGGATGCTTTCCCACTGTTTTTGCAGAGCTTCCAGGTCTTCTAAAATTGCTTCTTCGGGCATTCCTTCAGCTTCAGTTCGCACCAGTAGCCCCATTCCTGCGGGCTTAATGAGAATTGCTAATGCGCGAAGCCGATTCCGTTCTGCTTCGTTGCGAATGCGTCGGGAAAGGTTGACGCCTCGACCAAACGGCATTAGTACCAGATAGCGCCCTGGAAGGCTAATATTTCCGGTCAGCCGTGGACCCTTGTTTCCAGTCGGCTCTTTCATAATCTGAACCAGCACTTTCTGCTGAGGCGCAAGCAGCTCTGTGATCGAGCCTGCCGCCTTACGAAGCCGTAGCGGACCTAAATCGGAAACATGGATAAACCCGTTGCGTTCACTATCACCAATGTTGACAAAGGCTGCATCAATTCCTGGCAGCACATTTTCCACAACACCTAGGTAAATATCGCCAACCTGATGGGTTCCCTTTGCAACGATTAATTCTTGAATCTGATCTTCTGAAAAGACAGCAGCAATGCGGTGCTGCTCAGCGATAACAATTTGTTTTGACATTCAATTTCCTCAAAGTCTGGCAGCTTGGCAGCACTGGCTCCGTCATGCTACTTTCGCTGGAATAAATCAAAGAACGCCGCGTCAGCAAGCAGCCGTTCTGCAAAATACCTATGAAGTTCCTGCCAAAAGCGATCGATTTGACAGGAGAAGCCTTGATGAGAAATCAGCACACCCAATCAGTTGGAGAACTAACAACCGATCTTGAATGCCTGAATAGAAGAAACCTGAGTGAAAGGTGTCTGTACGGAAGAATCTGCTTGAAAGGAGCAGGATCTTACGTGAGCAAGGGAGTGAAAAGCTTTACAGAAGCAGACTTTACTCTGGGTCTGGTGCCGCTCGAATCGTTTTTAACCCTGAGTTTAACCCTAAGAGGTTTCGATTCGCTACGGCTTCTCTTAGTTACGCATTATAGCGCGATCGTCAATGCACGCATCAGTATGTTCAACGTTTTTTGGAAAATACTCAGCTTAGGAAATGGAAAAGGGCGGAAGTTGCAAAAAGGGAAGATTTCTCTGGAATGAGAATTTAACTAGCAGTCCTTCTTGCAAAATAGGCTTTTTCCGGCAGTTGAGGAAACCCAACACGCGGTCGATTGAATCCGCGGTCTTCGATCAACTGCTGTACGCAGGATTGCAAAAGTCAAGAAATCCTTAACCTTTCAACCATCCATCAAGAAAAGCTGACACCGATGAATGTGCAAAAGCCGAAACGATTGTTGAGTTACCTGCTCCAGCATTTGCACCAGATGTTCTGGACGCAGCAGAATTCCATCATTGCGGCAGCTTCCCACAAAACGCAGGATTACAGCATCCTCAAGGGATTGTTCCCGCCGCAGTCCCGGAATCGATCGATCGAGCAATTCGAGTTCAAAGAGCCGTTCCCGCAGATTAACTGACTTTTGCTTACCTGATTTCGTGGTTTGTTCGACCCACAAACTTTCCGCTTCCAAAACAGCTCGAATCCAGCCGTGCCAGTCAGACGCTCCCCCAGGCTGTGTTTCAGCTTCTTCAAAGAGAGGCACAACCGCGATCCAGTATTCTGCTTGCTCCATTGCATGAGTTGCCGCAGGCGCATTGAGGGCGATTGACTCAACGCTAAATACAGGCACCTCCGCAGGCAGTTGAGCACCGAACTTTTGCTGAAACTCTGCCGGGTTCATGGCTTCGGTCAGGTCGAAATCCACAATTTCCCCCAGACTGCTTGCACCTAGCGGTAACGCACTGGCGATCGAGATACGCGGACCCGGATGAAACCCGCCCGTAAAAGAAACCGGAATCGCAGCCCGCCGCACAGCGCGATCGAATAAACGCACAAGGTCTAAATGGCTTACCAGCGTCATGTCGCCCAGTTTGCCAAACTGAACGCGCATTCGCTGCGCCCGCTCCTGATTCGGCACAAATTGCCCCTGAAAGGCGGGAATGGGCGGCGGCGGCACGACAATGTTGTGTCCAAAGTCTAGACCGCAGACACCGCAGTGGGAGCAGCCCTCAAACGAGCAGTCTGGAACGATCGCAGCTTCCAATGCCCGCTGAAGGTCTTCTTTCAACCACTGCTTATCAATCCCTGAATCCAAATGATCCCAGGGAAGCGGCTGATTCAGCGTCTGCTCAGCCTGCAATGAACCCGCATCCCCAAAAACGTTCCACTCCCCGTTTTCGACCTGGCGATATTTCCAGGTGAGTTCAGAAGCAGCAATCGCCTGCGTCCAGGCAGCAAAAGCCCGATCGAGACTTTCCCACCAAGCGTCCATCCCGGCTCCTAACTCCCAGGCATGACGAATTACTGCCGCCAAACGCCGGTCGCCTCGCCCGACAAAGTCCTCCATTGCCGAGATGCGAACGTCAGTGAAGTTAGCTTTTACTCCCCGAATGGTGCGGAACTCTTGCTGAAGGAGTTTCTGCTTTCGGATGAGTTCAGCCGTTGCGACCGAGTGCCACTGAAAAGGCGTGTGAGGTTTCGGTGTGAAGTTTGAGATGGTGACATTAAAGCCAAGCGGCTTTCTACCCTTAATCTGACACTTTTGCTGAAGCCAACGCATCGTTTCAGCAATGCCCAAAACATCTGCGTCGGTTTCGCCCGGTAGGCCAATCATAAAGTAGAGCTTAACCCGATCCCAACCCTGCTCGTAGGCAGTTCTAACCCCGCGCAGCAGTTCTTCGTTAGTTAGCCCTTTATTAATAATATCTCGCATTCGCTGCGTGCCTGCTTCCGGCGCGAAAGTTAGCCCCGATTGCCGCGTTCCGCCCAGAATATTGGCGATATTTTCATCAAAGCGATCGACTCTCTGACTAGGCAGTGACAGCGAAATATTTTCACCCTGCAACCGATTTTTAATCTCAACGCCCACCGCGGGCAGTGCCAGATAGTCAGAACAGCTCAAAGACAGCAGCGAGAACTCGTTGTATCCGGTTGCCCGCATTCCCTGCTCGATCGCCTCTATGACCTGCTCCGGCTCTACATCCCTGGCTGGACGGGTAAGCATCCCCGGCTGACAAAAGCGACAACCCCGTGTACAGCCCCTCCGAATTTCGATCGTCAGACGATCGTGAACCGTTTCAATGTAGGGCACTAAACCAATCGAGTAGGCAGGCAAAGGCGTTGCCACCCGCCGCAAAACCCGGTCGGGCACATCAGGACGGCTGGGATGCACCGAGCCATCGGCTGCCATATCGTAAAACTGCGGCACGTACACACCGGGAACCTGTGCCAGATCCAACAAGATTTCTTCGCGGTTCAGTCCCGCAGCCTTACCTTCTTCCAGTACCAGACCGATCTCCGGCAGCAGTTCCTCCCCGTCGCCCAGCGCAATGAAGTCAAAAAAGTCAGCGTAAGGTTCCGGGTTTGAGGTTGCCGTTTGTCCGCCCGCAAAGATAAGCGGATAGCTGCCCTGCTCCACATTCCATCGGTTCTGATTAGCAGGTTGCTTCGCAGTTCCCCGAGAAGGTAATCGCTCTTTCCAGGTGAGAGGGATGCCTACTAAATCCAACATTTCCAGGATGTTGGTTGCTCCCAGCTCATAGCTGAGGCTAAAGCCCAAGACATCGAAATCGGTCAGCGATCGGCGTGACTCGACTGCAAATAGCGGGGTTTGAGTAGAGCGCAGTTTTGCTGCCAGATCGGGCGCAGGTAGATAGGAACGATCGCAGAGTTGCCGAGGCTGAGCATTGAGAATGCTGTAGAGAATGATGTGACCTAGGTTAGAAGCACCAACCTCATAAATTTCCGGGTAGGTAAGCACCCATCGGACTGCTGCGGCTTCCCAAGGTTTGTGAACCGCTCCCAGCTCATTGCCCAGGTAGCGAGCGGGCTTTAGGATTTCGGGCGTTAATAGCTGTTCAACTGCAACTGCCACGGTAAAGACAAGGAGTGACGATCGAGAAATTGAGAAAATCGCTGCGCGTCACCCCAAAAGGGGAACTGCTTCGCATCGACCTTCTCTTCCTGTTCACTATACCGGATTCAGGCTTAGCTCGTCGTCTAACAGAAGTCGTTTAGCAGAAATCGTTATAACAAAAATCGAACGACTCAATCTGCGAATGACAAACTGACTTGCAGGTGACCGGAGATGCACGAAGGATAGAAGGGCTTGTGAATGGCAAACTTAACGATCGTTTAACCTCAAACCGCTTTATCAGGCAGCCGTCAACTCGACCAAGGATTGTCCGTCCAAAATTTCAAAAACGCGATCGAGCTGGGTTAACTCAAAAACAATCCGTACAGAGGGAGAAATCCCAAATAGGATAAGCTGCTTACCAAGCTGCTGCGCTAGGGTCAGGGTCGAAACAAAAACCATGAGCCCTGCGCTATCAAGGGATTTAACGCCAGTCATATCAACTAACAAGTGTGAATATTCGATTGCGGTTACGGTTGCTGCAAGCTGCTTCTGCAAGGATTCAGCATTGTTGACGTTGATGTCGCCACTGGGCTGAACAACTACCTGTCGAGAGTATGTAAGGGTGCTGTGCATCATTCGATCCTGTCTGACTACAGATGGTTGAATTGAGACTCGAAGCTGGCTCTTGGAATGTACTAGACCATAACCTTGAAAATTTCTTGCATACTAGCCTGGAAGGAGAAATTTGCAGAATCTTTAACTGACAGGATTTCAGATTAAATCCTGATAGAATCACGCTTGTGCTGATGTATTGATAGTTACAAAAGCTGTCCGTACTTTATCTTGACTCTCCCTTTGTAACATTACTTGTCACACCAAGAACATCTGGTGCAACTCAACACCCAACACCTGTGGAAGGGTTGAGAAATGCCGCTTAAGGGAGAATCAGGAAATGGGAAATTAAGCCAAGCTGTTTGTTAGCCAGGCTAGCTTCATCACGACTTAATAGTGGATGAAGATCGATTAGGTGTATTCCAGCAGATAAAGAACTTTAGAAGTAACCATAGTTACTAATTTGGAAGTGGTTAAAGGTACATCTACCAACAGGAAGATTACTCACTTAAACAAACTTGATACCTTAGCCCAAATAACAGAATAAATATTTATCTGTTATTCTCCTGGTATAGTGCTTTGCAAAAGAGCATATCGTGATTTAAATCACAAAGTGGACAGCGTTGGATCATCGAAGTTGCAGCGGCGTTTCATGACAATGAAGTCCAGAGGTTGGTTTTTCCTACTTAACGCAGGACTTTCTAATAATGAAAACAACCCACGTAATTCGCCAGCTTGTTGCAAAGGCATTGCACATTAAGCAGCTCACTCCCGATATTGAAAATGAGATTAACTACGAGTTAACTCGTCTGGGCTACATCTCTGATGTGGACTATGAAGCACTGGAGCTGTTAATGGCGGAGATGGATGCTGGAAGGGTGCGGTTGGTTCCGAGCCCTTAGCAGAGGCTGCCTGCTCCTCAGGTCATCGCCTTGTATTCAACTGGTTTGCAAAGCAAGTCGTTCTGAGGGTTGCCATATCCGCAGTCTATTGCTTGTTTGTTTCTTCCCGATCGGGATTTGCATGATTCTGATTTGCAAGGCAAAGTGCCCGAATAAATTGCTGAAGCTGTTCTTGGGCGGAAGGATAGTGATGCTGCACAATCGCTTCATCCGAGGCTGAATAAGGTTCAGGTTTTAACCCGCTGAGCTTTGCCAGAACTGGAATCACCTCAGTATCCACTGCCATCTGAAACCAGGACAGGGGCAGCAGCAGATCAGATTCCTGCCGCAGGTCAACCAGCATTTCCAAGGCAATTTCGCTTGTCTGCCAATTGTCCCAGAGGGGGTGTTCTGCATCACTGAAGCCTCGGCTAAGTATAACCAAAGGACGTGCCCAGCAGAGCTGTCGATCGATCACCGTTTGAATCACCTCTGCATACAGACGCTTTTCTTCACACTCCAGAAACACGATTTGATGCGGTTGATACTCAACAAAGCTCATAGGCTGCGGTCAAAGGAAGATCTGCATTGGGCAGCGTTGGGGCGAGTAGCACATACTCTGATTCTAAACATACTCTCAGGGCTGCGTCGAAGTTCAAGAAGGCAGCAGGCAAAGGGTAGCAGCAGGCGCATCGGTCGATCGCTCAAGGTTTATTATTGCACTGCTTTGCCTTAAGGGAATTGTGGCTGAACCTTTAGCAGGGCGAGCGATTGCAAATCATGAAGTTTTGAAGTTCTACAAACAGGCTAATGTCTTCCGGTAGACTAGCCGTATGGGTTGATCAGAGGGAACAATGCGTGAACTGTATGCTGCGATCGAGCCATACACAACTGGCACACTCCAGGTTTCTGACCTGCACACTCTTTATTACGAAGAAGTAGGCAACCCTAACGGTAAGCCGATTGTCTTTCTACACGGCGGTCCGGGGGGCGGTATTGATCCAATTCACCGTCGGTTTTTTAATCCTCAGAAATGGCGCGTGGTGCTGTTTGATCAGCGAGGCTGTGGACGCAGTGTGCCCCATGCAGAACTCCGTGAGAATACAACCTGGCATTTAGTGAGCGACATTGAGCGACTGCGGCAGCATCTCGGCATCGATCGCTGGGTAGTGTTTGGCGGCAGTTGGGGCAGTACGCTATCGCTTGCCTATAGTCAAACTCATCCTGAAGCCTGTAAGGGGTTGATCCTGCGAGGTATCTTTCTGTTGCGACAAAAGGAGCTGTCCTGGTTTTATCAGGAGGGTGCAAGCTACTTTTTTCCTGATGCCTGGGAAGCTTACCTGAAGCCAATTTCCCCCACAGAGCGTCACAATCTCATCACGGCATACTATGAGCGGCTCACCAGCGACGATCGCGAAATTCGCCAGCAGGCAGCCCGTGCTTGGTCAGTGTGGGAAGCTTCGACCAGTAAGCTATTGCCCGATGTGGGCTTGCAGCAGCGATTTGGCGAGAATCAGTTTGCCGATGCCTTTGCCCGAATCGAGTGCCACTACTTTGTGAATAAGGGTTTTTTTGAACAGGAAAACCAGCTTTTAGATCAGTGCGATCGAATTCGACATCTGCCAGTTGTGATTGTGCAGGGACGCTATGACGTGGTTTGTCCGCCAATGTCTGCTTGGGATTTGCATCAAGCACTACCTGAATCCGAGCTAATCATGATTCCCGATGCCGGGCATTCCATGACGGAACCTGGTATTTGCCATGCGCTGCTTGAAGCAAGCGATCGGTTTGCAGAGCTGTAGTTCCAGACTAGGTTTTAGCTTGAGCTTAACCTCTAGCTTGAGTTTTTAACTCGAAAGCGTCGGTTGGGGAGGCTGTATGAGTCGAGAAGACTGCATCAGCTCATAGAGATTCACATCTTTTTCGAGCAGGCAAGCGTGACCGCTATCCGGCAGCACAATCATTTCCGCATTGGGCAGCAGATTGACTAAGCGACGGGCTTCTGAGACCGAGGGAAATAGCTTATCTTGGGCACTGGCAACGACAAGCGTTGGTAGCATAATGCCACGAAACTGATATTCACTCACGTAAAAATCGCGCAGTAGCGACTGTCGCCAAATGGACGATTGTTGCGTCACAAATCGCACTGCATCCAGCAACGCCTTCCGGTCTTCAGGCAGAATTCGGTCGAGCGATGCCAAGATTGTTAAAAAACTCAGCGTCGAGAGCTGATAGGTGTGTTCAGGCAGCAAATGACTCAGGTAAGAACCCCAGTACACCCATGGACGCCGATTAAACGAAGAAGCTGGATTGACCAGAATGAGCCGATCGAATAAATGAGGCGCACGCAGAATCGTTTTAATCGCTAAACAGCCGCCAAACGACTCGCCGCAAAGATAAACAGGCTGATTTGGCTTTCGCTCTCTCTCCGCTTTCACCAGCGTGACGACTTGTTCCGCGAGCTGTTCCCATCCTGTCAAATCATCACCGGGGATTGATAAACACCGAATGTCAAACGCTTTCTCAACCCCAGCCACCTGAGCGCGGAAAAGCTGTCCGGTTCCATCCATGCCGGGTAGAAAGATAAATAGGGGTGCGCTGGGATTAAGTCGAGTCGGTGTACGGAAATAGGCGTGGGGCTGAGTGTCCGTCATAGGCGACATTAAGCTAATGCAGCAAATTAGTGCAACAGGCGATCGATTTCTTCACGGCAGTATTGGGTCAAATCAGCGACAACAGTTTTCGCCTGTTTTCCCTGGTAGCTTTCCCGCTGAGCAGGAGTCACCCACATGGGACGCCCCACAATCACATCTACTTTTTGATAAATCACCATTGGATGCCATCCAGGTTGGTCAAACAGCGGTTCCGATGGATCGAACCAGCTCAGCAGCTTCAGCGGGACTGCAACGTTATTGGTTTCGTCTTGAGAGGCGATCGCCACAGGCAGAATGGCTAAATCTTGAATTGGAGCACGCAGGGCAAGATGGGCGAATCCGCGCTGAAAGTTACCCACCTGATGTGGATCAGTGTGCTGCACCATTGGTTCAGTTCCTTCGGGGAAGATGCCGATTGCCTGCTGAGACTGAAGTAGTTGAATTGCCTGGTGAAAAAAGCCTTGCTGACGGTGATCGGGGGCATCAAGGGGAAAGCATCCTAACCGTGTCACAAACTCACGCATCAAGGGAACCTGACCCATATAGTGATGGCAGGCAAACCGGACCGATCGATCTAGCGTTGCCATCAGCAGAGGGGCGTCTAGAAAACTACGATGATTGCTGACGACGAGAACAGCACTATTTTGCGGAACACGATCGCGATGGTAAAAGAAGACGCGTGTCCCCAGCATATTGAGCAGCTGTTGAGAGATCAGCAGTGGGTTGTTAAACATCATGCTCCAGGAGGACTTGATTTAACTCTTGTAATATTAAGCAACTAAAGAAAGAGCGGTGCTGCCCACCGCGACCACTTTGGCAAAAAGCAGCTTTTGTAATTCATATCCTGACGCAACCTATGAGCTAATGCCCTCAACTAGGGGACGGATTTCGCCGATCGCGATTCAGCCTAATGAGCGACTTCTAGAGGATGAATGCAGTTCGATCAAGCGGAGCAGCACAGCTTGCTTTACACCTTGCACTGCACAGGAGATAGATTGAAAAACTGCTTAAACCGGAGCAGCTCGTCAAGGGCAGGTTTCTATTTGAGTCAGCGAACAAATCTTAAATGATTAAGGATTGAGTAAACTTATGTGAACAGCAAATGCTACCTTGGTATCGTGACCTGGCTTAGAAATTGTTTTAGAAGGATCAACCGTACTACATTTTCCCAATTCCAACTTAAGACAGGCTACCAAACCGCTACTTCGTTCACCTCTCAAGGTTAAGGAATTTAGGGAACGGTTCGGGCAGCCCTTACATGGCTCAATCAGACTCGCTTAATCAGACGCTTAGATTCGATCGATCGATTTATGCAGAATCTTCCTGGAATTTTCCCATCTGCAAGTTAAAGGCTAGCAGTTAATATTCTCTGAGGAAAATAACGGTATTGGAACTGAAAAGATGAAAAACAATTCATATCCAAAATAACGGCTCTTTACTCAGGAAAAATGCCCTTTAAGACCGATGAAACATTAATTGTTCAATCGTAGAAGTAACATACATTTGATTTACGACTTTTAGTAAAAGTAGAACTTTAAGCAGGAATTGTTACTTGTAGGCTTAACTTTAGTCAAAGATCTTGACCTGCTGAGAAGACTCAAGCAGCTTTCCCTTAATTAGGGATGAATCACAACAACCGTCGGGTATATTTGATAAATATTTTCAGGGTATTCTTTAATTTATGACCTTTAATACAAACCCTCAGGCTCCCTTTGCCATTACAACTCCGCTTTATTATGTCAATGATGTTCCTCATATAGGCAGTGCTTATACAACGATCGCTGCCGATGTTGCAGTTCGGTTTCAGCGACTCCTAGGCAAGCCTGTCTTGCTCATTACAGGAACGGATGAACACGGGCAGAAAATCCAGCGCACCGCAGAAGCCGCCGGACGATCGCCTCAAGAACACTGCGATTTAATTGTTGAAAGCTTCCTTTCCCTATGGGAACGGCTTAATATTCAGGTCGATCGCTTTATTCGCACAACCTCCTCCAAGCATGAGGCGATCGTCAAAGAGTTCTTTCAGCGCGTCTGGGATCAGGGTGACATTTACCTGGGGCGGCAGCAGGGCTGGTACTGCGTTTCCTGTGAGGAGTTTAAAGAGGAGCGAGAACTGCTGGAGGGTCATCGTTGCGCCATCCATACCAATAAAGAAGCCGAATGGCGGGACGAACAAAACTATTTCTTCCGGTTGTCCAGTTATCAGGGTAAGCTAGAGCAGCTTTACCGCGATCGTCCCGAATTTATTCAGCCTGAGAGTCGGCGCAACGAGGTCTTTGCCTTTGTCGAGCGCGGCTTGCAAGACTTTTCTATCTCGCGGGTCAACTTTGACTGGGGCTTTCCGATTCCTGAAGACCCTAGCCATGTGATTTACGTCTGGTTTGACGCGCTGCTGGGTTATGTGACCGCACTCTTACAACCCGAAGACGCGCCGACGCTGGCAAACGCGCTGGCAAAATGGTGGCCCATCAATACCCACTTAATCGGCAAAGATATTCTGCGCTTTCATGCGGTCTACTGGCCTGCGATGCTCATGGCGGCAGGGCTAGAGGTTCCCCATCGGGTATTTGGGCACGGCTTCCTTACTAAGGACGGGCAAAAGATGGGCAAGAGCCTGGGGAATACGATCGACCCTGTTGCCCTAACCGATCGCTATGGCTCTGATGCCGTGCGCTATTACTTCCTGAAGGAGATCGAGTTTGGACGCGACGGCGACTTCAACGAAACGCGCTTTATCAACATCCTGAATGCAGATCTGGCAAACGACCTGGGCAATTTGCTCAATCGGACGCTGAAAATGGCACAAAAATACTGCCATGGACAGATCCCTAAACTTGATCCCGCCGCTATTCCAGAAGATAACCTGCTGCGATCGAAGGGTGAGGGGTTAGGACAGCAAGTGCAGGAAGCCTTTGAAAGGCTGGGCTTTAGTCAGGGGTGCGAAGCCGTTCTAATGCTGGTTCGCGTGAGCAACAAGTTCATTGACGAGCAGGCTCCCTGGACGCTCTACAAGCAGGGCAAACAAGCCGAAGTTGAGCAGGTACTTTATAGCGTTCTGGAAACAGTTCGCCTTAGTGCCTACTTGCTGTCACCGATTATTCCAGGATTGAGCAACGCGATTTATCAGCAGCTTGGCTACCAGGTTGATTTCAATCAAAAAGACACTGGAACCGTTGTGCCTTTTGCAGTGCATTCTCAATGGGGCATTTTATTGCCAGGGCAGGAGCTGGGTGCAGCACAACCTATTTTTCAGCGGTTAGAGCTGCCTGAGAACGCTGTTTGATTTTTCTGTTTTAGGATAGGAACGATCGCCTGTTTACAGGCAACTTATTAAGAATTTAGCTGATTTAATTTCCCCTTAATAAAATTTTTGAGGTTTAACAAATCATGTTCAGTAACAATAACCATCATGGCGAAAACAATTCTATATTCACACCAGAACAGGTTCTAGAAAATCGGGGGCGAGTTGCTATCTTTATCGATGGTTCTAATCTGTTCTACGCCGCTCTCCAGCTTGGCATTGAGATTGACTACACCAAGCTGCTTTGCCGTTTGACGGCGGGATCACGGCTGCTGCGATCGTTTTTCTACACCGGGGTCGATCGTACAAATGAAAAACAGCAGGGATTTCTCCTCTGGATGCGGCGCAACGGCTATCGCGTGATTTCTAAAGATCTGGTGCAGCTTCCAGACGGCTCCAAGAAGGCAAATCTAGACGTCGAGATTGCCGTTGATATGATGGCATTGGTCGGTTCCTACGATACGGCGGTTCTGGTGAGCGGCGATGGCGATCTGGCGTATGCCGTGGATGCGGTGAGCTATCGAGGAGTACGAGTTGAGGTAGTGAGCCTGCGATCGATGACCAGCGACAGTTTGATTAACGTTGCCGATCGCTATATTGACCTTGACTCGATCAAAGAAGACATTCAAAAAACGCCGCGCCAGGGCTATACCTATCGTCCGCTCAGTGGCATTGGCTTGGTTGAGGAGCCAGAAGACAAGCCATCGTTTGAGCCGTAGCACGAGAATTCTGGGAGCTTTTTCCCAGGGCAAGCGTCTGCTACATTCAGATTGCCAGGGCAAGATGCTGGATGGCATAAGCAATGCCGCCTGGAATCAAAGCCCGGGATCAAAACAAAGTCTGGGATCAAAAAAGCATGGGCTGGATAAAGACGATCGGGCTGCCTTGTGTGCTGCTGGTGTTGCTTGGGCTGGGAAGCTGTCGGCAGGAGAGCCGCGGCGCAAACCGGTTGGCAGAAGACACAGCCGCCGCGCAGCAGGTTGATCCCAACCTCACGTTTAACAACATTACGCTGGAGCAGCCCGATGAAAAAGGACAAACCCTCTGGAAGGTGAGGGCAAAACAGGCAGTCTATACGCCCGATAAGCAGCTCGCAAAAGTTCAGAGTCCGAGCGGTGAACTGTATCAAGACGGCAAACCTGCCTACAAGATTCAGGCAGAAGAAGGGGAAATTCGACAGGATGGCAACCGCATTTTTCTGCGCGGCGATGTCGTTGCAACCGATGTTGAGAGTGGGGCAGTGATGCGCGGTAACGAGCTGGAGTGGCGACCCAAACAAGATCTGATGATTGTGCGCGGCAACCTGCGCGGAACCCATCCGAAGTTGACCCTCAGCGCAAATGAGGGCAGAGTTCAGCGACGACAGCAGCGCGTTGAGCTATCGGGCAATATTATTGCGGAAACACGCGACGAACCGAAGCTCAAGCTTCAGGGGGAGAAGATGGTGTGGCTAATGCAGCAGGATCGGCTGGTGAGCGATCGCCCCGTTCAGGCGCAGCGCATTGCCAATAATACACAAGTTACCGATCAGGCAAACGGAGACACCGCAGAAGTGCTAATCGGCAGCCGTGTCGCTACCCTTCGCAAAAATGCCCGTGTGCTCACCGTCGATCCGCCCCTGCTGGTAACAGGCAACTCGCTGATTTGGAATCTGAAACGGCAAACGATCGAAGCCGATCAGCCCGTGACCGTGGTGCATCAGCAGGAGCAAACTACCCTGACTGCCGATCGCGCCAGAATGGACTTAGAACCAAGAGTAGCTCGCTTCACGGGTAATGTTCGGGCGATCGGGCAGCGCAATGACTCTGATCTGGCATCCGATACCCTGGTCTGGACGATCCCCACCCAGCAGCTTGTGGCAGAAGGCAATGTCGTTTACAACCAGGCAGATCCACCTGCTACGGTACGCGGTCCAAGAGCAGTAGGTCGATTGCAAAACCGGACAGTGGTGGTCAGCGGTGGGCGAGTGGTAACGGAGATTGTGCCGCCTAATCCTTAACCATCAGAGCTAAAAACCATCAGAGCTAAATTAGCCGAATATATCCGTTGATATGCTGATCAAAAGGTCGGTGAAAAATCCCCGATCGATTATTCACATTGCCTTCAGCAGTTATGATTTCTCCCGATCGCACCTCTACCACAATCCCAATGTGATCGAGCGCAACGGGTTCAAGCAGGCGATCGAACAGCACAATATCGCCTGATTTGGGTTCAAAGTCAGAGCGGTTTGCTGAGCAATAGAACTGATTTTCGAGAAAGTTTGCCCATTCGTACCATAGGCTGACAAATCCCAGCGTTGAACGGCGATCGGGAATGGGCTGAATCGGCGGAGAAAAGCCTGCCTGAAGACAGCAGTAGTAAACAAAAGCACAGCACCAATCAAAACCGATCGTCTTGTCAGAATATTTTGTGGTGCAAGCGATCGCGTTGAATTCTGCTCGAAAAACATTCAGGTATCGCTCGATTTCTGCCCCAGCTTTTTGTTCATTGCCCTGCCGCCCTACCTTTCCTTCCTGGTAAGCAATTTGGGCAAGCAATGCCCGTTTTTCTGCTGCCGTATGGGTCAAAGAGAGTTCATCCTTGCTTAAGTTCGACTATTGTCGCCTTTTGCTTTATCTGCTTTATCCGCTGCTTTATCTGCTTTATCCGCTGCTTTATCTGCTTTAGCCGTCTTGGGATTTGACTTTTCGACAGTAGCAGATTCGCCGTAGAGTGCCTGGTTCAGCAAATCGCGGGCCGCTTCTGCCTGAGGAAGAGAAGATTGCAGCTTAATGTGATTTTGTGCAAAAACTTTCAGCGTTTTGAAGCCCTGCTTCAGGCTATCAATCTCTTCTTCCTCAACGGGTTCGCTGCCAAACAGTAAGCGATTGATCACGTCGTACACTTCGAGCGCAGCCTGCCGGTCTTTTTCCAGGTCAATCTTAAGCAGTGCCAGATTAGAAAGGGTTTGGACGGCTTGCAGCACTTCGTTGTTTTCGTCTAAGGCTTGCGGCTGGTTCATTTTACTGCTATCAACTTCAATAAAGTCCGAAGGATCTACCCCATTGGGGAACGCATCAGCCGGGATTTCTTCGTTCTCAATCCGGTGGTGAAGCTGCTCCATCGCCTGCTGACGGGATTTCTCGGAATCTTTGCCACGAACAGAAAAGATTAGATCGGGGCGTTCTGGAAGGGTATAAGCAACCATATTTTTAACTGGAGTGATTTGTTTATCTATAGATCTAGTGTACTAAATCCATAGACTTTTCCTTAAGCTAAGTAATTGTAGAAGTTTAATACCCATTCCCGAAAGTTGGGTGATAAATAATGTCAGGGATGAGGGCTACCGTCCGGCATTGTTGCCCCCTGTAAAATTGCACCTTGCAAATTGGTGCTGCTTAACTCTGCTCTGGTCAGGTTGGCATTTGCTAAATTCGCCTGCATCAGATTCGCTCTGGCAAGGTAGGCGTCCACAAGCTGGGCCTCGCACAAGATTGCCTGCCAGAAATTAGTACGGCTCAGGTCGGCGCGAGGTAGACGGGCGGCAGTGAGATTTGCTTTTGCCAGATGAGCGTTGGTCAGTTTGGTATCTGCTAGCAATGCCCCTTGCAGGCTGACGCTTGCCATATCTGCCTCAACCAGGATCGATCGCTCCAGACGGGCATTAATCAGCGATGCACCTCGTAGAATCGATCGCGTCAGATTGGCTTCGGTCAGAGAAGCATTGTGTAGATTTGCCTCAGTCAGGTCAGCATTGCTCAAATCAACTCCGCGCAGGATTGCCTCACTTAAATCTGCGCCGCGCAGATCAACTCGCGACAAATCCGCTCCGGTCAGGTTTGCGCCGCGCAAATCAGCTTTTCTCAGCGTAGCTCCGCGTAGGTTCACCGTGTAGCGATGATTCTCTTGGCGCAGGTTTGCCCCGCGCAAACAGACTCCGGTTAAATTTGCGCCGCCAAGCTGAGCATTTCGTAGATCTGCATTCTGTAGATTCGCATCCAGCAGGTTAGCCAGCGATAAATCCGCACTGCGAAGGTCTGCTCCTGCAAGAATGGCTCCATGCAGGTCAGCGTCTTTGAGAATCGCGCCTGTAAGTTCTGCTTGGGTCAGGTTTGCGCCGCTCAGCTTACTGGCAGTCAGGTTTGCCTTGCTCAGCTTCGCTCGGTTGAGATAGGCAAATCGCAAAACGGTACGCTGGAGGTCTGCCTGGCTGAGATCAATCCCAATCAAATCCGCTTCAGCCAAATCCGATAGTGCCAGCCGTACCCCATTAAAGTTCGTTTTGCCTACACCATACTGCCTGAGCAGATCGGCTGCTTTGATAGCTTCATTCATAGGTTGGTTCGGTGATAGGGTTGATCATCTCAGCCGATCGCCGTCAGGGAAGACAGATGGAGATGGAGATGGAGTGGGAGCAGTCTGAGTGGGAGCCGCAGTATGGGGCAGGGGACTGGTAAGCTGGGAAAACTCCGGCTGAGTGGCTCCTGAGGCATCACCATTCGCAGGCAGAGCAGATGAGCCAGACGAAAACTGTTGGATTGCTTGTAGCAATGCATCGATTGATGGCTGATAAGCCTGGGGATTAGGCAATTGTTTAACAATTTGACCCAGCGCAGTGTTGAGGTAAGCCGCCTGACGATAGGTCTGCATTGTCATTTTCAGGAGGTCATCGAGATCGTAGTCTTTCAGGATGCCTTCGTGCTGCTGTAGCTGAAAGGGTTCGTGCAGCAAAGAAAACAGCAAAATTTTTGTGCGAAGTGGATTGCTTGCCTGCACAACGCTCTGTCGCAGACTAAATCGTTCACTCAACCTCAGGTTCGATGGCTTCAAGTCACTTCCCTGCAAGTCACTTCCCTTAGAGGAAGCCAGGGTTTTGCCTGCGATCGCAGAAGATCCACCATTCGATCGCTTGTTTTGTTCATGCAGTAACGCGGAGAGTGCGGCTGTTGCTTCTGCAATAGTCGAAAATTTTGTGCTACCAGAGCGAGAATTCAAGCTGCTCGTTGCGTCCTCCTCAAAGCACTCCGCCTGAGTGTCCTCCAAAACCGTTGGTTCTGCTGCGACGGTTTCAGAGTCGAAATAAAGAGGCTGGAAAGCTTGAATCAAACGATCGGCAAGCAAGCGATATTGGGCGGATTTGCTCAGCGTTTTCACTACGTTCTCAAGCAGAACACAAAGAACTGTTTTGGTTGGCGTCAGGCTGTGCAGCGTTTGGATAAGCGGCAGAAGCGGTGTTTGCTCTATTGTTTTTCGATCGGACTCCCACTGATGAGTACAGGCGAGGATGAGCAGTTTCTTCAGGCGCAGTGGCTCTGGATCGATCGTGAGCTGTTGGGCAATCGCCTCGTAAATTTGAGGATCTACCGTAGGAATGAGCACGGCGTCCAGATAAATGGGTTTCAGCAAGCCGAGGAGGGTATGGGCAACCAGGATATACTCTGCTGGTCTGTTGAGATGATGTGCTGCCTCTGTTAGACGGGTTTGCAGTTCCTGCCAAGTGGGAGCCAGCGATCGCAGGGTGTGAAGCAAATCGGAAAACTGAACTGCCTCTAATCGAGCTGTGTCACTCTCCCAGGTTCCAGTGCAGCTATAAATCAGCAGCTTTTTGAACCGGAGGCTTTGTGAGTCTTGCGCTAAAGCTTGCAATACTTTAGTTGCCTCAGCTTCACTGGCATGACCGGAAGTAGGAACTGTCGAAACAGAAGAAACGGGAATCATGCGCGGGATACAAGCAAGGAATTAAGATGCAGACTGACAGCATTAGAATGCCCATTACCCCAATCTAGGGATGCGCCTGGTTAATGTTATTTTTATCAAGACTAAATTAACTATCTCAGCGGAACTACGGCAATACGAGAATGCTAGCGTTCAAGACGCAATTACCCCAGAGGAACAGGTTTCGCAGTTGAGTGCAGTTTGCCGCAGAACCACTGGTTGGCCACAGAACTACTAAGGACGCGAGAGGGCTTGTGGCAAAAAGTCTGTCAGTACACGGATAAATCGGGCTGCATAAACGCGATCGAGGAACTGAAGCGTAGGCGATCGTCAGGATACAAACCGTGAGCCAAACCAAACGTGAATCAAAAGTGTGAAACAGAACTGTGAGATAAAACTCTGAGATAAAACAAAAAAGGTAGGCTCAAAACCTACCTCGATGAGACGAATTTTATGAAACTAATAACGAATCAGAAGTTTAGGTAAGGTAGACCGCGTGTACCCTGAAGAGATTCCAGCCCTTAGAGCGCATCCATTAAGCGTTTAACCCGCTCAACAAGAGGCTTGTGCTCAATTTGTTCGCTCAACTTACGAGCATCTTTGTAGTAGGACTGTGCCCATTCTTTCTGGTTCATCGTGGCATAAACCGAGCCAATGTTGAGTAGGGTTGAGATTTCGCCCAAACAGTCACCCAAATCCCGGAAGCGGTTAATGGCTTTGTTATAGAAGCTGAGTGCTTGCTTGCGTTCGCCCAGCAGACTGTAGGTAAAGCCGATGTTGTGCAGCGTATTTGCCTCGCCCGATCGATCGCGCATTTCTTTGCGAGTCAGCAGAATCTGGTGATACAACAGCAGTGCTTCTTTCGGTTGACCCATATCGCTGTAGATCGAGGCAATGTTGTTGAGAGTAGTCGCCTCGCCCGAAAGGTTTTTGATTGCCCGCTGGATCGATAGAGCCTCCTGGAAAAAGCCCAGGGCTTGCTCTGACTTGCCCATTGCCGTGTAGGCAAAACCAATGCCGTTGAGGGTAGTCGCTTCACCAGAGAAGTCGCTCAACATTCGACGCATTGCCAGAATTTGATAATGCAACAGCAGGGCACGCTTCGGCTCATCCAACTTAGTATGAATCAGAGCAATATTGTTCAACGTCGAGATTTCGCCCTGCGTGTCTCCCAGGCTCTTGAAAATAGGCAGTGCTCGGCTAAAAAATTCTAGAGCCAACGATAGCTGTCCGAGATGATTGTAGGAGGAGCCAAGATTGCAGTAGCTCGTTGCTTCGCCCTGGTTATCGCCCAGTTCCTGAGTGCGTGAAAGTCCCTGATAGAAGAATTCAAGGGCCTTTTGAGGCTGCCAGCAGTGAATGTAGGCTAAGCCAACATCGTTGAGCGCATGACCTTCTCTGGTGCGGTCTTGCATCTCTCTAGAAAGGCGGAGATTTTGTCTGGAAAGGTCGAGATATTCTTTATATTTTCCCTGCTTGTAGAAGGCGTTTGCCTCTGTACGGCGGGTTTCCCATTGCTGAAGCTGACCAAGTAACTGCGCCATCGGGGTTTCGTGAAGATTCATCAGGTGGACTGGATTGCGGTACGGTGACTACTCTAAGGTAGTCATACTGATGACTAAATTACTCCCCCAGTTAGGGAAGCTTATCTATCATTCTCTACCTTTTGGTACAGGACGTAAAGCGGCAAATATGCTGAACTCTTAGACTACTTTTTCAGTGGGATTCGCAAAACTGATACTCTCACTTCATCAGAGAATTTTAGGTATAAATTTCAAGCCGTTTTAATTGAAAGAACTAATCAAGATTCAGAAAAAAATAGGCTGATTCTCTAGAAAAGAAGCTGAGCTTTAGTTTTGCGCTGATCGCATTACTTTAGCCAGATAGAAACTTAGCCGAGCCCGAAACACAATACCCACTATGCTGCTGTTCGAAGTACGTGTGAGCAGGTTGTTCCTTTATACGTGTGGCGAAGCGATGACGCCGTTGAAGGGGTTGAGAAAAATCCGTTGATGTGACTCAAAAAATTGACTTATGAAGACCAGGAACGACGGAGATCAAAATAGCGATCGAGCCAGGTGCGCTGTCCGGTCGTTAATCTCTGGTATCGCCAGGTATAAGTCAGGGCATGAAGCATCTCTGCAAACGTGGGGGATGGAATCGGCAGCTGCGCCAATTGCGCCATCGACAAGTTTTGCTGCATTGCCAGCGTCAGAATACTGATCCATTCACTTGCCTGAGGTGAAACGATCGTTGCCCCCAGAATTTTACCGTCCTGCCGCAGGATAAGTGTGCAGAAGCCAGCCATTTCTTCTTGAAGATAAGCTCTGGCGATCGTCTGGGTTGAAGTCGTCAAGATCCGCACCGCTTTGCCGTAGGTTCGTCTGGCTTTTATCTGATTCATGCCCACCTGAGCAATCTGCGGATCAGTAAACAGCGTCCAGGGCACAAGGTGAGACTGAACCTTTCGCGGCGAGAGAAGCAGCGCATTATGCAGAACGAGATCGGCTTCTTCCCGAACCAGCTGGGGCAGCGCGAATCCGCCTAGAGTTTCGCCGCAGGCATAAACACGCGGATGGGTCGTCTGGAGCATGCGGTTAACTGTTACCCCGTCTGGAGTCCACTTCACCCCGATCGCTTCTAGCTTCAGGTGCGCCAGATCGAGCCGTCTTGCTGTTGCTAGCAATAGCAGATTTGCTTCAATGCAGTGTGCTTTTCCACTTGCATCCTGTCCATAGAGCCGAATGCCAGAGTTCGTTGTCTGAACCTGTTCGATGCTGACTCCGGTAAAGAGCGAAACTCCTTCGGCTTCAAGCTGCGCCTGGATGAGCCGGACTGCTTGCGGATCAAATTGGGGCAAAAACCGTGATTGAATCAGCGTCACCTGTACGCCAAGCCGCTGAAGGATCTGGGCAAATTCGATCGCCTGCGGGTCGTCTCCCAGAATTGCAATTCGCTTGGGCAGCGTTTCTCCCTTAAACTCAGCCAGTGCATCCAGCGTTAAAACAGTAGCTCCGTCCAGTCCGAGAATTGCAGGATAGATCGGTAGACCGGGCAGTGCCAGCAGGTAGGCCCGCGATGAGAGCGATCGTCCGTTCACCCGGTAGCCCAGGCGCGGTAGTCGATGAAACTCACCCTGCCCCACAATTACGTCTACTCCTGCCGCCGCAAGCTGATCGAGGGACTGCTGCTGCTGGATCATTCGCGTTTCGGTCAGTATTGGAGCAGTTTGAGCAGCAAGGTTGAGCAGTTCGGGGGGGGAGGTGAGCCGAGTAGGGTGGGGCATTTCTTGTGATCGGGGCAACTGCTCTATCCGATAGCTCAGGTTTGCCCATTCGCTCAACAGCATCCGAAAATTATCAGTCCCTCGAGGCGGCTGTGGCTCCACTAAAGCAACCTGCGCCTGAAATCGACAGGCCAGCGCGGCAACCGATCGGGCAACGGTCGTACCGCCCAAAATCACAAGGTCATAGTCTACAGCCATGAGCAGATCAAGATGCAGGATGGGGCAGAACGACAGTTACTTCTAAACCGGTTACTTCTAAACCAGTTACTTCTAAATAGAATGGGGCAGCACTTGAGCCAGGGCATCGAGCAATCGTCTATTCTCAGACTCGGTGCGAACCGCAACGCGAAAGAAGCGATCGCCCAGTTCAGGAAAACTTGTACAGTCGCGAATCAGGATTCTGTGCTGCTGAAGAAGCTGGCGCTGCAATTCGATCGTAGACCCCTGGAACCAGACCAGCAAAAAATTTGCCGCACCGGGCAGCGGAGACAAACCGGGCAGGTCAGCCAGTCCTCGATAAAGCTGGTTTCGGGCGATCGGGAGCCAGTCGAGGGTTTGCTGCTGAAATGCAACATCCGTTACAACTGCCTCGGCTGCTACCGCCGCTAGCGTATTCACCGACCAGGGATCGCGCCACTGCTGCCAGCGATCGAGGCGATCGGGGTGAGCAATCACATAGCCAAATCGCAGTCCCGGAAAGCTGTAAAACTTGGTGAGCGATCGAAGGATGACCAGATTGGGAAAGTCGGTGATGCGATCGATCAGGCTTTGCTGTTCGTCTGGCGGTAAAAAGTCCATAAACGCTTCATCCACAACGACCAGCGCGTAATGTTCCAGCAGGGGCAGCAGGGATTGTTGGTCGAACAGTTGCCCAGTGGGGTTGTGAGGGTTGTTGAGGAGAAGCCCGGTGGAGGAATGGGGGAGTGAAGGCGTGAGGGGAAGAGGAGATGAGGGGGTAGGCGGTAGAGGCGAGGTTTGCTGTTCGTTCTGGATTTTGAGCAAAAACGCTTTGCCAGACTTGCTTGGTTCGGAGGACGAGGGAAGGACGATGGGACAGGGGACGATTTTGGCGTCGAATGCCCGGAGTGCCCGCAGGTAGTCGCCAAAGGCAGGGGTGAGCAAATGGGTGGCGTTGAGTTCTGCCAGTTCGCGGCTTGCCCAGGTCAGCAACTCGGCAGAGCCGTTGCCGGGGAGAACCCAATCGGGGGAAAGGCCGTGGGTGGCTGCGAGAGCTTGCCGCAAGGAGGTGTAGCCCGGATCGGGATAGTGGCAGAGATCGCGGAGGCTGGACTGGATGGCGACGATCGCAGACTGAGGTGGACCGAGCGGATTAATGCTGGCAGAAAAATCCAAAATCTCAGAAGGGGAACAGCCTGCCAGGGATGCTGCCCAGGTTAAGTTCCCCCCGTGTCCGGGTATCCGGCGTGATGGTTGCACGATGTTCGCGGCTTGTGGGGTTATTTGCCCACCATTTCCTTAAACAGTTTACCAGCCGAGAATGCTGGCACTTTCGTTGCCGGGATTTGCATCGCTTCTCCGGTTTTCGGGTTGCGACCTTCCCGCTCTTTGCGCTCACGTGGCTCAAAGGAACCGAAGCCGACTAGCGTGACTTTGTCGCCGTGGGAAACTGCTTCCATAATGGAGTCGATCGCAGCCGTTAAAACTGCATCAGCTTGCTTTTTGGTGACGTTTGCTTTTTCTGCAACCTTGTCCACTAGTTCGCCTTTGTTCATGGTTATCTCCTTGCAATGGTAATCAGCGAAGTTAATGATTAGACTCTCACGAATTAGCATCGTTGATCTAATCGGTGGAATTCGAGAAGGAAATCAGACAGCGATCGCTGAAACCCTTGTTAACTCGAATTTTCAATGCTTTATTCTAAATGCAAGATCCCCAATATGGATCGATCAAACCTTTAATTTATGTAGATTTGAAGCACTTTTTAAAAAATTCCTGCCGATCGACGGGGTTATGACAGCAGAAAGCTGCAAAACTGTGTACAAATACTTATGAAATTCACGTTTTTACCATCAGGAAGAAGTCTTGCGAAGCCCGTGCTGCTCACTCCTGAGCAAAAACAGAGCGGAATAAGTTTTGCATCATTTCGAGAAGGAATTACACCGATCGACCTTATCCTTTTAATCCTTTCTGATTGAAAATCACGAGTCGATCGATCCGTTGCCGGAGGCAGAAAATCAACTCGTGATCGTTTAGAGGATGTTTGAGAGGTTACGACTATTTCCCGAACCGCCCCTAACTCTCAATTCGGGGGGAACGGAGTTGCCTTAGGGAAGCTGAACCCCCTGTCGGCGTAAAATCTCATCGGCTTCTGGGCTAGGCGTATAGCGATAGCCAAAAGAAGAGAAGTCTGAATCATCGAGCACACGCGGGGTCAGCAGCACGATCACTTCTTGACGCGTGTTGTTGCGGTTGGTTCGTCTGAACAGCGCACCCAGGATCGGAATATCGCCCAGAATTGGTACTTTGCTGACGGAAGTACGATCGGTTTCCTGAATAATACCGGACAAGATTAAGGTTTGCCCGTCTCGAATTCGTACCTGACCGGAGGTTAATTGCCGTACTGAGAGTAGCGTTACCTCCCCATCACCAACTTGCCGCGTTTCAACTGGAGCCGAAACAGTAGGAGCGATCGCCAGGGTGACAAACCCGTTATCGTCAATACGGCTGACATTTACCTGGAGCTGGAGTCCTGCGACGGCTTTTATAATGTTGACCTGTTCCCTTGTGCCGCTGGGCGTGTCCACACGCTCAATTTCAGTTTCGGAAATTACTTCCTGTCCCAGGTTGACAGTGGCTTGCTGTCCTTCCTGGATTACCAGCGTTGGATCGGTCAGGATTTTGGCATTGCCGCTGACAACCTGGGCTTGCAAGCTTGCCAGGAATCGCGTCGGATAGCGGAAGAACGACGGTAATCCCGATTCGGCAGTTCCTACTTCGCCTCGCTCAACGTTGGCGTTGCCGTCTGCGTCAATTGTAATCACCGTATCTTCTGCCAGTTCAACATCGGTGATTCCAGTCTCGAAGGGATCAGTCGAAACCCCGCCAACACGACGCAAAAACTCGGCTGCGGCTGAGGCTGCTACACGGCGCACAGTTCCGTTTCGCTCATCAATGATAATTGTCCCCGGTGTCGTTCCTGGAATGCGGATACCCGGTTGATCAACATCAAGGAACGTATTGCCGCCCGCAAACGGGTTAGGAATCGCGGGTGGACTCAGCACGCTGCTGCCTGCGGTTGCTGCATTAGGCGGATTGTTGCCGCCGTAGTTGATAAAGGCATTGCCCCCGTCACTCAAGACAAAGGTATCGCCCACGCCAAACGAGAAGCTGGTGTTGAGGTTATCCGTTGCTGCCAGGTTGACATCCACAATTTTGATGTTGACTGCCACCTGACGCTGGCGCAAATCAAGCTGAGACAGCAGTGACCCGGCGACTTGTACCTGCTGGGGCGTCCCCACCAGCGTGACAGCCTGAAGCCGTTCATCAGTTAGTACCGATAACCCTCTCAGCAGGAGTGGACCTGCCCCCGCCGTTGCTGCCAGAGGAATAATCTGAGTTGTTGTGTTGTTTGTGACAATCTGGTTTGCGCCTTCACCCTGCACGGTCCGAGTCGTGGACTCAACCACCCGCTGGGTTTCTGCACCCTGAGCACTGAGGAAAGAAGCAGCAGCGGCAGCTGTGACCTGATTCAGGCGCAGCGTACGAATAATGTTGTTTCGGGCAGATGCCGGAAGCAGCGTTCCCACAAAAATGGTTCTGCCGCTACGGTTAGCTTGTAGGTTTGCGACGCGCAGCACATAGTTGAACACATTCTGGACTGGCTCATTTTCAATATCGAGGGAAATCCGCACATCTTGCGGTGCGCCCCCTCCTTCGGCTGGAGCCGCAGCTTGCCCCGGTCCTTGCGCTTGAACTGCCTGATCAAGATAAGCTACGTTGAGTCCCGCAGCCCTTGCCAGCAGTGATAAAACTTCCCGTGCCGGAGCATCGCGCAGCACCAGACGCGGCACAATTTCGGATGTGCCCAGATTGATTTCTTCGGGGGCAGCATCTGTACTGGAAACCGAAATATCGCCTAATGGCGGCGCAACCGCTCTGGGTAGCAAAGGCGGGGCTGCTTCACGCGAGGGCTGCACCACCGGAACTCCCTCGATCGTCACTTGAGGATTGGGAACCAGCACATCAGGCGCAGGCGCATTCGGGAGAGGAACTGCCGGAGCAGCTGGAGCCGGAGCAGCCGGAGCTTGAGCCACCTCAGGCGCAGGAACAGGAATTGCCGTCGCTGTTGAGCTGCTGGTGTCATTGGCTGAGCTGCCTTCGGAAACCCCATTGACATTAAGCACAATGCCACGCTGTCCCTGATTGATCTGTCCATTGGGGGTGCCGCTGCCGCCGTTGACGGTAACTCGCACACTGTTTGTGTCAAGCTGGGCAACGCTGACCGAGCTGATCCCGGGAGCCGGATTGTTTTGCACAAAGCCGCTGTTGTCGGGCAGGCTGAGCTGAGTATTAATTAAGTCTGCGATCAGGGCATTGCCACGATTCACAGTGAATACCTGAGGTCGATCGCCCTGACGGGTTTGCAGCACTACCTGCATTCCGCGATCGGTTTGATTCACCTGTACATTTGTAATCTGGGTTGCCGCCGCACGAGCGGGCTGAGCCGAGACGCAAATTATCGCTGCCCCTGTCAGGAGGCTTCCCCCCAAAATTCCACCAAACTGATAATGCCGATTCACGATTCACTCCTCCTTCGGGCAATGGGTCAACTGGAAAGAAAACAAAACTGTCATGCCCTGGTCAAACACACACAATCAAACACACAATCGAACCCGCACAATAGCAAGCAAATCCACTTAAACTTGCCGACAGACCCGGAGGATATTTGATTTGAAAAGTCATGCTTGCGGTTCAAGCTGCCCCCAGACCTTTAATTTTGGGAAAACCCGACTTCCTCCCAACTCTCAAAGCCCCCACCGAAGGGAAATTTAGGGACAATGCAGCACCGCTCATACTCCTTAACCATCCTCTAGGAACGACTTCCTTTAATCTGGATACTTCACCTCAGGCTCTTGCAATGGAAACAGCCTTTACTGCGCTGGAGGGCTTGCCGCTGCCGGAGCAGTTCTTGCGGCTCCAGGTGGGTTAATCGGCACTAAAGCCTCCAGCCGGAAGCCAGTCTCCACGCGGGTTTCGGGCTGCCCTGCCGGGACAATTTGCCCTTGCGGACTCAGCACAATTCGCTGGGTGCTGCGATCGAGTTCGGACCTGAAGTTATCCACGACCAGCAAGGGCTGAAGCCGCTCGATGTTGCGAATCACCGACTGCGTCTGCGGGAACGACCCCAAAACCTGGACATCATACACCCGCCGTTCGAGCTGGTTATTCACCGCTGCACCGAGGGAGCCATCTGTGACCGGACCGGAAGCATCGGGCAAAAAATTAAACCGAGAAAGTCTTGCCCGTCGATCCGGGTCTTGAATTCCCGCATTCACAGACTGCACCCGCTCGTTCACATCCAGCAAAAGCGTATCCAGGCTTTCCTCGGTGGCAAATAGCCCCAGC
The DNA here is from genome assembly GCF_039962215.1 of Leptolyngbya sp. ST-U4. NCBI lineage: Bacteria > Bacillati > Cyanobacteriota > Cyanophyceae > Leptolyngbyales > Leptolyngbyaceae > Leptolyngbya > Leptolyngbya sp. ST-U4. The sequence goes on from NZ_JAMPKZ010000009.1 coordinate 29,197, forward strand.
ACATCTGCCTGAAGCTGCTGAGCCGATCGCAGCCGTTCTCTCGCCTGAGCAATCTGCTGCTGAGCATCGCCCAAGTTGGCAAGTTCCTGCTGCTTACTTTGAATATCGGTCTGAAGCTGCTGGTTACGATCGAGCGTAGGCTGCACCAGATTCGCCCAGAGCAAATAAGCCCCGACTGCTCCCGCAACTGCCAGCGCAATACCGCCGACCGTAGGCGTGAGGCTAATGCCAAACACCTTGGGGTACGACGGTCCTTCCAGATCGCGACCTTCTGTAGGAATAAAATCTCCGCCAACGGTCATGGTTTCAAAACTCCTCTATCCCGAAGTGCCTGAATTCTTGAAGCCAGTCCTACAGACAGCGTGCGTTCCAAATCGCGCAGCAGCTCTGACGCAGGCAAACTGGTCAGATTGCTCTCTATTGTGTATTCCACCACTTGCGGTAGCTCCACAGTAACCGCTCCGCCGCCCTGACCCGAAAACTCGATTTGCGTCGCGTTGTCTATTAGCCGCGAACCAACTAGCCGCACATCTTCGCTGTCCAAAAAGGGCGATCGTTGCAGCGTCAGCACAAAGTCATTCACATCATTAAACGATCGCGCCTGTCCAGTAATTCGCACTCTGGGCACGCCAACCGAAGCAGGGGGCGGTGCTGCCTGAGGCACAGGGCTGGCTTGTGGACTGGCTCCCGGACTTGGGCTGGCTACCGGACTCGGACTGGGCGCAGGGGCAGCCGGAGGGGGTGCGGGTTCAAGCTGCTCGATCGCCTGAATCTGCACATTGCCGGGAACCCGTGAGCGAACATCCTGCAAGATGGCAGACCAGGGACGAATCTGGTCAAACACGGTCGCGAGCGCCTGGTTCTGTGCCTCGATTGCTTGCACCTGCTGATTAATGCTGTTGACTTCCCCCTGCTGCACCCGAAGAGCGGCGAGCTGATTGTCGAGTTCAGCAGACTGTTGTTCCAGGGTACGGTTTTGGTTTTGCAGCAGCAGCCAAGCTCCACCTGTGAGTGCCAGCAGCGCAACGCCGACCGCTGCCCCAATGTAGATTGGACGCGGATCATCCCGCACGACTGCCCGTCGCTGGACACCTTTGACTGCCTGCCGCTCGGAGCGATCGCTAAGAAAGTTGATATCGAGACTATACATTTACCACGCCTCCCGTAAGCTCAAACCCAGAACGACCCCCAGCCCCACGCGCTGCATTAGCGGAATATCCTGCTCAACTTCGAGCGATAGGGCATTCACCGGATCAACCGCGCTTGTCGGTAGACTCAACCGCTGGGAGAAAAACTCATCAAGCTGCCCGATCGCCCCGCCTGGTCCTGCCAGGAGGAGCTGAGCCACTTCCATGTTTTCGCCCTGGTTGTGATAAAAGTCGATCGATCGGCGCAGTTCGTCTGCCAGTTCGCCCAGAACGCGCAGCATTGATGCCGTACCCGGATTCATACCGCCCTTAGGTGGAGCGGTTGTGCCCATACTGTCCATCGGCACGATCGGAATCGTCATGCCTTGAAGCAGATCGATATTGCGCGACGGCGGCAGATTCATTGCCCGACTCAGAGCCGTTTGCACTTGGTACGTCCCGATCGGCACAGTGCGCGAAAACTGCGGTACACCATCTACCACGATCGAAATTTCGGTGTTTTCAAACTGAATATCGACGATCGCGGCGGCTTCCTGCGGCGAAAACTGGCGCAACTGCTGCCGAATCGTGCGGATCAGCGAAAAGCTGCTGATTTCCAGCACGTCCACAATTAGCCCCGCTTGCCGGAAGGTATCGAGATAGGAATCAGTTACTTCTTTACGGGTTGCGACCAGCAAGACCTGCACCTTCTCAATGCCATCTTCGTCCACGAAAAAGCCGAGTTTTTGATAGTCTACGTCAGCTTCCTCCCGGGGAAACGGCAGATACAATCCCGCTTCCTGGTTCAACACCATTTCGCGCAGTTCGCGATCGTCCAGCTCAGCCGGAACCGGAATGATGCGCGTCACCGTGTCCCGCCCGCTGGGAATTGCCGTTGCAGCGTGTTTGACTTTCAATTTGCTTTCTGCCAGCAAAGACTGAAGAATTTCTGCCATGCCTGCCGAATCAACAATTTGTCCTTCTTGAAACACGCCCTCTGGCACTTCTGCAGAAGCCAGGGTGGTTAGCTGAAAGCCCTGCCCCTTCTTCTTTAGCCGCGCAACATTGACGCGATCGGGCGTTAACTCGACCCCGATTCCTTTTGTTTTTTTGGAAAATAGACTTTTGAGGTTACTAACCACCGTTTCTATCCGTATCGCTTAATAAGAAAGCAGAAATACCGAGAGGATGAGTTGAAGTCAACTCAAGGACAAAACTAGATAACAGTCCAACCCACTCTGAGCCACCATTATGCTAATCCAGGATACCCAATCTAAATCACTTTAGATCGTCCTATCCTTTGCGAAAAATGAATGACGACAGAAATTGATCCTCCTATCAAGATAAAAACCTTGAAACTGGAAGACCTGTTCTGGACTTCTTGGACTCGATCGCTACTTGTGAAGTTCTGAAAACTAGACCCGGCAAACCCCAAATTCCGCCGTAAAGCTACCTGAGCGATTTAATAACGTTTCAAACCGCAGATTTTACAAACCGGAATTTGGCTCAACATATAGAGAACTTCTGGCGAGATGATAACTCAATTTCTGAGAAGTGGAACGAAATTGAACAAATTTTTTGCGGGCAACATCTCGAAATTCGATTCAGTCTTGCCAATGGAATTGTAGATTGATTAATAGAGCCATTTATTATCTGTAATTTCTTTCGCGAGATTTTCTATGTGCCCATCCCCATCTGCTCTGCCCTGGCAACCCTGGGGCACACCGCTCACGCCCTCTGCTCAACGCCTGCTGCTGCTGGGTTCAGGAGAACTGGGGCGAGAAGTGGCGATCGAAGCGATGCGGCTGGGAATCGAGGTCATTGCAGTCGATGCCTACGCGAACGCCCCCGCAATGCAAATTGCCCACCGATCGCACGTTATGAAGATGCTGGACGGTGATCAGCTTCGTCAGCTCATCGAGCAGGAGCAGCCCGATTTGATTGTGCCAGAAGTTGAAGCGATCGCCACCGCCACTTTAATCGAGATGGAGCAGGAAGGCTGGCGCGTCATTCCCACCGCAAAAGCCACTTATCTCACCATGAACCGGGAGGGCATTCGCCGTCTGGCAGCAGAAGACCTGGGCTTACGCACCTCTCCCTATCGCTTTGCCGAAACCGAAGCCGAGTATCAGGACGCGATCGCCGCTCTGGGATTGCCCTGTGTGGTGAAGCCCGTAATGAGTTCCTCAGGTAAGGGACAAAGCACCATTCGCACCGAAGCCGAAATTATCCCTGCCTGGGAATATGCCCACGCGGGAGGACGAACCCAAAATGCACGGGTGATTGTTGAAGGCTTTATTCAGTTCCATACCGAAATCACGCTGCTCACGGTGCGGGCGACCGATGGCACTCACTTTTGTCCGCCGATCGGTCATTTGCAAATTAGCGGCGACTATCGCGAATCGTGGCAGCCCTGTCCATTGCCGGAAGCAACGCTGAAACAGTGCCAGGACATTGCCGCTAAAATTACCGATGCCCTGGGCGGCTATGGCATCTTCGGTGTGGAGCTATTTATCGAAGGCGATCCAAGCGGTGAACAAATCGTGTACTTCAGCGAAGTCAGCCCGCGCCCGCACGACACAGGCATGGTCACCCTGATCAGCCAGAATCTTTCGGAGTTTGAGCTGCACGTTCGCGCCATTGCCGGATTGCCGATCGGATCGATCGACCTAATTCAACCCGGAGCCTCAGCCGTGATTCTGGCAGACACCGCAGGCGAGAATCCTCAGTTCACCGGAGTCCAGGATGCGCTGAAAGTGCCGACTAGCAAACTACGTTTGTTTGGCAAACCGAAATGCCACAAAAATCGCCGCATGGGAGTTGCGCTGGCACTGGGAGAAACAATCGATCAGGCAAGAGAACGGGCAAAAGCCTGTGCTGGGGCAGTCAAGGTGATTGTTTAGAGAATGGTTTCAAGCTGCTGATCAAGGGTTCAAGGGGCGCGCAGATAATTCAGGCATCCAGATGTTTATGCAAGAGAATCTGATAATGGCTTGCTGGCAAGCGGTGCGCGGGTGGCAGGCGAGTTTTTGCTGGCAGCAGTGATTGGATTTCCGAGCGGGATATTAAACCTTGCCATTCAACAATTCGATTCAAACAGCGAACTAGGTTAGGCACAGACTGCAACGCATCCCATCGCTAAACAACACAGGTCAGGCGATCGCGAACTCATTCTGCTTCTGGCTCACGCCTCACTCAGCCAAACCCAACAAGGCCTGGATCAATGCGATAGGATGAAAGCTGCAAACGTGTTATTAAAAAGTGAAATTGTTACGGTGGGCATTAGTCGGATCGACCAGTTTGAAAAAAATAATTTTGGCTATTACGTGAGGCTAAAACGGCAGGGAAAACAGGTTGCAAAGTTCTTTTCTGACAGTAAATATGGCGGACAGAATAAAGCACAGCAAGCCGCCCAAACTTACTATCAAGAATTGCTGGAGCAGTTTCCCGCAGTCTCTCAAGCCGGACGAAAAACCGTTCGCAATACAAGCGGTTATGTGGGCGTAAGCAAAACCAGTTCGCTCCGCAAAGGACACGAATACGAATACTGGCAGGCGTGCTGGGGCAGCGGAGCCGATCGCAAAAGCGTCAAGTTTTCGATTCAAAAATACGGCACGATTCGAGCAAAACAGCTTGCAATTCAAGCAAGACGATCGTGGGAACAGGAAGCCGTTCAGCCAGCATCAGTTTCGCAGGGGTAAGTCGATTGTCTTGAAACAGCCTCTTCGATCGGTCGCGGCTTAGACTCCCCACTCTAGATTCCTCGATAAGACAGCAAGAATTAAGGCAGCCAGAACCGAGGCAGCAAAGACTGACTGACCTCGCGGATCGATCGATTCACGCTGCGCGCAAGCTGAATATGGGGTTCGTCCGGTTCCACAGGTAGAATGGATGCCGCTGTGCCGCGACGAAAACGATCGATTACCTGATTGGCGGCTTCGAGTCCGGTGACATACGCCTTTTCCTGCGACCAGGAGCCGTGGCGCGTCACAATCCAGTCACCGCTCATATAGAGATTGGCGATCGGCGTGGTGACGGGCAGCATATTCGGGTAGCTTCCGGGGGCGAAGTGGGTGACGGCTCTGGGCAGACGAATCACGCTGCTGTCGATTACCTTTGCCTGGGCAAATTCGGGCACACAGGTTGCCAGGTCGCGCTGCACTTTGGCGATAATTTGCTCGTCGCTGCGAGGCAAAAGCTGATTGGCGTGGTAAAAATCTACCTCAATTACGCTGCCTGGCTCGTCCCGAAATTCGTCGTGCAGGGCGTTTAGATCAAAAAATGTCCAGCCTGTGGTTGTGTCAAAGCCAAAGCAGGCATTTGAGGGCAGCGGTACGTTCACTTTGCGATCGAACCAAAGCCGAGTTGCCAGGACATCGATCGCTCCCAGATTCATTAAATTACAAAACTCGGGGAAGCGTCGCAGAGTTGCACTGTTGCTGACAATTTTCTGCATTCCCGTCACGCCTACGGCAAAAATCACCGCATCGGCTTCAAAGGTTTCTTCGCCGCAGATGATGCCCTTCACCTTGGGTTGATCTGATTCCTCGTTTAGCATCAAATCACTGACCCGTCGATTGGTCAGCACCCTGCCGCCCGCCTGCTGAATTCGCTCCATCCACGGACGAGAAATCGTTGTGCCCACGGTGCCGCGACACCAGACTACGTCAAAATCGGGCTGGTGCGCAAGGATGAAGTAATAGAGCATTCCCAACGCTGCCGCCGCCGAACACTGCTCTCCGGGGGCAAACAAACCCACCAGCAGCATCGGTTCAAATGACTCTTTGTATAGCCGCGCCGACACGCCAAACTGCTTAAACAGTTCACGGGCAGTCACGCCGTCATAGCGTCGCCAGGCTTCATCTGAGTTATCAAAATCTACCAGAGCATAAAGCAAGGGCAGCGCAGACAGACGATCGACCAGCGGCAATCGCTTAAACTTGGTGTAGAGAAACGTCCCCAAAGGTGTGGGCAGTCGCGGTTCCTGCTGAAAAATGGGCGATTCCACTTCTAACCCAGCAGGCGAATACTGAGACGATCGCGTCCACTCTGTAAACGGCTGAATGCCTAATTCATCGACGAGCGAGAAAATATTGCGATAGGGATACCAGAACCCGTGGATTCCGGCTTCAACCGATCGCCCGCCGGGGGTTTGCCAGCCTGCCACCAGTCCACCCGGATAGGCTCCCGCTTCCAGCAAGGTCACGTCATAGCCCTGTTTTGCCAAATGATAAGTTGCGCCCAGACCTGCCCAGCCTGCTCCCACAACGACCACTTTTGGAGCTGCTAAGCCAGAAGCATTAGCCACAGCGTCCGCCTCCCAGCGTTGAACCGCCATTTCCTGCAAGTACCTGAATCCACCCTTCTGCTGGAGCCACAATATAAGCTAAACGCTGGCTGCCGATCGTCTGGGTTGCGCCCGTAAACTGAAAGTTATAGGTTCCCACAGGAATAATTGAAACACCTGTGCTGTTCAGATCGGGCTGTCGGCGTACCACTAAACCTTCACGCGGCAGCACATCGCACGTGGTTGTCACGATCGCCCTCCCGGTTGGAACAGGCTGAGGAGAGACGATCGCAGGCAGAGGCGGAACCGTGGGACGAACCGCAATATTATTGGACTGGTTATTCGGTTGGGGTGTGGGCTGCGGAAAAGCCTGGGGCTGCGGAAAGCTCTGCGGAGCAGCAGAAAGGGGCGGGACGGTGACCTGCGATCGTCCAGGCGGTAGGTTGGGCTGTGGGAAGTTCGGTGGGGTGACAGAATTAACGGGCGATCGGGTGGCAGCAGGCTGCGCTGGGTTCACTTGCGGGAATGAAGTTGGATTGACACTGGCTTGCGTCACACGGGCTGGAACCGATCGCTCAGGCTGAGCCGAAACGGGATAAGCACAGGGAGTCGGGGGCGTGAGATAGCGGGCTTCGACCCAACCTACGATCGGTTCCCGAATGCGGCTCCAGCCCGTTCCGGTTCCGATAACTTCCAGGCGCACAGTTTGTCCGGCAGGAAGGACTCCCTGCGAAACGCTGATGGGGTCGGGCTGCTGGTAAACTCCGGCAACGGTATTGGTCTGGCGACAGTTGGTCTCGCCTGCCTGGGCAATTTGGAACGATTTCGGATTTGATCGTTCATTCAGGTCAATGGCAGCGCCTGGCAAACTGCTGAGCACGATCGCCAGCCCACTTAAAACCGCAACCTGACCCAGTAAATCAATGCCCATCTTTCCCCACCCACAGAACAAAATTCTAGATGCGAGGAATGATAACACGGGATTAGCGGGCAGACCTTAGACCGACAGGAAGGGACGCGCCAGGAAAAAGCTGCAAATTGATTTCGCGTCGATCGGTTCTCCGTTTGAAATCGATTGCTCCAGTTCCTCAGGCGACATCAGCACCGTTTCGATGTCTTCATCTTCGTCCTGGTTGGGCGGCGTTTCGAGCTTTTTTAAATCCTGCGCCAGAAACGCATAGATAATCTCGTCGGAATAGCCCGGAGCCAGATAAAACTGCCCCAGTTTCTGCCAGCGATCGGCGTGATAGCCCGTTTCTTCTTCAATCTCTCGCTGAATCGTGGTGAAGGGATCTTCATTCGGTTCGATCGTGCCCGCTGGAAATTCAAGCAATCTGCCTTCTGCCGCAAAGCGATATTGCCGCACCAGCACCAGTTTGCCCTCTGGTGTGACGGGAACTGCCAGCGCACCGCCCGGATGCCGCACGCACTCCCAGTCGCCGATCGCGCCATTGGGCAGCCTGAGCCGCGCTACTTCAAAGTTAAACTTGCGTCCACGGTAGAAGAGTTTGTCTTGCAGGCGATCGGGGGGTTCGAGCATCGGGGTGGAGGCGTGAGTGAATGGGGAGGGGGTGGGAAGGGAGTTCAGCGCTTGGCTTGCCTTTGATTGAGTCGAGCTTTGGCAGGGGTTATGCGAGTTGCTGGACGCCCGATCGATCGACTTGCTGGGCGAGGGTAGCGATCGTCTTTCCAGAGACAGGTTCTATCCAGTTAGGGGCGATTTCGGCGAGGGGAATCAGGACAAAGGCGCGATCAGCCATACGCGGATGGGGAATTTGCAGTTGGGGGAGGGTCAGGGTCAGATTGTCGTACAGCAGTAAATCGATATCGAGGGTTCTTGCGCCCCAACGTTCGCGGCGGACTCGCCCAAACTGTTTTTCGATGTTAAGCAGGGTGTGCAGCAGGGTTTCGGGAGCAAGCGAGGTGGAGAGGATGGCACAGGCGTTTAGATAGTCGGGCTGAGGGGGACCGATCGGCGCAGTTTGGTACAGGTGCGATCGAGCTGCGACGTGAATTCCCGGAATAAAGTCAAGCTTGCTTAAGGCATCCTTCAGCGTGGCTTCTGAATCGCCCAAATTGCTACCTAAACCGATCGCCGCTTGATGCCCAACGCTCAATGATTTCTCCTTTTCTCCTTGCTAAACCCCTTACCAAGTCGGATCAACAAATAAACTAATCGTGAGTTCTGCCCGTCCCGGAGGCACGGAGCTAATGCAGGCACGAATGGGCTGACCGTCTTCTAGCTCAACCTCGCAGGCATGGCACGACCCCATCAGGCAACCTGTGGGAATGACCAGTCCGGCGCGATCGGCAACCTGAAGCAGCGGCTCTCCCACCTCAGCGGCTACGGTTACATCATCGGGTAAGAAACGCACCTGTACGCTCATTAGGGCTCTTCCACTGCAAAGACACTGCCAAGATCAAGAATTAGGATAATCACTTGTCGAGGTGTTGCAGAATCGGGTTCAAGTCAAGATGCTGACCCACTGCACTCGCCAGTGTATCAAACATCGCTTCTCGCTGTTCCCGATAGTTGGGAATGCCCGTGGGCAGAGATTTTAGACCGCGCTGCTGCCGGAGTCGATTCAGCCAGGCTCGCCGCCAGGGACCGTTATCGAAAATGCCGTGCAGGTAAGTGCCCCAGATCGACTGGGTGGTATCAACCACACCGAGATTTTGGTCTTCAAACAGCGGCTTAAACACGGGTTCGTTGCCTTCGCCGTCTGACTCTGCCAGGTGGCTGCGTCCCTGGTGAATTTCGTAGCCTGCTACGGGCAGTCCGGGCTGGGGAAAATTAGACGTGACCAGTCGTTGACGGGCTACTTTTTGTCCAGTAATCACCGTCTTTAGCGGCACAAGTCCCAAGCCTTTGTATCGTCCTTCCTGTCCTTCCAGTCCTTCAGGGTCTGCCAGCAGTTTGCCCATCATCTGAAAGCCCCCGCAAATACCCAGAAGCGTGCCACCTGCCGCGACGTAGTTTTGGATTTCTTCTGCCATTCCAGTGCGTTGCATTGCGACCAAATCGGCGATCGTCGTTTTCGATCCAGGCAAAATCACCGCATCGGGATAACCAAGGGATTCTTTCAGCGTCACATATTTCACATTCACCGAGCTTTCCGATTCAAGCGGGTCAAAATCTGTGAAGTTCGAGATTCGGGGCAAACGAATCACCGACACCATCAAATCAGCATTGCTGTTCCGAGCGGGACGATCCAGCAGTGACAACGAATCTTCTGCCGGAAACACTTCTTCAAACCAGGGAATCACCCCCATCACTGGAATGCCCGTGCGCTTCTCCAGCCAGTCAATGCCGGATTGCAGCAGTTCCCGCTGTCCGCGGAATTTGTTGATTACGATGCCACGAATCAGTGCTCGCTCTTCGGGTTCCAGTAGTTCTAGCGTACCGATGATATGGGCAAAGGCTCCACCCCGATCGATATCCACCACGAGAATGGTCGAAGCATTGAGATATTTGGCAACCCGCATATTCGTCAGGTCGCGATGCTTCAGGTTCACCTCTGCCGGACTGCCCGCCCCCTCACACACGATCAGGTCAAACTCCTCGCCCAACCGCTGAAGCGATTCCTCGATCGCCTGCCAGCCCACCTCAAAAAACTGGTCGTAGTAGTCGGCGGCTCCCACTCGTCCGGCAACTCGCCCCTTAAGAATGACCTGAGAAGTCATGTCGCCCTGGGGCTTTAGCAAAATCGGATTCATCTCCACTCGCGGCACAATTCCCGCAGCCCAGGCTTGAACGGCTTGCGCATGACCAATTTCACCGCCGCTCGGAGTCACGTAGGCATTCAACGCCATATTTTGTCCCTTGAAGGGAGCCACTCGCCAGCCGCGCCGCGTCAGCATCCGGCAAAGTGCGGTTGTCAGCATAGATTTCCCGGCATGGGATGTAGTTCCGACAACCATAATTGCTTTCATGGAGAACCTCCGGCAGTAAAAGGGAAAGTAATGGAAGCAGACGAAACTGAGAGCTGAGCCAGAATCAAGATTTTTTCGATCGCCTCAATCTTAGACCTGAAAAATCGGGAACCGAAACATCTAACGCAGCCAGTCGGGTAGGTGGAGCCAGCGTTGAGCCATATTCATAAATCGATCGCCCCCGCTTGCAGGCGCAATTTCACCCTGACCCTGCCACTTTTCAGCCAGCAAATGTCCGAGTGGGGTGAGTCTAAAACTATCGGTTAACCCTTGCCCATCTACTTCGCGCCGCAGCAGCCCGACCTGAATTAGCCACAGCAAATTATTCTCGACAGATAGTTCAGCGATCGACTGACGGGTGTATCCTTGCTCAACACCTGATTGTCCAGCAATAGCGCGCAGTTCGACACTTTGATGTTTCATAGTGGCAAACAGCTTGAGCCGGAAGGGAGAGCATCGCAAAGCACGATCGGCACGATCGATCGTCGCCGAAGCATATTGAATCGGCTGAGAGGGGTGGGGGCGGGTCGAAGTCATGAAAATTACTGTCAACGCTGTCAAAACTTAACGAATTGAGGCGGTAGAAACGTCTGCACCCCAAAATTTACTGACCTTTCCTATCTTATGATGTTTCCCTAAACCGACAATAAAGTTAACGCATTACCCCTTTACAGAATCTTCTTTTATCCCCTTCGTTCATCACCGATTGAATTTATGAGCAACATACCCCACACCGATGCCGCCTTTGGAATTGTCCCCATTTTGCCGCAGCCAGACGGCTACCAATTTCTCTTGATTCAGCACTGGGGCGGACACTGGGGTTTCCCAAAAGGACACGCCGAAGCCGAAGAAACCGCGATCGCCGCTGCTCGCCGCGAGTTTGAAGAAGAAACAGGAATCTCGGCTTATGAAGTGATCGAATCGGTTTCGTTTGTAGAACAGTACCGCTTTTTTAAGGACAAACAGCCAGTCGACAAAACCGTGACCTATTTCCCCGCCTGGGTAAAATCCACGACCGTGATTCGCCAACAGGAAGAAATTCAAAACTACTGCTGGCTTCCTTACGAAGACGCGCTTAAGCAAATGTCGTTTAAGCAGGGCAAGCAAATTCTCCAGCAGGTGCAGCAGTATTTAAGCCAGATTGATTTGAGCAGGAGAAATTCAGCAAAAACCGGTGGAATTTAACCTAAGAATTTAATGCCCCAAAGGAATACCCGCATAGAGTGATGTCGCTGCTAAAACCAGCGGGTAAAACCAAAATAGGACTGCAAAAACAGGACTGCAAAAATTCAGGCATACCAGGCTCCTCTAGATTAGGGCGCGATCGAACACAATTTAGGGAGTTTTTGAAAAGCTTGCTGATGCTCATTGCCTACCCAGAGTTGAATTTTGTATTTCTAGCTACCAAGGTAAACTTGTCTTAATTTATATTAAGAAGTGTGACAAGGGTGTTACATCATCCCGCGTCCGGCTCAGGTTAATTTCAAGCTGCAAGGAGTGATACTGTGACTGCTTCCTTACTGACTTCATCGGCAATCAACGAGTCCCTGATTGCAGAGTTTTTCAGCAAATCTGTAGGACAGTGGCGATCGGAGCGTCGCTACTACACCTTGCCCGATGGAGAAACGAAGGAAATGGTCAGCATTATCCAAATTCGCTTTCTGGAGCAGGGTTGCCCGGAACTGCGAAAGCTTGCACAGCTTCATCAGCTTGCCGACGAAACCGCCCTCATCTGCGGCGCAGAAGTTTCCTGGGATGCAGCGAATTCAGTCAACGGGCGCAGAGAGTCCAGAGGTCACACGCTGTTCGGCGCACTCGGGTCGATTCTGTATCGCGATCGAGGTTTTGCCACCCCCAAGCCTGTCACTGCTGACTACCACTTCATTAACCCCAATACGCTCTGCCTCCGCACTGAATACAAAGGTTCCAAATTCGAGGAAGAGCTAAAACTCGTGGGCAGCCAGTATCGCACCCGCCAAACGATCATTTCCCATGAGGGAGAGCAGCAGATGATCGGTCAATATCTGGAAAAGCGCATCAGTTAGGGAATACAAATTCTAGGGACGATACATTCGATCGATTGAGTGTTCCAGTGCCAATGGGCGTTTTGTGGCACAGGCGTTCTTCTTCACCCCGATAACAGAGCTTTCGTCTTACTGAATTCGTCTTACTGAAACTGAAGCGGTCGGGCACCCTGCTCATTCCATAAGAAGGGTTGCTAAGAAAGGCTGCTGATGGAATTCCTATTCTTTACGTGCCTACTCACGTGCATCTCAGATGATTAAGGCTCGATCGCGGAACCGCTTTCCTCGATCGAGTTTGCCTTTTGCATGGCTCAGAATGTGATGAAGCCGTGATGAATTTATGCCTCAACAACTTAATAAAGATGAAAAGACTGGGAACACGCTTTGTTAAACTGAGTACAAAACCGGACGCAGGAGAGAGCTAAAGCAAGCCATGACCCAAACCGCACCCCGCCAAACCGTTATTGCCCCTTCGATTTTATCGGCAGATTTTAGTCGGCTCGGTGAAGAAATTCAGGCAGTCGATCGCGCTGGCGCAGACTGGATTCACGTCGATGTAATGGACGGTCGCTTTGTTCCAAATATCACGATCGGTCCCCTGATTGTAGAAGCGATTCGCCCCTACACCCAAAAGCCGATGGACGTTCACCTGATGATCGTCGAACCCGAAAAATACGTGGCTGACTTTGCCAAAGCGGGCGCAGACATCATCTCTGTTCATGCCGAGCACAACGCTTCGCCCCACCTGCACCGCACCCTGGGTCAGATTCGCGAACTGGGCAAGCAAGCCGGAGTGGTGTTGAATCCCGCTACGCCGCTCGAACTGATCGAGTATGTGCTGCCAATTTGCGACCTGGTGCTGATCATGAGCGTTAACCCCGGCTTCGGCGGACAAAGCTTTATTCCCGATGTGCTGCCCAAAATCCGCAAGTTGCGTCAGATGTGCGATGAGCGGGGCCTGAATCCCTGGATCGAAGTCGATGGTGGTCTAAAAGGCAACAATACCTGGCAGGTGCTAGAAGCCGGAGCCAATGCGATCGTCGCGGGTTCTGCGGTATTCGGAGCAAAAGACTACGCTGAGGCGATCGAGGGGATTCGCAACAGCAAGCGTCCACAAGCAGAACTGGTTACGGCTTAGCCTTACTAAGTTAATTCATAAAATAATCTGGGGCGTAGCTAGCTATGCCCTTTTTTGTGTCGCAACCAAGCCGTTGAAACGCCTTATCCAATGCCTGCCAATCGCCATCCGGTCTCAACTCATCCGCTTAACCCGGCTTCATACAGTCAAGGGGCAGCAGGATTACTATTCTCGCGAATCTCCCACCGCCATAAGGGTCCGTCCTCAGGATCGATAATCTCTGAAACTTTGGTCATTCCACACTTTTCTAATACGCTTGTTGAAGCATTAGGCTCTGCCAGGGTATGAGCGCAAACACAGTCAACCAGAGCAGAGGCAAACGCAATTTCAATAAGTTGGCGCGCCGCAGACGTTGCAAACCCTCTACCCTGATAGCTTGGGGCAACGGAGTAGCCAATCTCAACCGTGCGGTGAGCATCAGGAACCGATTTAAAGCCGCCAAACCCAACTAACACCCGCTCAGGCTGAAAGAGAAGCAGATACGGCAGCCACGGATGCCAAATCTCTGAAGCCTGCATACTGTTAAGGCTGTATTGAAGTGCCCCCTCGAAAGGTAAATAGCGATTGGCAACCTGAAATCCGTAAGCAGCTTGAAACGCATCAGGCCCCTCAATCAGCTTCTCAAGGTGTTCAGCAGAGCAAGGAACAATTTCGATATCCATCACTCAGACTTCCTCACGTTGCTAGGCTACTGCACCAATTGCATTGAACGATTTTCCACAAAACGCCAATTATTAACTCGAAAGTATTAACTCGATAGTTCCGTGTTTTGGCTTTCGCAGGGTATCTAAGAGCGAGGGTCAATGTTGCCGTCTCTCAAGCAAATAGCAAGCGAATAGAAGACAGGATAAGGCTACCGGAGCCGGTGTAATTCAGTAAAGATTTACTACAGTTTGCCTAGCCCATCCTGCGTCTTCTATTTGTCCTGATGGCTCTATGCCTCGACCTTGACTCCGCGCCAAAAAGCCACATAACCCTCGATGTTCTTTGCGGCATCCTTCGCTTGCGGGTAGTACCAGGCAGCGTCTTTGTTTTCCTGTCCGTTTACTTCGATCGTGTAATAGCTGGCAGTGCCTTTCCAGGGACAGGTAGTGTGGGTGTTGCTCGACTTGAAGTATTCGGACTTAATCGCGTCGGGTGGAAAGTAAAAGTTGCCTTCTACCTTTTCGCAGCGATCGCTTTCCGCTAAAACTGAACCATTCCAAATTGCCTTGGGCATAATCTTAAACTCCTTTCGCTCAAACTTTTCCCGTTATTGCTTTGGCTGTATGTATTGCTTTGGCTGTATCTATTGTGCCAAGTCTATTGCGCTGCTGGGGCATCTCAATTGTCAATCTTGATGTGCAGCTGAGTTTCTGTCTACATTTCTCGCCGATTATAGGAGATTAAAGAGAAGCTAGGGAAACGATGTCCCAGGAGGGTGATGACGATGACAGCTGCTGCAATACAACCCACATTTCAAGACCGATTTGACTACAGCAAGGCTTCTGCTCTGCCTGACATTTGGGCAATTGTCACCCAGTCGCCCGATGTTGCTCGAACGATCGCACTGCGAGATCCCCATGGCAAGCTTGCGATCGAGTTAACCTATGGGGAACTGTATCAGCAGATTCAGTGGTTTGCGGCAGGGTTACAGTCTTTAGGAATTCAGTCTCGCGATCATATCGCGCTGTTCTCGGATAATAGTCCACGCTGGCTAGTTGCTGATCAAGGCATGATGCTAGCAGGGGTGGTGAATGCCGTTCGGGGGGCACAAGCCGATCGCGAAGAACTCCTTTTTATCCTGGAACATAGCGACAGCGTTGCGCTGGTCGTGCAGGACAAAGAGACGCTAGGCAAAATTGCGGCAGGATTCCCAGATTTGCCTTTGCGGTTTGTGATTGTGCTGTCCGACGAAACGCTTGAGCTGGAAAATCTGCGGGTGATTCCGTTCAGTGAAGTGATCGAAATGGGCAAATCCCATCCGCTTCAGCCCGTTGCCCTAAGTCGTGATATGACGGCAACCCTGATGTACACCTCTGGCACATCCGGTCAGCCAAAGGGAGTCATGCTCAGCCATCACAATCTCTTGTCGCAGGTGATGGGAGCCTATCAGGTCGCGCAGCCCCAACCCGGCGAACGAGTCCTCAGCATTCTTCCGATCTGGCACTGCTACGAGCGCACCTTTGAGTATTTCGTGCTGTCTCACGGCTGCACTCAGACCTACACCAGCATCCGCACCGTTAAAAAAGACTTAAAAGATGTGAAGCCCCATTACATGGTCGGGGTACCGCGTCTGTGGGAATCGATCTACGAAGGCGTGCAAAAGCAATTTCGCGAACAGCCGATCAAAAAGCAAAATCTGGTCAAGTTTTTCCTGGAGAAAAGCGATCGCTTCATCCGTGCCCGCCGCCTTGTGCAGGGCTTGTGTCTCGACAATCTGAAGCCTTCCATAGGAGAAAAGCTAAAAGCTTCACTGCAAATGGCAGCTCTCTGGGTCGTGCATCAAGCAGGCGATCGACTCGTGTACCGTAAAATTCGGGAGGCAACGGGTGGCGAAGTCAACTTCCTGGTAAGTGGCGGAGGATCGATCGCTGAACACCTGGAGGACTTCTACGAAATTATTGGCGTTACGATCCTGGGCGGCTACGGGCTGACGGAGACTTCACCGATTACCCATGTGCGTCGTCCCTGGCGCAATCTGCGCAGCGCAGACGGAGAACCGCTTCCCCATACCGAAACTCGCATTGTTGATCCGGAAACGCGCCACATCCTGCCGATCGGTCAACAGGGCTTGGTGCTCATTCGTGGACATCAGGTGATGCAGGGCTACTACAAAAATCCCCAGGCAACGGCAAAGGCGATCGACTCAGAAGGCTGGTTCGACACGGGCGATCTGGGTGTGGTCACAGAGTTTGACGATTTGATTATCACCGGACGCGCTAAAGATACGATCGTCCTCACGAACGGCGAGAATATTGAGCCACAGCCGATCGAGGATGTTTGTCTTCGCAGTCCTTATATCGACCAGATGATGCTGGTCGGACAGGATCAAAAAGTCCTGGGTGCGCTGATCGTGCCCAACCTGGACGCACTGCATCTGTGGGCAGTCAATCAAAATCTCGCGCTCAAGCTTCCGAGTGAATCCCCTACAAGCGGAGGCGAACCGATGCGAAACAGCTCTCCAGAAGGGGTAATCGATCTCGACAGCAAACCTGTGCAGGAACTCTTCCGGCAGGAACTCAACCGCGAAGTCAAAAATCGCCCCGGCTATCGAGCAGACGATCGCATCGGACCCTTCCGCCTGCTGTTGGAACCTTTCACGATCGAAAACGGAATGCTAACCCAAACGCTCAAAATTCGCCGAAACGTGGTGGTCGATCGCTATCGTAAGACGATCGACGAGATGTTCGTTTAATTGCCACCCATGGCATCAGTGGGTCTGTATCTTGATTGGCTAAGCAGCTAGTCGAAACGGCAGCTCGAGTGCCTCAGGATCGATGTATTGAGTGATTGCATCAACGCAGGGGGTTAGATTTTCGATTTTGTTGAGTCGTCGAAACAGACCGCTCAGCAGCAAATCGAGCAAGTCTTGATGATAGGCATCGATTTGATTGTTGTCAGACGACCAATATCTGGGATCAAAGCCCCATTTCCAGATATTCAGCAATCGGGCAGGGGGAGCTTGTTGGAAAGTGGAAGTGGCAATCGCTTTTATTGCGTCGCCTAATCCTTGCCGCAGGTCGGCTTCTGCGGTTTCCAGATTGTCTGTTAGCGATCGCAGCAGCAGCAAATGTTTTGCCAGTATCGAAGCTGAAAACGGA
Source organism: Leptolyngbya sp. ST-U4 (assembly GCF_039962215.1). NCBI lineage: Bacteria > Bacillati > Cyanobacteriota > Cyanophyceae > Leptolyngbyales > Leptolyngbyaceae > Leptolyngbya > Leptolyngbya sp. ST-U4. The sequence continues at coordinate 46,509 of NZ_JAMPKZ010000009.1, forward strand.
GCGATTTCTGACACAATCATGTCGCCTGAGGCATCGATCGATCGCCATTGGCACTCAATCACATTGATCAGCGTATTGACCTCGCTAGGCTGGCTCCAATCTACTTGACCCCGAAAAAACGGCTCTTCGTATCCAGCGACCAGCCCTTGAAAGTACAGCGGAATTTTTTTGCCAGACTGAAGACTCGTCTGAAGAATTTTGTGCAGTGCAACTTCGAGCGTTTCGACGGGCCAGCCCAGATTCCGACAGAGGAAGAATTTCAGGCGATCGGGCTGCGATAGCGCAAGCGCGTTCAACAGCAGATGGACTGCTTCACCCACATTCTGACCAACTACATAGCGGTGCGGCGCATGAACTTTGACAATTGCATCCTGCTGAAGTTTCTGGTCAAAGTACTCGCAGAACGAGCTGTTGTCCAGCATATGGGTAAACCGCACCATTCCGTAGCAGGTATGCCCTTCTCGCGATGCCTTAGCAAACTGCCACTCCGTCATTTTTTTGGTGGCGGCGTAAACTTCAGCCGTGTAATATCGCGATCCCTTCCCGGTTGAAGAATAAATGCAGTGTTTAACGCCATATCGTTCACAGAGCTGAATGATATTTTGTGAACCGCAAATATTTGTCGTCACCGTTTCACGGATTTGCTTTTCTGCCAGCCAGGGAAGCCGCTGAGCCGCTAGGTGAAACACCACTTCAGGACGCTCGGCTGCAAAAATTGCTTCTAAGTCAATCAGGTTGCGAATGTCAGCCACGTAGTAAACCACCGGAACTTCAGTGGCGATCGCGTGCTCCGGCTCAGTGCTGACCAAGCATCCAGCCTTGCGAGCATGGTCTACAGAAATAATCTTTTTTGCACCCAGGCCCGTCAGTTTTTGAATTAACGCGCCACCGACACATCCCTCACCCCCCGTCACCAGCACCGTTTTTCTCGTTAGCCGCTCGCGCACTTCTGCCTCATACAGATAAATGTTGCGCTGCCACACTTCTGCAAAGGGATCACCTTGCAGCATGCCATCGGCTTGGTATGCCTTAATGAGCTGGGCAGTTAGGCTTTGTAGCGTAGCGATCGTTTCTGGCTCCTGTGGCTCTGGCGACCCGGGCGGCACCAGTTCTTGAATCGCTGAGATAATTGCGGCTTTGCTGAGTGGGCTGATTGAGTGGTTCATAACATAAGCTCCCGGGCGATTGCACTGAACTAAAGCAAAGTTAAGAGTTAGTCGTGATATTGATGGCTAAGACTTTCCCGACTGCCTTGTTTTCTCAGCTCAAAGAGGTGTTGTAAATGCCTTCTTAACCAGGCCAGGGTTAACGCTAGCCTCATCAGCAGTCCGGCTGAAATCACTGAAAGTGCACGTCACGTCATACTTAGTAAATGACTTAACCCTGCTGTGAAGCCGTAGCGAAGAAACACTAACCCCTTTGTATCTGGTTCTAAATTTTTCTGTCGAGAGACTTCATCGAGATTTCATTCAGCTCAGGTACAGTTGCAGCCCAGCCCCTCGTAATTCATGGCTCCTGCAGAACCTTTTGAAGCTCTCATCTAGAAAAGATTTCAGTAGTCTCACGACTTCGGTGTGCGATTTTACACTAGAAATTTAGAACAGGACGCAGATCAGAATTTGGAATGGTTTCAGTCTGAAAAATTATTCAGGTTGGGTGTTTTCTACAGCTTTACGAAAACTTATCCTTCTTGTGGTTCCTCTGCTAGAGAACAAGCTGGAAGTCCTGCCGCATCGGTGTCCTGCTTCCTTCCTTGTCATTCGTGGAGGACAATGCAAAATTAAGATTGCAGAATAAGAGACAGGGCTTTCAGGACGGGCGGCGGCAACCAGGCTTGACCAACAAGTACCTGAGAAATTACGTGATTCATCTCCTGATTGATGCGCTTCTAGAGGATCGGCTTGGTGGTTTTACCCAAAGTTTTCACTAAGCGTCCATTCTCATAGAAAATAAACAATGGGCTGTTGTCACAGGAAGGACTGACGGCACAGCCGCTCTAGCGTAAAAGCTTGTTGAAAAACCTACTCTCCTAGCCTGCGTTCATGGAAATCTCCAAACCCCATCTGCTTCTAAAACGAGTTATTAATGTGAAGGTGGTCGTCACGCCGCGCTGGAAGGAAGATACCCAACAGCAATTGCAAGCCCAGATCAATCAGCTAGATGGTCAGCTTCAGCAATTGGAGATTGACGGGCAGCGGACGATCGGTGAAATTCAGCGACAAAGCACTAACCCTTCTGACCCGGTTGTGGTGCAGCAGGTGAATAACGTGCAGGTGCAAATCAATCAGCGGCGCAGCGACCTGCTCGGTAAGAAAAACCAGATTTTGCAGCAACTTCAGCAGGTGCAATTGCTCGATCTGGATCAGGAAGTCAGCACCGGACAAATTGAGGGCTTTTTCCGCGTTGAAACGGGCGACAACCTGATCCGCAAAATGCAGGTTGAACTGCTGCTGCGCGACGGCATTGTTGAGGAAATTCGCGGAGACGTATAGCCATGATTAACGAAATTTTTATGCCTGCCCTCAGTTCGACGATGACGGAAGGCAAGATTGTGTCCTGGGTAAAATCCCCTGGCGACAAGATCGAAAAAGGCGAAACCGTGGTGATTGTCGAGTCAGATAAGGCAGACATGGACGTGGAATCGTTCTATGAGGGCTTCCTTGCTACGATCGTTGTCCCGGCAGGAGAGTCAGCCGCCGTCGGAGCTGCGATCGCCCTGGTTGCAGAAACCGAAGCGGAAATCGAACTGGCAAAACAGCAAGGATCAGCAAACGCTGCTCCGGCTGAAGCCACGGCAGATGCTCCGGCGCAAATGGCAGCAGCAACCGCAGTTTCTCCTGCACCGCTGGAAGCTGCAAACGGCAACGGTACGCCCAGCCGCAACGGACGCACGATCGCCTCACCCCGCGCCCGCAAACTTGCCAAGGAACTCAAGATCGACCTGGCAGGACTGCAAGGCAGCGGACCCTATGGGCGGATTGTGGCAGAAGATATCGAAGCGGCAGCCGGGAAAACGTCTGCTCCGGTTCCTCCGGCTCCCCCAGTTTCCCCTGTACCTGTCGCTCCTGCACCCGTGGCTCCTGCACCCATGGCTCCGCCCGCACCCGCTGCCGCCAAAGCTTCGATCGTGCCCCCCGCTCCTGTCGCTCCTGCTGCGCCCGGCCAGGTTGTGCCGCTGAACACGCTGCAAAATGCTGTGGTGCGAAACATGATGGCAAGCCTGCAAGTGCCCGTTTTCCGGGTCGGCTACACCATCACAACAGACAATTTAGACAAGCTCTATAAGCAGGTGAAATCGAAGGGCGTTACTATGACGGCTCTGCTGGCAAAAGCGGTTGCTGTCACGCTGCAAAAGCACCCGATCATGACTGCCTTTTACACCGAGCAGGGTATCAACTATCGCTCATCGATCAACGTCGCGATCGCAGTGGCAATGGCCGATGGTGGACTGATTACCCCCGTGCTGCAAAACGCCGATCAGCTTGACCTCTACTCGCTGTCGCGGATGTGGAAAGATCTGGTCGATCGCTCGCGCTCAAAGCAGCTTCAGCCCGACGAATACAGCACAGGCGGCTTCACGATCTCTAATCTGGGGATGTTTGGGGTCGATCGCTTTGATGCCATCTTGCCACCCGGACAGGGAGCAATTTTGGCAGTGGGGGCTTCTCGTCCACAAATGGTCGCTACATCGGATGGACTATTTGGCATGAAGACGCAAATGCAGGTTAATCTAACGTGTGATCACCGGATTATCTACGGCGCACACGCAGCCGCATTCCTGCAAGACCTGGCAAAGCTAATCGAAACTAATCCGCAGTCGTTGACGCTGTAGGACGATCGAATGGTTAGCAATCGGTCACACCGATCGGTTAACCAATCAATCAGCAGATCATTGAACAATCAGTTAATCAATAACAAACCGAGGGGCAGCCGCCCCTTTTTTGCGGCAAAAATTGCAGAGCGAAGTAGCCATCCTGAACTGACCTCCGCTATCCCGCAGCCTCTTCTCCCACTCGATTGAATTGAGGAGGCAAAGGGGAGCAGGACGAGAAGTCCGTGGAACTCAAGGCTGCTCTATCGTTCTGGGAGCGGGATCAAGAAGGAAAGCTAGCATTCTTGCAGGCGGTCTAAAAAAGTTTCTTCTGAAAATATGCTGAGCAGATCAAGAGTTCAAGTTTCAAACTTTACCTGGAACTTGTAGAGAGAATCCGGTTTTCGTCAGACTCCAATCGCTCCTGGAGGAAAGCTAATCAAGAGTCGTTTTAAGCAAATGGAGATTTGCTGTGCTTTCTAAAATTCAGATACAGGCAATTGCTGCAATGGTTTTTGCACTGCCCTTGGTGGCGATCGGTGCCAAAAGTGCTCTGGCAGAAGACGTGCAGTTTACGCTAAACAACGCTACCAGCTACACCTTGATGGAATTTTACGCGTCTCCAACCGATGTGGAGAACTGGGAGGAAGATATTCTGGGGCTTGATGTCCTGGGGTCAGGAAAAAGCATAATAGTGACGATCGCCGACGATCGCACTCAGTGCGAATACGACATTGAGGGCGTGTTTGAGGACGGCGAATCGATTGAACAGGCTGCGGTTAATTTGTGTGATCTAAATGGCGGCATGTATCAGTTCAGTGAGTAGCGAAATTCTTTAATTGGACGCTTTTAAGGATAGGGTGGCATTGCTCACCTTACTTTTTGATTTGTCGCTTTATTTTTTACAGAAGATTACCGTCTTCCGCCCGATCGCAACTGCCGCAGATAGTTTCCCGGATCCTGCGCCACCCAGCCTAAATCAGAATTCGATCGCACTTCAAAGGTGAGGTAAGGTTGGCTTTGCCCCGAATTGCTTCCCGAATTGCCGACTGAGCTACCGCTCGAATACCCCACCGTACCGATCGTCGTACCTACGCGAACCGTCTGACCAACGCGCACATTCATCCTTTGCAGATGAGCGTATCGGGTCTGAAGTCCCTGGCTGTGATTAATCACCACCAGATTTCCATAGCCTGCCTGATTTCCCGCAAAGGCGATCGTCCCGGATCCTGCCGCATAAACCGGGGTCCCCACTGCCGCTTCCAAATTCACGCCGCTCTGAAATACCACCCTGCCGCTTGCCGGATTAAGCTGCCACCCATAGCGAGTCAAAATTGGCGCAACCGATGGCAGAGGATAGCGATCGATCGGGCTATTGGCAGTGGTCGGAGCCGGATTAGGCGACCAGTTGACCCCCGGTACAAAGACAGTCCTGGGAGCAGTCTGGCAGCCATTAATTTCAAACAAAACATCCGGACGCACGTTGTAGCGTCTGGCAAGGTTCCGCAGGCTGGTTCCGGTAGGCACATCAACCCGAATACCGTTGTAGGGCGGAATCACAATTTCGGTTCCAACAGGGGCAGAGCCGCTCCGCAGGCGGGGATTAAAGCCGATCAGCGTCGCCGGAATCAGGTTATATCGGGCAGCAATGCTCTCTAGCGTTTCGCCGGACTGGATGCGATGGCGGTTGAGCTGCGATAGGGCAGGGGCAGGACAGGTCGAAACAGAAGGGGTGGGAACGGTCAAGGTTTGAGCTTTCACAGGCTGAGTTAACGTATCCCCCCCACTGAGCCACCCGGTGAGAAAAATACCGATCGAGCTGATGCAAAGCACTTCCTCCCGCAAGGGAATCGGTCGCTTCGCTGTTCCCCTAAGGGGTAATCGCTTGGCGCAGTCCCAGGAGAATTGCAGCCCGATCGCCAACCAATTCTTAAAAAACAAGACACCCACCAAAGTTTCTTATCCTTCTACACAAGCTTGACTCAATTCTGACAAATTCTGCTTATGGTTGCGGCTAGCTGAATTGCCATTACCAATTCCCAAGCGATTCTGGTTAGTATTGGGGGAGAATATGAGCCGTGCGGATTGCGAAACAGCGAAATATGGGCTTGTCAATGAAGAACGTGGGATTTTATGCCGTCTTGCTGGCGATCGGGGGCAGTGCAGGCTGGGCAAGTGCCTACTATATGCGATCGGTCACTCGTCCGACTGAACCTACTGCATCCCCAGCACCAACCCATTCCCCTGTGCTGTTTCAGGAAACTCAGGCAGTCGCTCAGGTTCCCCTGCCGATTGGCAGCAATCAAAACTTCATTGCCGATGCTGTGCAAAAGGTGGGTCCTGCCGTGGTGCGGATTGACTCTGAACGATCGGTCGAGTCTCAGCTTCCTGACGCGCTGCAAAACCCCTTCTTCAAACGATTCTTTGGCGAAGACGTTCCCATCCCGCCTCAGGATCGGATTGAACAGGGCACGGGGTCGGGCTTTATCGTCAGCCAAGACGGGCGAGTGATTACCAATGCCCATGTGGTTGAAGGGGCAAGCACCGTAAAAGTCACTCTGAAAGACGGACGCACGCTTGACGGCAAAGTGGTGGGCATCGATCCGGTCACTGACGTTGCAGCCATTAAAATCAATGCGGCAAGCCTACCCACGGTGACGCTGGGCAAGTCAGAAACCCTGATTCCGGGACAGTGGGCGATCGCCATTGGCAACCCGCTGGGTTTAGACAATACAGTGACAGCAGGCATTATCAGCGCAACGGGGCGATCGAGTTCTCAAGTGGGCATTCCCGATCGGCGCGTTCGATTTATTCAGACCGATGCGGCAATCAATCCGGGTAATTCTGGCGGACCCTTGCTCAACGATCGCGGCGAAGTAATTGGCATCAATACTGCAATTCGAGCAAACGCACAGGGCTTGGGGTTTGCAATTCCGATCGAGACAGGCTGGCGCATTGCTCAGCAGCTATTTGACAAAGGACAGGCTCAGCACCCCTATTTGGGGATTCAAATGGTGGATCTCACATCGGATCTACGCGATCGGATTAACGAAGACCCAGAACTCAATCTAAAAATTAGCGATACGCAGGGCGTTATGATTATTCAGGTCATGAAAAGCGCCCCTGCTGAGACAGCAGGAATCCGTCCAGGCGACGTGATCCTTAAAGTGAACAATGTACCCGTTGCCACTTCTTCAGATGTGCAGCAACAAATCGAGACCAGTCAAGTCGGCGGCTCTGTCTCGGTTGAGGTCAAGCGTGGCAATGAAACAAAAACTATTCAGGTTCGCCCGATTGCCTTTCCGAATCCGTGAAAATTGGGTCTTGCCTTAGTCTTCGAGGTCAAGTCCCATCGAAATTGAGCCTTTGATGCTGGCTTCTAGCTCCATGCGCTGTTCCATGCGCCGCAGGAAGTACCCGGTCATCATTGCCGATGCCAGCAGACCTGCAAGGTTGTCGCGATCGGTTGTGACCTGCACGTTGAAGGCTTCCGAAGGCAGAACGCCAACCAAGCCCTGGACGTTTTGAGAAATAATCTGCTTAATTTCTGGGCTAACCGATCGAGCGACTCGCGCCAGAACCTCAGGAGATTGGTGCTGAAGGTACTTCAACAGTTGATTCGCCTGACCCTCTCCAGTATCACTACCGAAGAACTCAAAATCGTCAGGGTTAAACACCATAGCAAGCCTCAATTTTAAGTTACAACTGTTTGAACATTTATTGCGGTCTTGTCGATCTATTGTGCCATTGTTACCTGCTCCTGTGCCTAGTAGTCTTAAGGTAGCATTTTCGATTTGCTAAGTCCTGCCGGAAGAAATACGGAGCTGGAGAGGGGCCGGAAGCAGAAGGGGCCGGAAGCAGAGGGAGCCAAGAATCAAAGAGAGTCGGAGAGCGGGGGCAACTGGTCGACCTGAAAATACTGATAAAACTTGTCCGTGACTTGAAGCCAATAAGATCTGCCGTCGGACTGTCTCCACTTCCGCACAAAGCCCAGCTCCACTAATTCCTGAACGTGCTGATAAGCACCTGAACCTCGCAGTTCGACCAAATCGGGCTGACTGATAGAACCTTTGAGGGCGATCGCCGCCAGGGTTCGCAGTGCCCCCCGCCCTAAATCAACCGGAATCAGCGTTTGCACCAAACCTTGATAAGCTTCCCGGAGCTGAAGACAGTATCCGTCTGGCGTTTCAACCACTTCCAGCGCACTGTCTCGATGGGCGTAGTCCGCCATTAGCTCAATCATGCCTTCCTGGATCTGTGCTCGATCGCACCCAGAATATTCTGCGATTTTGGCAATCGTTAGGGGTTGAGCTTTCAGGTAGAGAATCGCTTCTATTTGTGCGGCAAGGCGAGGCATTCTGGCGCAAGGAGAAACAGATTTTGCCTGATGAGTATAGCGGATTCTGGCAAGAGGGTGAGTGAGGGGATAGGAAGGGGTGGGGTGGAGGGATAAATGAGCAAAAGAAATTGTGCCCTGACCAAAACTGACTCGGAGGGTAAAAGATATAAAGATAAAGAGAGGATGGCTAGTGTTTTGAGTGGTGAATTAGTCGAGATTGCGTCCGGTGAGTTCGACGAAGATGTCTTCCAGGTTAGAGGGGCGAATCATCATCCCTGTTTTGTCGGGCTGGTGTTCTAGATAAGTTTTCGCTTCGTCCAACGTCGGGAAAAACTGATAGTCCCAGCGATCGCCATTTTGCTTCATCACCAGTCCTTCCCCGTGTCGCTGTCGCAGTTCTTCTAACGTACCCAGCTCGATCAGCTTGCCGCTGTCCATAATGCCAATGCGATCGCACAAATACTCGACTTCCTCCATATAGTGCGTGGTGAGCAGCATTGTCATGCCCTGCTGATTTAGTCCTTTGATGATTTCCCAGAGACGGCGGCGCGTTTGCGGGTCGAGTCCAACCGTGGGTTCATCCAGAAATAAAATTTGCGGCTCGTGCAGCAGTGCCCTGGCAATTTGCAGTCTGCGCTTCATTCCACCTGATAGCGTTTTTACCATCGCATCACGGCGATCGGCTAACTCCACGTAGTCCAGCCAGCGGCTGATTTCCTGCCTGCGTTTTGCCGGAGACAAATGGTGCATGCGCGCATGAAATTCCATGTTTTCCCAGACGGTCAAATCTTGATCAACGCTGAGCTGTTGCAGCACCACGCCAATCTGTTTCTTCACGCCAAAGGGCTGCCGCACCACATCATAGCCCGCCACCACAATATCGCCTTGAGTGGGCTGCGTCAGGGTGGTCAGCATCCGAATCGTCGTGGACTTCCCGGCTCCGTTGGGGCCGAGCAAGCCGAAAATTTCGCCAGGTGCGATCGTCAAAGACAAATCGTTCACCACCTGAACGTTGTTGTAGACCTTATAAACACTATGGAGTGCAACCGCCGCCGTCATAATTGAACCATCGGGAATGAACAGTTTTGATCTTATCGTTCCATTAGCTTTACACACTTGGACAATCGCGCCTTCAAAGAGCTACGCCGCTTGAATAAACCATGAGGCAAACGACTGAAACTGGAGCCGTGAAGGGTGCGAACCGTAAGGTAAACTATTGTTTAGAGATTTCCAGCAAAACTTCCCCTAAGCTCTAGCAAGCACTCCCTCCTGGAGTGCCCCTTATCCTCTCACCCCCCTATCTTCCCACCCCTTCACCCCTCTCCCTCACATGGTCAGCACCGATCGCAAACCCATCCTGCTCGATTTTGAAAAGCCCCTGGTAGAACTGGACGCACGAATTGCCCAGATTCGGGAACTGGCAGAAGAAAATGATGTCGATGTGTCTGATCAGATTCTTCAGCTTGAGGCACGAGCGGTGCAGCTTCGGCAGGAAATTTTTAGCAGTCTAACTCCCGCCCAGCGGCTTCAGGTGGCACGTCATCCCCGTCGTCCCAGTACGCTGGACTACATTCAGGCAATCAGCGATGAGTGGATGGAGCTACATGGCGATCGAACCACAGGCAGCGACGATCGCGCACTGGTAGGCGGCATTGCTCGCTTAGAAGGTCGTCCGGTAGTGATGCTGGGACACCAGAAAGGGCGTGACACCAAAGATAACGTCAGCCGCAACTTTGGCATGGCGTCTCCAGGCGGCTACCGCAAAGCACTGCGCCTGATGGATCACGCCAATCGATTTGGAATGCCGATTATTACTTTTATCGATACGCCTGGAGCTTATGCAGGCTTAGAAGCGGAACGGCTGGGACAGGGAGAAGCGATCGCCGTCAATTTGCGAGAAATGTTTCGCCTGGAAGTGCCGATCGTTTGTACAGTGATTGGCGAAGGCGGATCAGGTGGTGCGCTGGGCATTGGCGTGGGCGATCGGCTCATGATGTTTGAGCATTCGGTCTATACCGTTGCCAGTCCTGAAGCCTGCGCGGCGATTCTCTGGAAAGATGCCAGCAAAGCTCCCCAAGCAGCTGAAGCGTTGAAGATTACCGCAGCAGATCTGAAGGCACTCGGCATTCTAGATGTAATTTTGCCGGAACCGATCGGGGGAGCGCATTCTGCCCCGCTTGCTGCCGCTGCCACACTGAAGCATGCTCTGCTGGATAATCTCCAAACACTAAGCCAAATGACCCCGCATCAGCGACGTGAACTCCGCTATCAAAAGTTTCGCCAAATTGGTCAATTTCAGGAATCGGCTTAATTTGTCTAATGCGATCAATGCTCAACCTGAATTAGCACAATTCCTGAGCCTTGCTCTAGCACTTAGCTGAGGCAAAACTGTGAAACATATCAGGAAATTTATCGGACGAAAGTTGCTCGACCTGGAATTGCACTGCAAGAATCGTCTAAGATCAACGATGAACGTTCAAAGTCACCTACCTGCGGAAGGAATTCATAGGAAAAGTGATGATCGATCTGCGAACACCCGACCGCCAATGCTATAATTTTTATGTAACATTTGTTTACATAAAACCTTGCTGCTGACGCAGGTTAACTGGTTCAAACTCAGGAGGATAGGCAGTATCGCGATCTGCCTGCACCTCTTTGATCTTTTATCAGTTTAGTCTCTGTCCCCCGTCCATTTCTGGCGCAGCACTGTACTTCTTCCAGTTCCCAGATTCAATGTTCCATCTGTGAACCTGCTTTTTCAAGGCAATCGGCTTTTTGCATAAGCGCATCTGACTTGGGGTTAACCGATTCTTCTCCAAAATGGGTTTATCCGCCACGGCTTCGCTAGATATTTCTCTAGCAGGTATTTTTCGCTCGCTCCTTCTGCAAGTATTTGGAAAATTTCATGACCGCTCAAATTCCTGAACGTGCCCATCAACGTGCTTTAATCACGGGCGCAAGTAGTGGCATTGGCAGAGCAACTGCGCTTTTATTTGCCAAAGCCGGAATTGATCTGGTGCTTGTAAGTCGCTCCCAGAGTGCCTTAGATGCAGTTGCCCATGAGGTCACTCAGCTGGGCGTTCAGGCTGACGCTTATTCGATCGATCTGGCAGCGATTGATTCGATTAAAGCTCAGTTTGAAGCGATCGATCACAAAACGCCGATCGATATTCTGGTTAACAATGCTGGAATGGGCTATACGGGAAACCTGATCGATACCCCTCTATCGGACTGGCAGCAGGTGATCAACCTGAATTTGACGAGCGTGTTCCAGTGCATTCAAGCCATTCTGCCCGGAATGCGACAGCGTCGGGGGGGCATGGTGATCAATGTGGCATCGATCGCTGGCTATCAGGCGTTTCCCGGATGGGGCGCATACAGCGTCAGCAAAGCGGGACTGATTTCCCTCTCTAAAATCCTGGCGGCAGAAGAGCGGGCAAATGGGCTTCGGGTCGTTACGGTTTGTCCAGGTTCAACCAACACGCCGATTTGGGATACAGAGACGGTACAGGCAGATTTCGATCGCACCCAAATGCTCACGCCCGATGTGGTGGCGCAAACCATTCTGCATGCTGCCCTACTGCCGCCCGGTGCAGTGGTGGAGGAACTCACCGTCATGCCCAGTGGCGGAGCTTTGTAAAACCTCTTTCACCCCTTTTGATTTGTTTCTGACATCTAATTTGATTCTGAGATCTACCCTTACTGAACTATGACTATTGCTTCTTCTAACGGTTTCAACGGCGGTCCCTCTCCCCAAGCAAAAGATTCAACGGTGGCGGATTCGGCTAACAATGTCACTCGCGTCACGACTCGTCCCGATCGCACCACTCGCTCTGGTGAAGAGGCAAAGCTGTATCCGATCCCAGAAAGTGCTCAAGAAACAATGATGGCAGCGGTGCACGATATGCTGGTCAGCGTTGGCGAAGACCCAGAGCGCGAAGGATTGCTGAAAACGCCAAAGCGGGTGGCTGAGGCAATGCGGTTTCTCACCAGCGGCTACCAGCAATCGCTCGAAGAACTGGTGAACGGAGCCATCTTTGACGAAGGGCACAATGAGATGGTGCTGGTGCGCGACATTAATTTCTTTAGCCTGTGCGAACACCATATGCTGCCGTTTATGGGCAGAGCGCACGTTGCCTATATTCCAAACCAGAAAGTCGTTGGTCTGAGCAAGCTTGCCCGCATTGTCGAAATGTATTCGCGGCGGCTTCAGGTGCAGGAGCGTCTAACGCGCCAGGTCGCAGAAGCAGTGCAGGAAATCCTCGAACCCAAAGGCGTAGCGATCGTAATGGAAGCGACTCATATGTGCATGTCGATGCGCGGTGTGCAAAAACCCGGTTCCTGGACGGTGACAAGCGCGATGCTGGGTGTTTTTCAGGAAGATTCAAAGACCCGCGAAGAATTCCTCAGCCTGCTCCGTCATCAGCCTGCTTTCTTCTAAGCTTGCTTCTGGGACGATCGCCAATTTTGGTCTGATAAGGTTGTTTGATCAGCCTCAAAAGTTTTACATCGCCCCTCCGAGTCCGTTGATCTGAGGGGTTTTCAGTTTGGTTGAAGTGTACTTAGAAGGGTACTCTAAAAGGGTACTTCAAAGCTTAAGGAGAGCTACTCTGCATCCCTTTTATCAATAAAGCTCGACATGGAGCAGCCTGTTACGAAGGTTTAGTTTGAGGATTGCTTGTGTACTCTCAGCGAGGGAAATAGAAATGCAAAGGTTGACGCAGATTTATTGCTCTCAGGAGTCTAACGGGCTTTAGCGGTTGGAGTGTTAATTACTTATTTGATAGAATTTATCTGATAGGTTTAAGACTTAAACTGCTTCTGCAGTATCGTTTGCTTTGTTCTGATTTCGTTTTGTCCTGATTTTGTTTTGTCTGCGTCGAATTAGTTCAGCCTGATTGCCTCAGCTACAGGTTAGGCGAGAATTAGTTTTTGTTTTTTGGAAAGGTAGGCTTGAATCGACGACTATCATCCTCAATGTGAATCGATATTAGACGAGATTCAGTGTTATGCCGATTGACGGTGTCCATGAGGTACTGCGATATCAGTAAAAAACCTGATCCTCTACCTATCCTGATTGAACATACTGGTGAAGATACAAAAGTTAAAGCCGCTAAACGCTAAGAGAAATTTTGTGCAGCACCAACTCGCGTTTCAGAACGCTGAAGAAGTTGTCTACCCTCACTCTTCACTGTTTATATTCGTAAGTGAGACATTCCTGTGAACCGCTTCGATTCAGATAGACCCAAGATTCTGGTTGTTGACGATCACCCCTCCAGCAGAACGACTGCGGTTGCATTACTCTCAGTTGAAGGCTACGAGGTTTTAGAAGCTGAAAATGGGCAAGCTGCTCTCAATTGCCTTGCAGGAGCCAATCCCGATTTAATCCTCCTAGACGTGATGATGCCGGGAATGGACGGCTACGAAGTGTGCCGACAGCTTAAGCAAGATGAGCATACACGCTTAACCCCCGTAATTTTTGTGACGGCTCTGAACGATCGACGCGCCCGGCTTCGAGGTATTGAAGCAGGCGGAGATGATTTCCTCTCCAAACCCTTTGATCAGCTAGAGCTATCTGCACGAGTGAAGTCGCTGATTCATCAAAAACGCCTCAACGAAGACCTGGATCATGCGGGAAAAGTGCTGTTTTCGATCGCCCGGACGATCGAGAGTCGCGACCCTAACACGGGCGACCACTGCGAGCGACTGGTGCAGCAGGGTAAAGCCTTTGGTGAGTTTTTGCGGCTTCCTCGCAACGAAGTGCGCGACTTGTCGTGGGGAGCCTATCTGCACGACATTGGCAAAGTCGGTATTCCTGATGCAGTCTTGCTGAAGGCTGGCAAGCTCAGTGACGCCGAATGGGAAATTATGCGACAGCACGTTTTAATTGGTGAGCAAATTTGCCAGCCGCTGCAGACGATGCGGGGCGTAACGCCAATCATTCGCCATCATCATGAACGCTGGGACGGGTCAGGCTATCCCGATCGGTTAAGGGGTGATGAGATTCCTTTTCTGGCGCAGGTGTTTCAACTCATTGATATCTATGACGCGTTGACGCATGAGCGCCCTTACAAACCCGCTTTTAGTCCCCAAGAATCACTGGAGATTATGATGCAGGAAACCAGCAAGGGCTGGCGAAACCCGGATTTGATGAAGCGGTTTGCTGACTTTGTTTGTAGTCACGCTGCAGCGGCTTGAGCCGTCTTCTAGTTTCTAGTCTTATCGAGAAAAGGTTTGAGAATTAGGTAATCGCCTTGCTGTAAGTCAGCCAGGTTTTAATTGGTTCAAAGCCAATCGACTCATAGAGCGAAAGTGCCTGATTGGGGTTGTTTAGATCCACGCCCAGATGAGCGATTTCCATTTCGATCGATCGCAAGCGATGCAGTCCGGCAAGAAGCAGGGCACGTCCTAACCCCATCCGGCGAAAGCCGCGCCGCGTTCCCAGAGCGTTAACCCAGCTAATTGGCTGTGGCTGGTGTTTGTTCGCTTCGGACTGAGACGAGCAGAAGCAGAAGCCCGCATAGGTTCCGTCAGGGGCAACGGCAACGAGATCCAGTTCAGGACGATAGTTTGGCTCTGCTAACCAGTGCTGCAACTGTTCGATCGTTAAAGGATGAAAATTCCAGTGGTCGATAAAGGTCTGGTTGTACAGCTCCACGGAAGCGGCCTCGTCTAGCTCATCGCACCCGTCCAATAGTTGATATCCGACAGGAAAAACCGGATCGGGAATGGGATCAAGCAACGATCGCCGCATGGTGAAGAACTGCCGCTCCAGCACAAAACCAGCTGTTTCGATAATCGCAATGCGATCGTGAAAAATATCCTGGCTGCCGCATCGCAAAATCGACTCCTGCTGGCGGATCTGCCCTACCTGCCGCATTCGCGCTTCTGCCCAGGCGATCATTTCTGGCTCCAATCCCTGATAGCGACGATCGGGATGCACATAGAGACAGAGGTAGCCGCTCAGGTTTGGATCGTCTGCTTGGGGAAGCCAGATCTGAGCCACTGCCAGAATTTCTCCTGATTCCTCCCAGAGGCGCATATCTCGCATTGGGTCGAAGCCAGGAGAACCAAGCTCTTGCTTAACTTCTTCGATCGTGGAAAGTTCCTCTTCGCGATCGGCGGCTTCGCACTGGTTAATCAAATTTGTCAAGGGCTGAAGGTCAGCCTGACCAGTATAGGGGCGAGCAGTTAAGGTTAGCATTGGTTTCTCCTGGAAAAGTACAGGGAGATCAGTTTGATCAGTTTAAGGAGTGCGACCGATCGGACTGATAAATATCAGAATGACCACTTACTAATGTGGTCTTATCTTTTAAATCAAGCGTGATCAGCGAAACTTCGGAAACATCAGACGGTGAATATTTGAAAGAGGGTAAATCTAATTTTTTGAGTCCCAATTTGAGATAAAGGTTACCGGGATCAGGAAAGGCAACTGCCGTCAACACATAGTCAAAGGTTTGGCAGATTTGCTGATAGGTTGAACGAGCAAGGTGGAGCAAAATCCTTGAAGTATGACGATAGCGAGGATGAATGACTAATCGGGTCACTTCTAGATTATTTGATTGTTTTAGAAGAGCTGGAATTGCATGATAGCGTTCTAGCTCAAAGCGATCGTCTAACGGAGTACAAAACCGCCAGCAGGCAATCAGGCGATCGTGATGAAACGTGCCAAACCACTGAGAAGCTGAGTCATAGTCATCCACAAAAATTAGATCATTCTGCCAGGTTCCAAACCGAATTCCAGAGGGATTGTTTACCTCAGGAACCCAACCCATCTCCTCAACAAAAACTTGATAAACTAGCCTTTGGGCAAGCGGAAATTCTTCCTGGGTTAAGGCTCTGCTGATATAAGCATGATTTGACTTTTCGGCAGATTGCGATCGCTGAATTAAACCTTTCATCTTGAATGTCCTACTTCCAGGAAATAAACGCATTACTTCCGATGAAAGTAGGAGACATTGCCTACGAACAGATACTAACAGC
Source organism: Leptolyngbya sp. ST-U4 (assembly GCF_039962215.1). Lineage (NCBI taxonomy): Bacteria > Bacillati > Cyanobacteriota > Cyanophyceae > Leptolyngbyales > Leptolyngbyaceae > Leptolyngbya > Leptolyngbya sp. ST-U4. The sequence goes on from NZ_JAMPKZ010000009.1 coordinate 62,642, forward strand.
CATTAGGGAAAACGAGCGATTTGCATCTAATCAATGTTAGGGATGTTTGAGAAGTAACATTCATCAGGCGAACCACTCCCTAACCCCCTAACCCTGGGAAACGTAGCCCTCCTCAGGATTCTCAAAGTCCCCCGAAAGCCAGGGGATTTAGAGAACGATATAGAACCTTTAAGATTTCTCAAACAATCCCTTAATCAATTAAAATTTCTAACTTCTAAAGTTCAAGCCACCTCCACAGTAGACAATCAAAGAAATTCAAGACAAAACTACGATTCAAATCCCTCTCAATATTTGAGCGGAGAGATTTCCATTTCTGACATTTGCCATAGTTCAAACAACAACGATTCAATCGCCTGATCGATCGCTATCACAAAAACGCCTTCGGCTTCGTGAGCTATAGACGCAATCCAGATTCCCCGCAGGCTGATTTCGACCGATCGATGGTCAGCAGGCGTGATAGTAATTTCTTGCTCGGTGCGGTGGATCAGGCGATGCAAGCGGATTAATCCTTGCAGGTTGGCGGGCAGCAGAAATGAGGCGGCTCCTGGCTCCAGGTGAAAGCACTGGCTGGTTCGCAGGGAGAGCGTCAGCCGCAGGTGTAGCCATTCCTCGATCGATTCCGGCACAAGTTCCAGGTACAATCCTGTTTCGGTATAGGTCAATTTCAGCATGACCAAAAGACTCCGGGGCAGTTCAAGAGTTCAGCAAAAACTTCAGCAGCGAAATTGCAGATCGAAATTGCAGATCGAAATTGCAGCAGAACTGGAGACGGAATACCAATTCGTAATTCGTAACTCGGAATTGCGGGTTTACTGGATTGAGTGAATTGATATGGGGGGGTATTGAGGCAACTGATGAGTGCAATCGATTTAGACAGCAACAAGCCCCGCCTCCAAAAATCCGTAAGAAGCGGGGGATTAAAACTCAGATTGAGGATTTAACAGGGTGTTGATCCAGCAAATAACTGCCATCTTGCCCTCCCGCTTTGCCTGAATAAATGACTTTCTGGCTGTTCCAGCAGTCCTGCTTCAAATCGGGTAAAAAATAGTGGTGCAAATCGTAGTGCGAGTCGCAGTCGCAGCAGGGGCAGCCCCGATAGGAACAGTGGATAGAGCCAATACTGTGCGTCCAGGTTCTCGCCATGATTAAATTCACGATCGAAATCGTCGCCACGCAGAGCTAGCCGCATCTCTGCCGCGAAAACGAGCGACTGAACCAGAGCGATCGAGAGCAATGCGTTCATCATGGCTAAACCTCGCAGGAGGAAAACTTGCATCTTTCAGATAACATACTACACTTGTATTACGATGATGTCTACATAATTGGAGAAGAAAAGCATGTACACGCTGAATCGCACCGCAACGACAGAAATGGAAGTGACGAGCATTCGGCTAGAGCGCGAACTGAAAGACAAACTGAAAGAACTATCCGGCAACCAGGGTTATCAAGCCCTCATCCGCGACATTTTGTGGAACTATGTGCATCAGAAGTCCGGCGATGCTCAGCCTGTCTTATCGCGATCGGACATTCGCATCACAGTGCAGGCGCAAGCCACTCAGGAAGAACGATGTGCCCTCACGGGTCAATTCATTAAACCCCAGGAGCCAATGCTTTTGGGACTTACGACCAGCGGCGAGATGGTTCCCCTCAGTCTTCACAGTCTCGATTACCCCACAGGGGGAGCTGCTTCGCATCGTTGACGTTCAAGAATTTTCCCAATTCGCTTCAGATCACGCTACCGGGGTAGAGTTGGTTCGCCGCTCTGCCCTGATTGCGTCTAAGGACAAATTTCCCTGCTAAACGTGAACGATCGACACAAAGCGATGAGATAACCTTTCTGTTTGATATCGCTAAGTATGGGTAAATGTTATGAACGTATTGATTACACCTCCCGATCGGCAAACCGGAATGCAGCTTCGCGATGGTCGTGTACTAGCTTGGTCGGAATGGGGAGCGACTGAAGGATTGCCTGTCTTATTCTGCACCGGAGCTGGGATGAGCGGATCACTGGGATTTGGCACAAATTATCTCCTAGAGCTTGGTTTAAAACTTATTGCCATTGATCGTCCTGGTTTAGGTGCATCCGATGCTCACCCCACCAAAACACTATCGTCGTGGGTTTCAGATATCCAGGAATTAATTGAGGCACATCACCTCATGAACGTTACCGCCGTAGGATTTTCTCAAGGCGCACCTTTTGCATTTGCGCTGGCAGGAGCAGGGCTAGTCGAGGCAATCGCGATCGTATCAGGGCAGGATGAGCTAACCCATCCCCAAATCAGACCGCTTTTGCATTCTGATGTTTCGCGAATGATTGCGGAAATTGAACAGGATGCAGCAGCATTTGAGCAATACTTTTCGCAAATCGCAACTCCAGAAGGGTTATGGCATCTCATTATTGAAATGAGTGCAGCGTGCGATCGATCGCTTTATCTCAGTGACTCATTTGGCAGAGCATATCAGCATTGTTTGCAAGGGGGATTTGCACAGGGAACACAAGGTTATGTACGGGATCTGGTCAATGCGCTCAGCCCCTGGACGATGAAGCTAGAGGAGATTAAAATTCCCGTAGACCTTTGGTACGGTGGTTTAGACACCAGCACCGTTCACTCCCCAGATTCTGGGACGACCTTGGCTCGTCGTTTACCAACAGCTTCGCATACGGTCGAGCCAGCAGCAGGTGGTTCAATTCTCTGGACGCGAGCGCAAGCAATTTTGACCCAACTCAGATCTCATCTGTTGACCGAATAGACTGAATAGAGCTTCGTTTTATTACAAATTCGTCATCAAAAAATTTGTATTGGACTCCTCTAAACCTAAAATGGCTCCGTTATCCTGAAATGGACGAGTAAGAAACAAGCTGTGAAAGCCATTCTAATGACTTCCCCTGGTAGTCCCGAAGTCTTGCAGGTACACGACGTACCACCGCCACAAATTCGGCAAGCGCGGGAACTGCTAATTCGTCTCAAGGCAGCAGGCATCAACCCGATCGACACCAAACTGCGGCAGCGCGGCACTTTCTACCCAGAGCAAATGCCCGCCATTCTGGGTTGTGATGGAGCAGGAGTTGTCGAGGCAGTTGGCTCTGGTGTACAGCAGTTTCGCGTAGGCGATGAAGTGTATTTTTGCAACGGTGGCTTAGGAGGGCATCCTGGCAACTATGCGGAATTTGCGATCGTCGATGAGCGATTTGCCGCGCTAAAACCCAGCTCGATCGGCTTTACAGAGGCAGCAGCGGCTCCCCTGGTGCTGATTACAGCATGGGAAGCATTATACGATCGGGCGCGGTTGGAAGCAGGGCGCAAGGTTTTGATCCATGCGGGGGCGGGAGGTGTAGGTCATGTGGCAATTCAACTGGCAAAGCTGGCAGGGGCAACAGTTTGTACCACGGTCAGCACGCCGGAAAAGGCAAAGTTTGTGCGGCAGCTTGGAGCAGATCACGTCATTTTTTACCGGGAGACTGACCCAATCGAGGCAGTGCTGAATTGGACAAACGGCGAAGGCGTGGATTTAGCCTTTGATACGATCGGCGGTCAAGTGCTGTCTCAAAGCTTTGCCCAAACTGCGGTTTATGGAGACGTGGTAACAATTCTCGCCCCTGATTCTCAGACCGATTGGAAAACAGCTCGCGATCGAAATTTGCGCGTGAGCTACGAACTGATGCTAACCCCCATGCTGAGGGGCATGACCCAGGCGCAGCAAGATCAGGCAAAAATTTTGCGGCAGTGTGCCCACCTGATCGACCAGAAGGACCTCATGATTTACCTGAATCGAACGTTTCCGCTTGCAGAAGCCGCTGCCGCCCATCGATTACTGGAAATGGGTTCGCTCATGGGCAAGCTCGTTTTGCTTACAGAGCCGTAATTCGTCCACCGTAGCTATTCTGGCAGAACCTCGCTTGGTTCCGGTTGTCACAGTTCCCCTTAATCACAGTCCCCCCTTAATCAGGGATTTAGGCATGGGAAATTCAGGGCAACATCGACAACTTACAACTTTTCAAAAATCCTTCTTTGCAGAGCTTCGGTGCAGGACAGGACACACCATACAAGACAGAGCAAAAAAAGAGACACGCGATCGTGCCTCTCACAGGTGAATGAGAACTCAACCAATCAATAAATTGAGAATCAATTGAATGAATATGCCTTAAAAGAAAGTTTGACCAGAAGCGTACTCAACATCATGAGATTACTTCGAGTCAAACCTTCTCCGCGACAGGAATGCGCTTTTAGCAATTATTGCATCGGCTTTTCGTGTGCCTTTTCCTGAGCGAAATCTTTCAGCCGCTCGACCACATTGTAAGCACCCGGACCCGGAGACTCGTTTGATGCAACTCCTTCAATCGAACCTTCGATTTCGCGCCATGCCTTAAGTCCGCCCTTTAGTTCCGCAACATGCTGGAACCCTGCCTGACGGAGCAGTTGAGCCGCTTGTGCGCTTTGCTCATCGTCATTGCCATAAACATAAAGATCCCGCTCTTTGCGGATGGTTGATTCTGCCAATCCTGGTACTTTATCCATCGGCATTGTCATTGCGCCCAAGATACGGCAATCGTTGAATGCGTCGTGGTCCCGCACGTCCAGAATTGTCAGACCCGGCTCTCCCCACTCTAAACGAGACTTCAGCTCATAAGCGGTGGCTTGGGAATGAAATTCTGGGGGCGTGGGGGTAACATCGGGCAGGTTATCTTTTGCCTTTACAATCAAGTCTTGAATGTTGTCCATTGTTTTTTGTGTTTATTTTTTGTTAATCACCTTTCAAGTGATAACGATAAACAAGTTGCTTGAATGCTGCCTCTCCCCTGGGGGATAAGACAAATTTGCAGCCAAAATCGAAAGAGAGAAGTTATCCTCTGCGTGTGCTGCGAGCAGGCAGAAGCAGCGTGATGAAACGGGCTTCAGACAACCGTTTTTCGCCCCTCACTCCTGGGAAAACGCTTTCGATTTAGTTCTTGCCAGAGGGTAGGCGATCGGTTTAGGTTAAATGCTGCAACGCTTATCAGCAGTTTTTGAACCATCCATGACCCAACCTAGCTCCGAGCCGAAACAGGTCTTCATTTGCGGTTCTGCCTTGCGGGGACAGCCAGACCATCAAAATCTACAGTCTGCTCGTTTCGTCCGTGAAGCGAAGACTCAACCCCTGTATCGCCTTCATGCAGCACAAAACGGCTGGCATCCTGCCATTTATCAGGTAGCAGAGGGAGGCATCTCTATACCGGGGGAGCTTTACGAACTTAGCTCCGAGCAATATGAATACCTGGTTTCTACCGAACCGCCCAATATGTATCCCGGCGATGTTGTGCTGGAGAGCGGAGCAGTGGTAACGGCAATGCTTTACCCCCATGAACTTGTTGAACAGTACAGTTGGCCCGATATTTCCCATTTGGGCGGCTGGGCAGCTTATAAGGCAAGTGGCGAATCGACAAAAGCTTCCGGGCAGGCTGAGGAGGCTTAAACCGCGATCGTTCGTACCCGACGAGCCGCGTATTCGGTTCCTGATCGCCGCATTAACGCTCTTCCTTTCTGTAATTTCTGACTTGAGCGGGAAGCTAAAACTTGGAAACAGGCTCCCAGCAAACCTATGATAGAGACAGAAGAGCAAATCGAAGCCGGACTGCGTTATCGCTCTGGGCAGTTTGCTGTGCTAAAAGGCAATTGATACTGCGATCGTATGGTCAAAACTGTTGATGTTCTGGGGTTTCCCCATGCCTACGAGCTATTTGCGCCCACCGCTGCACCCACCGATATGCCAATTGTGGTGTTTGTGCATGGTTGGCTACTGAGCCGGGCTTATTGGCAGCCTGTGATTGAGCAGCTAGCAGGAAACTATCAATGCCTTGCTTATGACCTGCGAGGTTTCGGTCATTCTCAAAATTTTCCTAACAGCGCGCCTGCTGCCCAAGCCTTGCCTCAAAATTTAACCGAACTCGATTTAACCGAACCCGTGCCTGAAACCGTGGTTCAAAGAACAGCCGTTAGTGTGGCAAGTCCCACTTCAGTAGCGATTGATCACCCAACATTAAATCGTGAGGCAAGCAGTGGGGCAAGCGGTTCTGTCCCGGTTTCCCTACCCGATCAGACAGCGGCTGATCAGGCTGAGATAAGCTCAAATCGCTATACCCCTGCTGCCTATGCTCAGGATCTCGTTCACCTGCTGGCGGAACTGCAAATTAAAAAAGCCTGGATTGTGGGTCATTCGTTGGGCGGCAGTATCGCACTATGGGCAGCCCATCTCGCGCCTGACACAATCGAGGGTGTGGTTTGCGTGAACGCAGGGGGCGGGATTTATCTGAAGGAAGAGTTTGAGCGGTTTCGCCTGGCGGGAGAACAGTTAGTCAAGTTTCGTCCGCGCTGGTTGTCCTATCTGCCGTTTCTCGACCTGCTTCTGACCCGAATTAATGTTTATCGTCCGATCGCCCGACGGTGGGCTAAGCAACGTCTGCAAGACCTGCTGGTAGCCAATGCAGAAGCTGCCCTCAGGAGCTTGCTCGACTCGACGACCGAAGCCGAAGTCCATCAGCTTCCCCAGGTAGTTGCTCAGCTTCAGCAGCCTGTTCATTTTATTACCGGACAAAAAGACACGGTGATGGAGCCGAAATACGTCCGCCATCTGGCAAGCTTTCATCCCTCTTTTGAGTTTTGCGGTCACAATGTCAGCGAAATTTCAGATTGCGGTCATCTCGCCATGATTGAGCAGCCCGATGTGACGGTTGCTGAAATTCGGGCAGTTTTAGAAAAGTACTCGGCTTAGCTTGCTTCGTTATACAAATCCATTACCGCCCCCAGCGACAGCCGGGATTGAACACCTAGCGTTAGTGGGGAAACGTGACCACGATCGAGATGCTCGGCAGCCGCACAAGCAATCATCGCTGCGTTGTCGGTACAAAATTTGAGGGGTGGAAACAACACACGCAGACCATGTTCCTCCGCTGCCGATTGCAGGTGATGGCGCAAACCGCTATTCGCCGCAACGCCTCCGCCAACTGCGATCGTTTTCAGCCCATTGTCCAACGCGCAAGCGATCGTTCTTTTGGTTAAGGCTTTAGCAACCGCCGCCTGAAAGCTAGCAGCCAGATCAGGCACAGAGAGATCAGTTGGTGAAACGGTTTGGGTCAGGCGCAGCACGGCAGTTTTTAAGCCGCTAAAGCTGGAATCATAAGGGTGATAGCCGCCTTCGGGCAAAGAGATTTTGCCTTCGGGCAGGGCAAACGCGGCGGGGTTTCCTGCTTTGGCAAGGCGATCGATCACGGGACCACCCGGATAGCCCAAATCGAGCAACCGCGCTACTTTATCAAACGCTTCTCCGGCAGCATCGTCCCGGGTCTGCCCCAGCGTTTCATAGTGTCCGCAGTCTTTCACATTAATTAGGCTTGTGTGCCCACCTGACACGAGCAAACAGAGAAACGGCGGCTGAAGTTCCGGCTCGCTTAAGTAAGAAGCGTAGATATGCCCCTCCAGGTGATGAACGCCCAGAAACGGCTTTTGGTGCAGCATTGCCAGCGTTTTGCCTGCGGTCACACCCACCAACAGCGCACCAACCAGACCAGGGGCACAGGTCGCAGCAACGCCATCAATGGCTTGCCAGTCCAGTTTTGCCTGCTGTAAGGCTGCGTCGAGCACCCAATTAACGGTTTCAAGATGCTGTCGCGAAGCCAGTTCGGGCACAACGCCGCCATACTGCTGATGCAGTTTAATCTGCGAAGAGACAATGTTACTCAGCACCTCCCGATCGCGTACGATCGCGACAGAAGTTTCATCACAGCTTGTTTCGATTGCCAGAACGGTTGCCATAGCCTTGTGAGAGTTCTTGATGATGCTTGATTGTCGTCCGAAGCGATGCCTCAAACTAAATTATGAAGGATTATTCCTAGCCTCTTAATCAATTTGCAGCCAAGCAGAAATCTGTTTGCAAAAATTAATCAACCTATTACGATCTGAATGTGCTCCGAAAAAAACATATAGAGTTAAAAATTGCAAACTAACCCTTGACAGAAAATTGCTGAAAACGAGGCAGTGAAGGCGAATGGCTAACGGCAGTAGGGTTTTCGATCGATCGTTTGAGCGGTTTGATTTAGGCGTAAAGTTCTTTTAAAAGCTTAACTTTACGAGGTTTCCCTGGAAGAGTATGATTGCACTGAAACGCTAATCTTCTTTGTACAAACTCCTTAACAATTTGTACAAATTTCTTTGTTTTTTGTAATAAAGGGAAACAACTCCATGCGAAGATTGTTTGCTCTCGTTGTCGTTCTATTCCTGTGGGTTGGGTTCGTGCCCCCTGCTTCGGCTGATATCGCTGGACTTACCCCTTGCAGCGAATCTCAGGCTTTCCAGGCCCGGGCTGCCCAGGCTCGGACTCCTCAGGCAAAGGCTCGCTTCGAGGCTTATGCTAACTCCCAGGTACTCTGCGGTCCTGACGGTCTACCTCACCTGATTGCAGATGGTCGTCTCAGCCACGCCGGAGAATTTATGATTCCTGGCATCATGTTCCTGTACATTGCAGGCTTGATCGGTTGGTCGGGTCGCTCCTATCTGATCAACGTGCGGAAAACCAAGAACCCCGAAATGAAGGAAGTTCTGATTGATGTGCCGCTCGCCGTCAAATGTGTTGTGTCTGCCCTCGCCTGGCCCCTGGCTGCCCTGAAAGAGCTGACCACGGGTGAACTCGTCGAGGCCGACAACAAAATTCCCGTCGGACCGCGCTAGTTTCTGATTCTCTCTTCCGTTCCTCTGGAGCTATCCTATGCAAAACTTCGTCAAGTACCTCTCTCTCGCACCCGTGGCACTAACGGTCACCCTGGTCGTTCTGTCAGCCACCGTGATTGAGTTCAATCGCTTCTTTCCTGACCTGCTGTTTCACCCGATGCCGTAGGCAATTTAGCTGAGCGATCAACGTGGGATTATCTTCGATCGGCGATCGATCAGTCTAATCAAACTAACTCACAAACAAATTGAGGCGAATCATTGAGGCGGTAGCTTGCAAACCAGCAAGTTCTACTTCAAGGGTTCGCTTCTCTGCATTCGCTGTTGCCCCAATTAAGACTGCTGCTGAATGCAATTTGCATCCAAAATTCGAAAGCGGCGAATTCGCGCCTTTGTACAGGCTCGTGCAGTTTGTTGCAGGGCAGCATTGCCGGGTTGAAGCTGCTGAGAAACTGCTGGAAACTGACGAAAGATTGAGTTTTCTTCCAGGTATTTTGGCTCAAAGGACGATCGCTCAACTAGCCAAAAATCCACGTCATATTTCTGAATAAAATTCTTTACCTGATTTAGATCAGGGCTATATTGCGCCTGCATCAAATCGGTTGTACGCTGACTCATTTCCTCAAAGTATTGAATGTGATAGGGCAGCAAATAACCCTCACCGCCAATCAGAATCGATCGCTGAGCAAAACTGGGAAGCTGATTGGCTTCAACGCTAAGCGATGCGATTTGAATCTCTTTGGGCTGCTGCTGAAAGAAACGGTACAGTTCTGGAAATTCACCCGTGACATATCCTGTTACGGGAAACGCATCGCCATCAATTCGCAATGTATAGGGATACAAAAAGAGCAATCCGGCAGCAAGGACAGACAAACCAGAAACTACGGCAGCCTGAACTCGACCGTTCATTGGTTTACGAGTTAGCAGGACACGCATTAGGGAATCCCAAAGAATGACGATCGCTACACCAGCCGCTAAAGCAGCGATCATGCGAAAACTATGCTCGGTGTAGCGATTGGGGAGATGCAGCCGAAACAAAACCAGATGCGCTAAAAGGAACCAGCCCAACGATACGATGAGAAACTGTGGCAGCAATATAATTTGCGATCGAACCTGATTGGCGAAAGGAAACCGATTTCGGAATTTTAGAAGGAGAGGCAGCGATACAACGAGCCAAAGCTGCGGAATTCCTAGCCATCCCAACGCATTGCCTTCTCTGGCTAAATCACACCATTCAGTGGGCATCATGCCACTTCGTTTACCGCATAACCAGAAGTCAGTGAAATGATTCACGAAAAACTTTGACCAACCTATTTCACTAAACGCAGGCAATAGCCTGGCTTGATCTGCGGTAATTATCGGTGAATAGGGAGAGGATTGCAGTGCATACGGCAGCAGGATCAAAAAAGCAGCAATTAATCCGGCGAGCGATAATCTTAAATGCGATCGATTCAATCCAATTCCACCACGAAATTGCCACAGGCGAATGAATAATAGCCCCGCAGAAAGAAAGACGCTTTGGGGATAAAATAATCCCTGCAAAACAATCACAATGATTAAGGGAATAAGCGATCGACGCAGTAAAAAGTAAAGGAACGCCAGAAATAACGGATAGATGAACGCTACAGGAGTCGATGAAACAATATCATCGCGCATCCAGAGATTCTGATTGAGCAGCAGCGCACAGGCAAATCCGGCGATCGGTAGCGGCAAAAACTGCATCCCAATGCCAAAGGCAAAGGCTGTGCTAATCAGTGCCAAAACGGGCGGCAGCAGCTTACTGAGAAAGACGGGATCGATCCCAATTCCGGCAAAAAAACGATAGAGAGTTGCATAGCCATCGGGGGCAGCGGACTGAAAATAATCGGCAATCAAATCATTGGGAAAAAGCTGCGGATCGAGAAACCGCCTGGCCCAAAAAACGTGCTGCCGCGCATCGTCCTGAATTACATATTCATTGCTGAATGCCGTTATCAGAGCCGGAATGCAGTAGACCAGCGACATGAGCAAACTCAGACCGAGCCAAAAGATCAGGCGCGATCGATCAGACTTCAAAGGCAATCGATTAGGCAGGTGCATCATGATTTAATCCGCCGCATTTCCCGCAGGGTTGACAGGTATTGTCCCAGAAAAGGCAGTCCGCCGATCGCAGGCAGCAGATATCGCGAGGTGCAAAGCAGCCCCAAAGCCGCCGCTGTCTGAGCATTGAAATAAGGCTGATAAAACAGAATTAGAGCTGCATCACGGGTTCCCACGCCTGCAAACGTCAGGGGCAGCAGCCCTGCCAGGATGGCCAGGGGCGACAGTGCCAGATTCACCAAAAACGGAGTCCAGGCGTTGAGTGCCAGAATAAAAAACCAGATTTGCAGCAGGTGCAGAAACCAGATAAACACCGACGTTACGGCAATCTTTGTGAGCTGAAGCCGATCGCGCCAAAAGTAATCGTGCATCTCCTGCCAAGAACCGCTCAGTTTTTCCAGCTTGGCTTTCAGCTTTTTAGGGGCAAGGGCCTGCGCCATTTGAAAGAAACTCTGGGCAAAGCGGGGCAGTCCGATCAGTGCCAGTCCAAGCATTAGCCCGATCGCTACCGTCGCCGTCATGATCCAGAATAGCCAATCTTTTTGCGGGTAAAGCAGCAGCCCAAATACACACCACAACAGCAGCGACAGCAAATCGCAGGTTTTCTCAAACACCACCAGCGACAGGGCAAGCGTCCCACTCAAATGCCCCCGATCGCGCATAAAATACGCCTTCGCAATGTCCCCCATCTTGGACGGCAGCACCATATTCAAGACGCTGGCTGCCAAAATAAGCTGATTTGCCTCGCCAAATCTCAATCGCGTTCCGGGCGGCATCAACTGCTGCAATCGCCATGCAGTGAACATGGTTAAGGGAATCACCATCCCCAAACTCACGACCATCCACAATCGATCGCTGTCCTGAAATACTTGCAGCAGTCCAGCAAAGTCAATCCTCCAGTAAATGACTGCGAGAATGATGAGGCTAACGGCGATCGAGATCAGGCGTTTCATAGAATTAATTCAGTGAGGCACTGGACATGAGATGGATAGGACAGAGAATCATGCTCCGGGTAGTCAAATCGATTCGGACGATTCCAGGGCGAGAATCCTGGTTTTGGGCAGTGGGGCTGCTGTTGCTCTATGGACTGATTTACCTCCCGATCGGTTTCGGCTCGCAATTCCTGACGCTGGATATTCAAACTTCAGGTTGGACGATCGCAAGTGTTATTGTACGGGCATTGATTATGCCGGGAATGACCGAAGAACTCTTTTTTAGAGGATTACTGATTCCACATTCGAGTGAAACGGTGAGGGTGATCGATCGCTGGCTCTAGAGCAGCATCAGCCTGATTAGTTTTGTGCTTTATCGTCCATTTAATTTCTTCGCACCCCCATTCTTCTCGCTCGCTGTCTAGTTTTGGCAATCGATAGTTCTCAGTGCGGCGACAATACCGGTCAAACCATTCCACTTGTAAATGCTCCTGAAGCCAGTTTGGAGCCACAACCGTTAAGCTCTTGAGCACAGCACGAAAGGTTTCTCCTATGTCTCTAGTCGATGCAAGCTCTGAATTGCCCCGAGAACATGAGTTGAATCTGTTCGTTGCCGTTTATGTCCTTTGAGTAGTTTCTTTTGGCGTAATTGTTCCAACAATTTGTCCAGCAACAATTGCTCTGCATTGCCTGCAAGCAAACGAGTGCGGAACTCACTCAAAATGGAGTAATCAAATCCTGGATCACTCAGCGGTAAGCTGAGAGCATACTTCCAATCAATGCGAGCACGAACAGCATCTGCGGCTTGACGGTCGGATAGATTCTCTATGAACTGCATCACGCAAACTAATGCTAACTGCCAGGGAGCTTGAGCTGGTTGTCCGCGTCTCGAAAAGAGCGAGGCAAAAGTTTCGTCCTGATAAATGCTGCCAAGGGTAGCGTGGATCTGGAGATAAAGGTTGCCTTTCGGAAAGTCGGTTCGTGCAACTGCTGCAGCGTCTTCTAGAACTGGAAGAATCGGTTGGGGTTGCATGGACATAATGCACCTCTGTTCAGCCATGTACCTTTACCCTCATCTCATGAGAGACCTTTCGCCTAGATTTTCTCTAACGAATTCGCCAACGGTATCTTCGCTTCCCACACCTTATATTACGGCTCATTAAACGTTTCTATTTCTGATAAGGGTTCAGAAATAGCCAATTTGAAAGAGACCGATCAAGCCGTTCTCGATTTTGAAGATGGGTTGAACTATCTTATCTATCAGAAGATTATCTTTTAAATCACGGACAGTTTGGTGAACGGTGACAACAGTTTTAAATTTAATCAAGTCTAGCTATTTACAAGTATTCTTATTGCCAAGCAGAGCATATCCATTCCTTTAGCCGGATACTGAGAAAAACGACATAATGTTTTCAGCAATTGCGTTATGGTTGTTACAGACACATAAGCTAGGTAAATAAATGTCTGACATTGTTGATACTGCCGTAAACGCTGGTTCATTCGGCACCCTAGTTGCTGCTGTCAAAGCTGCTGGCCTCGTAGAAACCCTCAAGGGTGCTGGCCCATTTACACTCTTTGCACCGAATGATGAAGCATTTGCAAAGCTTCCTGCGGGCACGGTTGATTCTTTGCTCAAAGATATCCCGAAGCTCAAGCAAATTCTTACCTACCACGTTGTTTCTGGCAAGGTGATGGCGGCGGATGTGGTGAAGCTGAAGTCAGCCACGACCGTTCAAGGTTCAGACGTAAAGATTGATGCCTCCCAAGGTGTTAAGGTGAACAATTCTAGCGTGACAACACCAGATGTTACTGCTGATAATGGCGTCATTCACATCATTGACACTGTGCTAATTCCTGCATAAGCAATTGTCTAAGTAGCGCGGTATTTTCGGGGCGGCGACTGTAAAAAAGTTGCTGCCTCGAAGTTTGTTTAAGCGTGTGTAATTGCTGTTTGGCTCGCCATTTAATTGAAAGCCAATCATGTTGTCGCGTCTCTTGCTAATTGGACTCTTACGCAGTTTTGATACTGCTGGCGAAACATCGCTTAACACCCTGAAAGCCTTACAAGTTCATTACAATCAGAAGCGAGATGTTCGAGTTTTGTAACCCAGGAAACGGCAAAATCAGGGCTTCGGATATGAAGAAATAATTTGCCAGCAGTATCTGTCCTGCATTGTCCCCAAATATTGTCCCCAAATGCTCTAATTTTGAGAGACTGCGAGCAGCTTAAAGAGTGCCAGGTTCCCTCCAGCATTAGCGGGCTAGGGGGCAGTTCGGGTCAGGGTTATCCCAATTCAAACCTTTCCTAAAGGGTTCGATCGATCGTTAAAACTTCCCCCATCCTCAGCGACTTCACCTTCTCGGTCAAATCCAGCCAGGGTTGAAGCTGTCCGACTTGAAACGTGCGGCTCATCACCACATAAATCGAAGTCTGATCGCCGCCAATACCTGCACTCACCACATTGAACCAATCGTTTGCCTGAAGCTGATCCTGCACTTGCCAGTGTCCATCCTGCCAGATTAGTCGGCGTGTGAACTGAAACGGCGCGTCTTTCTTGCCCACAATCAGCACTTTTTGCAAAATTTTGCGAATCAGGTTAGGGAAAAAGCGTCCGATTGTCAGCATCACGACTCGGAGAATCATCAAATTCAGGGGAGTCATTTGCTTTTGTTTTGCCCAACCTAGCCTGCCACGAACTTCAATTTCGTTGGGCTGAAGGTCGATCGTGTAGTCACTCACCAGATGCCCCACCGCATTTTTGAGCTTGCCGCCCTGCCGCACCTGCACGGAAAACTGCGTATCGGACGCAATCAGTTGATTGTCACGGAAAAGTTTGAATGCGCCGCCTTTATTTAACGCCAGATACAGCTCAGTATTCTCGCGGCGATCGATCAGCAAACCCGCCTGCTTCAGCCAAACTTGACCCTGCGATCGAGTTGGAATTGCCGGACGAGACTCGACAAAATCTTGCCATGCCAACAGATAGTTCCAAGTGTGGTGTCCGATGATGTGATCGTCCGCGTAGCAGGGAGCCTTGGCGTTTGCCAGTCCTTGCAGGAAGCGATCGTTGATTGCCAGAGCTTCAGGGAGCCAGCGTCCGACTCGCTCAAAGCCATTGGGAAAGAAATTATAGGTGTTGCGGCTGGTGTATTCGCCGCCGTAGGAGCCGTCGGGATGGACGAATTCTGCCGCTAGTTTGACGGCTTGGGTAAGTGATGCTTGCAGGCGTGGATCGGGCGTGAGTTCATACAGCCATGCCAGACAGGAAATGGTCAGCGTGTGGTAGCCCGGATCGCAGCCTTCGTATTCCTGAAACCAGCCTTCTTCGTGCTGCCAGGAAAAAACCTGTTCGAGTCGCTGCGCCTTTGCCCGATCCCAGCGATTTGTCTTTAGCAGTCGAGAAAGCAACTCCAAACACAGCACGATCAACGCCTGATGATTCGTGAGCCGCCCACTTTCCTGGTGATGCGCCAGCCAGTCTGCCCGCTGGCTAAAAAATTTCAGCATTCGCTCGTCCTGAAACTCCAGCCGCCGATAGCTTTCCAGACAGGCTAACAGCGAAAATGCTGCCGCACCGCCTGCTCGCTCAAACGGAAAATAATCGTCGCAGGAGCCGTCTGCGTGAGCACTTTTTGCCGCGTAGAGAATGCCTGCTTTCACCCATTCACGAATCACAGGCTGCTGATAGTAAGGGTTGCCCGGCAGGTTAATTTCATACGCCAGCGTCAGCGGCAGCACAAACTCCTGGGACATCCCGCTTGGGAAATCAATGATTTTGTAGTGCCAGAAGTTGCGATCGAAACAGCCATAAGTTGGACTGTGCGGATTGCGATCGAGCAGCGTCAGGATTTTGGGAATCTGAGCCAGGGCTTCGCGGGCAAAGAGGTCTTTCATTGCAACAGTGTATCGGGGTGGCAAATCGCAGTGGCAAATCGCAGTGGAACACAGGCAGTTTAACGACCTGTCCTGAGCAAGACGCCGATCGGTCAAGAACAGTTGCTATCCTACAGTACAATCTGTCCCCGGTTGTGGTTCAAGCGCAAACCAACTATCCCCTACACTTGCTGATACCGCCCCGCAAAGAGACCAAAAATGAAAGTGCCCCTTCGTACAAATGGGTACTAGGCACTTTGATCGACGAACCAATCAAAATCGGCAAGCTGCATCAGTCCAAACTGTTCGGCGATCGCCTGACTCTCTGGATTAAGCCCGCTCAGTGTTACTTGTTTACCGAGGATTTGATACTTCTTGACGACTTTTGAAACTGCGTCTGCGGCTGCCCAGTCCCAGAGACGAGCTGCACTAAAATCAAGAACGATGCGCTTGGAATTGTGCTGATAGTCAAATAGTTCCAGAAACCGGTTTGCTGAACCAGAGAACAGTTGACCCGACAAATGGTAGGTCTTTACCTCACTGTGCTGAGTCGTCGTTGCTCTAATCTGAGCTGCTTGCCAGCCAAAGACAACGGTACTGAGGATGACCCCCACCAAAACCCCTTTCGCCAGGTCATGGGTCCAAATGACAATCGCTACCGTGATTGGCATAACGATCGATTCAGGCAAAGGCGTTTTGCGGAGCGTTTTGAGCGAATTCCAGTCGAAGGTTTCAAACGCAATCATGATCATGACTCCGACCAACGCCGCCATTGGAATCTGCTGCACCAAATCTCGCAGCACAAAAATGGCAAACAGCAAAAAAGCACCGGAAACAGCGGTTGATAATCGGCTCCGTCCGCCCGATCGCACGTTGATAATCGATTGACCAACCATCCCACAGCCTGCCATGCCGCCCAGGAACCCCGTCACCACGTTGGCAATCCCCTGTCCTTTAATTTCCTGGTTTTTGGAACTGCGAGTGTCCGTCAACTCATCCACCAGGGCGGCAGTTAACAGCGACTCCAGCAACCCGACGATCGCCAGCGTCAAAGCATACGGCAAAATGATGGCGATCGTTTCTAGCGAAAGGCTTACGGCAGGAAGGTGTACACTGGGCAAACTGCGCGTTATTTGGCCAATGTCGCCAACCCGACGCACGGGGAGGTTCACGGCGATCGCAAATAGGGTCATTGAGACAATGGCAACCAGCGGAGCCGGAACTGCTTTAGACAATCTGGGGAATAGATAAACAATCACCAGCGTCACGGCAACCATGACATACATTTGCCACGGTTCTCCTACAAACTGCTGCAACTGGGCCAGAAAAATCAAAATTCCCAGCGCGTTGACAAACCCGGCAATGACCGAGGGTGGAATAAAAGAAAAAAAGCGTTCTAACTGAAGAATGCCAATCAAAATCTGAAGTACACCCGTGAGAACAGTTGCGGCAAAGAGATACTCAACACCGTGTTTTGCCACAAGCGTGGTCATCAGAAGTGCCATTGAGCCAGTCGCGGCTGAGATCATTGCCGGACGCCCACCCGCGATCGCTGTGACCACTGCCATGCAAAATGAGGTGTACAGCGCGACCATTGGGTTGACTTTGGCGATCGCCGCAAACGCAAGCGATTCGGGAATTAAGGCTAGTGCTACTGTAATTCCGGCTAAAACTTCAGTCTTGAGGTTTGGGCTTTGCGCTTTTCTCCGAAGCTTCGATCGCAAAGCTCGAATCCGCCTCGCTTGGAACAGACTAATCACTCGGTATGACATTTCTTCGCCTGAATAGTTCAAGATTTTGGCAATCGTAAAATCAATATCAATCGGCCGATTGGGCGCGACCAAACCACCGCAACCGCTAACCGATCAATTCAATTCATCAATTAGTTTGTCAATTCAGTTCATCGAACAGGAACAGTAACCGCCAGGATTCCCAAAGCAATCAGCAGCAGAATACAAGCACGATCGGCATTTTCAAGAATGCATTGCCGCGATCGTAGTCAGCAGTTTGCCCACCAGCACCACACAACCCAAACTCACGGTGGAGTCAAGCCACCCGGAATACGCACTGCTGCAACTGCCTGGATAACCGAATTAGGTTTAACCCAAATAACTCCTCGAAATAGAGGATTCTGAGCCTGGGTTAAAAGAAATAATTCTGTGCAGCCTGGTCTGTACATACAAGAACCTTGGAAGACTACTTCAGGGTTGCGATGTATCGTTCACCGCTATCACCAGATGGATTGAGTTCCTCGATACCTTACCATCGAGCACTACCGTAGGAGCAGGGATTTTAGGCTGCTTATTGGAAGCTTCACTGTACCGGGGACAGACTTTATATAAGGAATAAAACTGAATCATAAATGAGTCATAGAGCTGAGCCATAAAACTGCTTCCTTTCTCAGCTAGAAGTTATGAGCTAGAAGCAGTTTAAGTCGATCGGCAGAATTAAAATTCGTAAACTTTAGTGAAATGTCTCAACCTCAAAATAAGCTCTGGATTCCGCTGACGGTTCTCGCCATTGCTCTGCTGTCTTTGTTGGTGCTGAGTGGCTGGACAGTACAGGATTTGCTGCATGACGTTCTGTGAAGCAAACGTTCTCCAAATCCCCTCAAGGGAACGATCGCCAACCTGTGAACAACCCTTACACTTGGCTGATGTGACTCGATCGCACTAGACTTGAGAGAACGGGTGAGATACCATCTCAGTCCTAAGTTCTTCATTCACAAATTCGCTGTGACTGCTAGTTTACCGTCTGTTAATACACATAGTTCTGGTTCGTCTGGTAACGCTCATTTGGCAGCTCAATCGGTTGCGGGTCAGAGAGGCTGGCGCGGCTTGATTGAAACCTATCGCCGCTATTTGCCCGTCACCGATCAAACCCCTGTGGTGACGCTGCTAGAAGGCAATACGCCCCTGATTCCCGCTCCTGCGATCGCCGCTGAGATTGGACGCGGAGTGCAGGTGTGGGTCAAGTATGACGGTCTGAACCCGACGGGCAGCTTCAAAGACCGGGGCATGACGATGGCAGTCACCAAAGCGAAGGAAGCCGGAGCAGAAGTGGTGATTTGTGCCAGTACGGGCAATACCTCAGCCGCCGCTGCTGCCTATGCAAGACGAGCCGGAATGCGGGCCTATGTGCTGATCCCAGATGGCTATGTGGCGTTGGGCAAGCTGGCACAGGCGTTGCTGTATGGCGCAGAAGTGCTGGCAATTCAGGGAAACTTCGATCGTGCCCTGGAAATCGTGCGGGAAATGTCAGAGCACTACCCGATCACGCTGGTTAACTCAGTGAACCCCTATCGATTAGAGGGGCAGAAGACCGCCGCTTTTGAAATTGTAGACGTGCTGGGTGACGCTCCCGACTGGCTCTGTATTCCGGTAGGCAACGCGGGCAATATTACCGCTTATTGGATGGGCTTTTGTCAGTATCATCAGGAAAATCGCTGCAAGTTGCCTCGGATGATGGGCTTTCAGGCAGCAGGCGCGTCTCCGCTGGTGACAGGCCAACCCAATCCCAACCCGGAAACTTTGGCAACCGCAATTCGCATTGGCAATCCGGCAAGCTGGAAGCAGGCAGTTGCAGCAAGAGATGCCAGTCAGGGACAGTTCAACGCTGTCACCGACGAAGAGATTCTAGACGCTTATCGCATGCTGGCTTCTCAGGAAGGCATTTTTTGTGAGCCTGCGAGTGCAGCTTCAGTGGCGGGACTGCTGAAGGTGAAAGATCAGGTTCCGGCAGGCGCAAAAATTGTTTGTGTTCTCACCGGAAACGGACTTAAAGACCCGGATACGGCGATTAAACACTGTCAAAACCAGTTCAAAACCGGGATCGAAGCTACTCGAAGTGCGGTAGCTCAAGTGATGGGGTTTTAGACGCAGGCAAAACGGCAGGTATTTCGGAGAGAACTGAATCTTCGAGCTTGCCGCTATCCGGGTTGTTATCCGAATTGCGGTTACGGGTGCGTTCCTGAGTGAGCCGATCGATCGCATCTCCCAGGGCAGCTGTCAACTCGACGCGGGTCTGCTGATGGGCTGCTTGCTCAGACCGAAGTGTCTGCTTCAGGCGATCGGCTTCTAGCAGTGCTTCACTCAGGCGAGCTTGCAGTGCCTCGATCGTGTCGAGCTGGCTGACCTGCTGCTGAACCGTCTGGGCACGAGCTGCATCTGGCTCTGAGAAAGCGGCCAAATCATTAGACAGGGACGGAGTTGCTTTTAGCGCGTTGAGTTCCGCTTGCAGGGAATCGACCTTTTGCTGCGCCAGTTTTGCCTCGGTGCGTCGCTGGCGGGCTTCAGTTTCATATAAATTGCGCCAGTTTGCTGCACTCTTTAGCGCGTCATCTCGTTCCTGCTGCGCTTCGGTCAGCTTTTGTTGCAGGGCTTTTATTTCGCCTAACCATTGCCGGACATCCTGGGTCATGACTCTATCCTTCAGGCAGTGTACTAGAGTCTAAAACAAAACCCGGAGAAGTGGAGCAGGCGCGGGCAGAATAATCAGCAGCAGCAATCCGAGTGCCAGGATTCCCAGCAGGTCGCGGGCATTATTCAATTCACTAACATCATTCAGAACTGGCTCATCGATTACGGGCATGAGAAACAGCAAAATTGCCCATACCCACAGCAGCGGTTCTCGCTGAACCCATGCCAGCCCAATCAGCAGTAACCGAGCCACCTGACTGATCACCGCCCCCGATCGCTGCCCCAGCATGGCGTGAACAATATGCCCGCCGTCGAGCTGACCCACAGGCATGAGATTCAGCGCAGTCACAATCAGCCCCAGACAGCCTGCAATTGCGACCGGATGCAGGTTCAGGGCACTGTCTATCGCCATGCGATCGCCCAGCGCAATCCGACTGAGCACGGTCAGCAGCACCGACGCGCTGGACTTAAACGAAGCCGCGTTCAGCAGTCCAGATTCCTCGGTTACGGGCACTGGGGAAGACTGCGCCAAACCCCACAGCAAAACGGGAACCGTCACCAGGAACCCGGCAAGCGGTCCCAGTAGCCCAATGTCAAACAAGGCCCTGCGATTGGGAATGGGCGATCGGTGCTGAATAAACGCGCCTAATGTCCCAAAAGGAAAAATACTTGCAGGCGGAACCGGAATAAAGTAAGGCAAAGATGCCCGAATTCGGTAGCGCCGGGCTGCCCAGAAGTGTCCTAGCTCGTGCGCTCCCAAAATTGCCAGCAGCGAAACGGCATAGGGAAGTCCGGTCAGCAGTTCGGCAAAGGTCGTTGGAAGCTGAGGATTGGTTTTGCCGATCAAAAACCCTGCCAGCGTCGTGGTTAACAAAGTGGCAAACAGCAGGATTAACGCAATGCCAGGGCGATCGCCCGTTTTCCGCAAGGCTGCACCTGCCTGCTGGTAGGGATTGGGAACCAGGGCAAAAAAAGGCTTGCCGTTTAAGCCTTCCTGAAAAACGACGAGGAACCGATCGCGAAACTGCGCTTCCACATTTTCCCGCACCGTTTGATACGCCACTTCCGGCGAGGTTCGGAGCTGCCCGCGACAGATGAGCGCCTGGGGGCGATGCTCGATGTTTTGCAGATAGAACACCGACCAGGGAAAGCAGTTTTGCAGGCTGGCTTCTTCTTCGCGATCGATCGATCGGGGAGGTGGAGTCGGACGGACATTCGCCACAGACGCAGGCTGTTCGGACTGGGCAGATTGCGCTTGGGCAGACTGAGAAGGCGGAATTCGTCCTTTTTGCACCAGCGTCCAGTACAGAATCGAACTGCCTACAAATGCAGCAAACAGCAGCTCAAGGGGAATTGGCTCCGCCACTCTAACAACCGCCCAGCTCGCCCAAACAAAAGCAGGAATCATCATGACCAGCCACAGTAGCCAGACCGGGGTGCGCGTCAAATTCGCCACACTGCGCTGAACCACAAAGTAGGTAATCGATCCAATAATCAGGAGCAGCAAGATCATGCCGTCAATTTCACCTTTTATTCCCGCTCAATCTGAACCATGCTTCATCCAGAATAGCTCGGTTGCATGATCGCCAAACCGTTTTTAGCTGATTCGCCTGTTATCGATTCAATTATCCATCAGGGAAAATTGAGGGAAGATTGCTTCGATCGCCAAACTGCTCGACGCTTTTGAAGGAGTCAGGATAGGAGTTTTAAGATGAAGAGGAAAACAATCGTGGATAGAAATAATTTTTGTCTTTTGAGTGTTTGATATGGTAATTTAGCGAACTGCGGAGCGATGGGGAGAAGAACTGGGAATTCTCCAGCCTTTTCGCAGAAAACGAGGCTTTCCCCAATATGCTGAACCCGAAGACTGCTCATGCAGCATGATATGGCAACCCGTCTTTTACTCACCCATGCGAAGCGACCCCTTCAGCCTATCCATCTGGTCATGTAAACCGTCACAGTAGTCTTATCACCGTCAGTCTTATCATCGTCAGTTCTCACTACCGCCCTTTTCTCACCCGCTTCCCGTGATTAATTCCCCTGTGCCCAATTCATCAGAAACTGCTTCAAACCCTTCAAACGCTGCTGTCAAACCGCCTCGCCCCGTGTTTGAAACCGTGTTTGCCTTTCCTCCCAACCGCGAGATTGCAGGCGGCACAGCTTACCTGATTCTGCAGGAGGGCGGCAATATGCTGGTTGACTGTCCTGCGTGGGATGCCGCAACTCGATCGTTTCTTCAGGCGCAGGGAGGCGTGCGGTGGTTATTTCTGACTCATCGGGGGGCGATCGGTCAGGTCAGGTCAATTCAGCAGGAAACGGGCTGCGAAGTGCTGATTCAGGAGCAGGAGGGCTATCTGCTGCCCCAAATGGAAATCACAACGTTTCAGCAAGAGTTTCGCCTCAGCTCCAGCAGTCTGGCAATCTGGACACCTGGACATTCTCCCGGCTCTGCCTGCCTTTATCACGATCGCTTTGGCGGCATTCTGTTTACCGGACGGCATTTGTTACCGAATCAGCAGGGAAACCCGGTTCCGCTCCGCATTGCCAAAACTTTTCACTGGCCGCGTCAGCTTCGCAGCATTGCAGCCCTGCGCGATCGATTCACGCCAGAAACGCTTCAGTTTCTCTGTCCGGGCGCGAATACAGGGTTTTTGCGAGGACAGCGATCGATCGATCGAGCTTTCGATCGGCTCAGTCAGCTTGATCTGGAGGCGATGCGGCTAGAAAAGCCTGGACTCTAACAGCGCAATGACCTCTAGCTGACATTGAAATCATTTGCGCTTAGCGATCGGCGGTTGGGTGAACTGAGAACGGCAAACACTCCGCCCTGAGCAAAGCCGGGAATTGCACCGTCGGGATTGTAGTAGAGCCGCCCGGTCGATTGCGCGTAGACAATTGCTGCGCTGCTGGCTTGTGCCTGGGCAAAGGTCGAAACTGCCTGAAAGCTAATCGATCGGGTCAGGGTAGGGAAGGTTTGGCGATCGAGGACAATCTTGTCTTGACGGGGTGTGAAATCAGTAATGCGGCTGGGCGGATCTTGCGGGTTAAAGGGTGCGCCTGTCGCAAAAATAAACCGATCGCTCCCGGCATCTCCAGTAAGCGTATTTTTTCCTGTGCCACCGCTGAGGGAGTCATTGCCGTCCCCTCCCAGTAAGCGATCGGCTCCCGCGTTGCCCAATAGCGTATCGTTGCCGTCCAGCCCGCGTAGAGTGTCCTTGCCTGCTTCCCCGGCTAGCGTATTGCGTCCGCTGCTTCCAGTGAGGCTGTCCTCAAGCTGAGTGCCGATCGCGTTGGCGTAGTTTCTGATTGGATAGCGAGTCCGGGGGCTGGTGTTGAGCTGAAACGTTGCGTTTGCCAGGTTAACAGAAATCGACGTGCGAGTTTCCTGGGAACCGTTGATCGTACCTGCGCGACTGCGGGTAGGACGCTGCAAAAATACAAAGCTGGTGCGGTTCAGCAAAACCCGTGCGTTGTTCGAGCCACTGCTAGAGACAATCAGATCGGGCTTTTGATCGCCATTCAAATCACCGATCGCTGTTGCAGAAGGGTCACTGTTAGCTAGGGTGAAAAAAGGACGGCTGAAATTGCCTTCGCCATTGGTGAGAATAGTCGCCAGCGAGGAACCATTTTGCAGTGTTGCAATTAAATCAATTTGACGATCGCCATTCAGATCTGCTGCCCGAATCGACGTGGTTCGCGTGTTGGGAAGCAGGGTTTCTCCCCGCGTAAATTCCCCTTTGCCGTTGCCAAACAGCACTGAAATTCCCGCAGAACGAGAGCCATTATTTGCTGTCGCCACATCCTGCCTGCCATCGCCATCAAAGTCTCCAGTTGCCACCCCAAACGGTACAGCTCCCCCAGAGCGATAGCTTTTCGACTCCCGAAAATTGCCGTCTCCAGTTCCTAGCAGCAGCGAAACCGTATTCGAGCCAGCATCCGCTGTGACCAGATCGAGCCTTCGATCGCCGTTAAAGTCTCCGGTTGCCAGCGCGAGCGACTGCCCTCCCAAAATGCGATTGGTCTTTACAGCACGAAACGTGCCGTTCCCGTTGTTTAGCAAAATCGAAACACTGCTCGACCCGCTTCCAAAGTTAACGGCTGCAATATCAGGGCGATCGTCTCCGTTAAAGTCTCCAAGGACTACCTCTCGGGGCTGCGTGCCGACCTCAAGCCGAACAACGCTGCGAAAACTACCGTCTCCGCGACCCAGCAGCAGCGAAACCGTATCTGAGGTGCGATTTGCAGCCACAATATCAGCGAACCCGTCGCCATTTAAATCGGCGGCTGCTAGCCCACCCGGATTGTCACCAATTTCTAGCTCGATCGCCGGGTTAAACGTGCCCCGACCCGTACCCAAAAACAGCGACGCATCGGTATTGAAGGCAAAGCCAAACGTCGTGATCACCGTATCCAGGTTGCCGTCATTGTTGAAGTCAGCGATCGCAGCACTGTTAGAAAAGGCGTTGAGCGGCAAACTCCCGCCCGACTCAAACCTCAGGTCAAAGTTCAGCAGGTCTTTTCGGTTTGAAGATTGACGCTGAGCAGAAGACAGTTTTTTTGCAAGGGTCATCGCAGCCTCACGCACTCACGGCAGGTCTGCCATATCCAGAGCCTTTTCTCAGGACACATCTAGCCCATCAGATCAGTTTGCTCTCCAGATGTAGCGTCTAGAAGTGTAGCTTACCTGGGGCGATCGGCAGTTTTATTTCTTAAAGTAAATAAGCCCATGACGAGGATTGAACTCATGACCTCACCCTTACCAAGGGTGTGCAAAGAGCGCATTTTGTAAGGATTCTGAGCGTTTGGTCTTGAAGCTGTACCCAAACTGTGCCCAGTATAGCCGGAATGTCTAGGAGCTAGACAGGATTCGATCGCTTCAGTGCTCTCTTTCCTTAGCTCCTTGCCTAGAAGCTACCGTCGCTACGGTTTCAACGATCACGGTCACGTCTAAAGGTTTAGAGACGTAGGTTTGAAAACCTGCTTGATGGATGCGATTCCTACTTACCTCTCTGTCTGAATCAGCGATGATAATTGCTGGAATTGGCTCTATCCCTAGCTCTACCTCTTTGTCTCTCCACAGACCGATAAGCATATATCCGTCTCCATCTGGTAAATGAGTGTTACTGAGGATTACATCCGGTATAAACCGATCTAGAGCTTCTATCGCCTCATAAATGTGGATAACCGCTGTAACCTCTGCACCCCATAGCTGGAGAATGAAGGTAATTAGTTCTCTTGTATCCTGCTCGTCCTCAATAACTAGCAGATGCAATCCTTCAAGGGGCTTACCAGAATCACTCATTTTCCTAAAGAGACTTGCCAATAAAAAGGATAGAGAATTATTGATATCTCGGAATCTATCCTACGACTGGCTAAGTATAAAAGCCTATTCACCTGCCAACAATAAAACAAGGAGAATTCACAAAATCGCCTATCCAACGCGAGAGCTTGAACAGACTCTAATAAGGTTAACCTTGCTATAGACTAGCTCAGGTGCTCAGGATGAATAGCGATTATAGGGACTTACTTGCTAAAAGAGCCAAAATACTAGCAACAATCCGATATGCGTTGAGTCGCATCCGCTCAATAACTGCCTATCTTCAATCTGAGTCGGAAAAACAACCTCGCTGTAATTGCTGTACGAAGCAAGACAAGCAGGATTCAAGCGAAATGAGGCCAGGCTCTCCCCACTAAAGCCCTGGTCGAGTCATCAGATTCTAACAAATACGCTTTCGTCTAACTGAGTGGTTGGCTCAGGCTCCCAACCGTAAGGTGAAGTCTGAGTGGAAAGAGACGATCGCCAAAACGCTTGATGTTACAACCTACCAGGTTGAGCGGCTACTCAATCAATACAATGCGGATCGGTTGTGCGAAACCTCAGGGGTTGAACGTGGTGGCAAAGAGTATCATTGCATCCTATGAATACTGCTAGCAATCTTCTATAGGGGCGATACTGGATTCAAACCCATGGCTCTGACTTGTCGCCCTTAAGTTTCCTATCAGACGCAGATTGTTGAGACGATCGCCGCCTAAATGCTTGTGCTTAAGCTGATGCCCAGTATGGAGCTATCAAAATCAATGCTTGATTCGGACGATCGCCCAAAGCTAAAACCGCCATATAGACTAATACTGGTCTTGCGAGAAAGATTGTAGCTCAGTTGAGCGGTTAGTTGATGATAACTATCCTCGCGTTCCTGTTGAGTAAAGTTTGTCAGAACAAACTGATAATCTAACCCGGCTTCTAAATCGCGTTGAATTTCGTAGCTCAAGTAAATTCCTAGCGTATTCACTAGACGGCTGCGATCGGCTGGATCAGCAAAGCTGAGGCGGAACTGATAAAAACTATCTAAATTAAGTCGAGGCGCGAGCTGGTCACGTCGCCACAGGGAAAGCCGAATTGAATGATCATTCAGGAATTGGTCACCATCATCAGCAGAAAACAATTGTTGATTCGTCCAACTCAATTCCCCATAAGTGTTAGGAAACAGATTGTGGCGTACTCCAAGGCGAAACTGAAGATTGTTGTAGTTAAGTTCTGACAAATCGCCATAGCGAGCAAGGCTAGCGCCGACAGAGGCAACTAGGTTAGTTCGAGGTCCAATGCTTGGAACGCCTAGTACGGAGATGCCAACCGTGATTAGCTGATCATCTACAGGATCAACGTCATCTAGCAGAATATTATTGCTTCTAAAATAGTCAATTCTGCCTTGAAAAAAGACGCTTTGCTCCGGTCGCCGTTCTGCAAGCTCTCTTTCACGGAGTTGAAATTCACCTAATTCCGGATCACTGGCTTGCTGTTCTGCTAACTGCCTTTCGCGCAATCGCAGTCTCCCTAATTCTGGATCGGTCGATTGTGGCTCTACCCGTTGCGTTTCACGAAGCCGCAGTCTCCCTAATTCTGGATCGATCGATTGCGAAACAGCTTCTTGATTGTTTTGCGTTTCTACGAATTCCTCTATCTCATTAGCGATCGCTGTAGGAACAGGAGGAATTTGAGATTCCAATGAAAAAGAGCGCGTTTCCTGCTCTTGTTGCTGTTCCTGTGCCGGGTTCTGCTGTTCCTGATGCGCTTCTAAGCTGGATAGTTCATTCAGAACTGTTCCACGAATCTGGGAATCGGCTGTGAAATTCAAGTCTGGAGCAAGGCTGTTTGGATTAAACGCTTCTCGTGTAGGCAGAATGATTTCCGCAGGGGCAATATTTGGAGTCCAGAGAGGATTGCTAACAGCATGATCGCTCTCGGCAAAAAATTGATGTTCAGACTGAGCAATGTCATGCAATTCAGCTTTCGATGCTCCGTCTGATGCGTCTGCTGTCGGAATTTCAGCATTCATGCCCTGGGCGCGGCTGCACAGAAAACCAGCCCACAAGATTGAGTAGCTCAGTAAACACCCCTTAAACTTCACGCGGCTAATACGTAATCTCAATTACGTCGTTCGTTGTCTCTATCAGGTCGATTATTTCCATTGCCGTTGGGTGGTCGATTATTTCCATTGCCATTGCCATCGCCATTTCCATTGCCATTTCCATTGCCAGGACGATCGTCTCTATCGTTATTGCCGTTGCCGTTGCCAGGACGATCATCTCTATCGTTATTGCCGTTGCCGTTGCCAGGACGATCATCTACATTGGGTCTTTCATTATCGTTGCCATTTCCATTGCCAGGGCGATTGTCTACACTCGGTCTATCATCACCATTCCCATTGCCATTGCCATTACCCGGACGATCGTCTACATTCGGTCTCCCATTGCCATTACCCGGACGATCGCCTACATCAGGTTGTCCGTTCCCATCACTGTTACCAGGGTTATCGGGTCTTCCGTTGCCGTTGCCATTGCCGGGGCGATCGTCTACATCAGGTCTTCCATTGCCGTTACCCGGACGATCGCCTGCATCGGGTTGTCCGTTCCCATCACTGTTGCCAGGGTTGTCGGGTCTTCCGTTACCGTTGCCATTGCCGGGGCGATCGTCTACATTCGGTCTCCCATTGCCATTACCTGGACGATCACCTACATCAGGTTGTCCGTTCCCATCACTGTTGCCAGGGTTGTCAGGTCTTCCGTTGCCATTGCCATTGCCGGGGCGATCGTCTACATTCGGTCTCCCATTGCCATTACCCGGACGATCGCCTACATCAGGTTGTCCGTTCCCATCACTGTTGCCAGGGTTGTCAGGTCTTCCGTTGCCATTGCCATTG
Source organism: Leptolyngbya sp. ST-U4 (assembly GCF_039962215.1). Lineage (NCBI taxonomy): Bacteria > Bacillati > Cyanobacteriota > Cyanophyceae > Leptolyngbyales > Leptolyngbyaceae > Leptolyngbya > Leptolyngbya sp. ST-U4. The sequence continues at coordinate 90,839 of NZ_JAMPKZ010000009.1, forward strand.
CCGGGGCGATCGTCTACATTCGGTCTTCCATTGCCATTGCCCGGACGGTCGCCTACATCGGGTTGTCCGTTCCCATCACTGTTGCCAGGGTTGTCGGGTCTTCCGTTGCCGTTGCCGTTGCCGTTGCCATTACCCGGACGATCGTCTACATTCGGTCTTCCATTGCCATTACCCGGACGGTCGCCTACATCGGGTTGTCCGTTCCCATCACTGTTGCCAGGGTTGTCGGGTCTTCCGTTGCCATTGCCATTGCCGGGACGATCGTCTACATTCGGTCTCCCGTTGCCATTTCCGGGACGATCATCAGTTGGATTCCGCCGATCGTCAACTCGTGGATCGGTAATGACCTGATCCGATCGGTTCTGGAAAGATGGAATTGCGGGCTGTGAATTTGGATCTAGGGGCGTATTGCGAGGCTGGTTTTCATTCGTCAGGGTTTCAAGCGGACTGGTGACTTGATTGGAGTCAGGGAAATTATCAAAGACGGGTGGCGCGATCGAAGGCTCTGTGGCGCTGGACTCTGGAGTTCTGACAAAGCTTGGAGTTTCAATGACTTCGTTGGGAGGGAGCGATTGCTGCTGTTCGATCGCAGTCTGCATTTCCTCTTGAACCTGGGAGATTGTGGCATCGCGAGTCTCTGATTGCGATCGTTCCTCGGTTGGAGCTAGCCCTCGCACCAGCGTACTCGTTTCATAGAAAGTATTTAGATCGAAATCGTAAATTTGTTCAATGCGATCCCCGATCGCAACTGCCATCTGCCCACCTCGTAGGGATTGCTGCTGAGAGGCATCTCGATTAAATACTTGAATGCCACTATCCGTTAAGGCTCCAATAATTGTCGTATCGGTTTCGGGAATATAGCGGACAAAGAGCGCAGAACCCTGAATCCCGGCGGTTGCATTCGGAGTTTGGATGCGTGTCCTGCCCTGTCCGGGCGTAATCAGAAACAAAGCAGTTCCATTCGAGATGCGGAAATTGCGTGTTCCGGGCGTGAACCAGAAGACAACCTGTTCTCCGAGCCGTCCTAACGAACCGTCATTAAATCGGAGTTCTGCTAATGAAGCGCGAGCTGTAGAAACTCCCTGTCCAGGCGTGACAACATCGGAAATACGAGCTGCACGAGCAGACTGGTTTTGCTGCAGCACCTGGACCTGATTTCGGATTGCTGAGAGCACAGCACGATTGAGCGAGGTTTGGGCACGCGCTTCTGTTGTCAGTAAAACCGTACTTGACAAAATAGCAATGATAACGGGAATTGTACGGCGAACCATGCAGAATTTCGATAGGGTCTGAAGGTTGAAGACTGCGACGTGGTAGATATGTTCCGCACTTGCCCTGATTGTCTGATATTGCGTGAAAGGATGTTGGTATTTGTAATCTTACTAAACCCATCTCGCATTCTACACAAGCTTCTGAAAGTTTCGCTAGCGATGATCGGGTGAATGATCCAACCAATCCTCAGGCAGCGGTAGGGTCATGTTATTGACCGATTCTGCCTCGTTCTGATCTAGCCAATCCTCAGGCAGCCGCAGGGTCATGTCGTTGAAACGGTCTTCTTCAGAAGCGATCGGATCAGAGGATTCACTAGGAGCTATGCTTTGCGCCGATTGTGTCCCTGCCATTTCAGCACTGCTCGTTTGCGGGTCAGGATTTGCTAAATCAGGATAAAGGGACATCAGAGCAGTTTGGGCTTCCTGAACCGATCGATAGCGGCGGGTAAAGTCGTGGCATACCATCTTGTTCAAAATGGCTACCAGAGCAGGATTCAGCCCACGCGCCTGCTGGCTCCATCGCAATGCTCCGGTCTTGGAGTCATGGGTGAGTCGATGGGGAGACTGTCCAGTTAACGCCTCGATCGCAATAATGCCGAGCGCATAGATATCGCTATTGAACTGGGGTCGTCCGGCAGACTGTTCGCTAGGCATATAGCCCGGTGTGCCAACTGCGATCGTAAATTTTGTGTTGCTGCTTTCGGCAAGCTGGGTTGTAATCTTCTTGGCAATGCCAAAATCGATCAGAATGAGTTTCCAATCAGATCGTCGTCGAAGAATATTAGAGGGTTTCAAATCCCGGTGAATCACCCCCTGGCTATGCACAAACGCCAGCACATTCAGCAGTTCATAAATCATCTGCACAACTTTCTGTTCCGGCAACGATCGCTCAGGCAAAATCTCTGTTGTTAAGGGATGCCCCCGAATATATTCCTGCACCAGATAAAACTCTTGCTCCTCCTCAAAGGATGCCAGCAGGCGCGGAATTTGTTCATGTTGCCCTAACCGTTCTAGCGTTTCTGCTTCGATCGCAAAAAGTCGCTGTGCCTGCTTGAGGGTGTTTGGGTTGTCGCTCAAGACGCGCAGTTTCTTCACCACGCAAGACGGATTGCCCGGTCGCTGGAGGTCTTCAGCAATGTAGGTTTCGCTAAATCCACCAGATCCCAAAACTCTCGTGATGCGGTAGCGACTGGCTAACACTTTGCCGGATAAAGCCAGTTCTCGTTCTCGCAGCAAATCATGAAGGTCATCGTGCTGGCTGACAATTTCCTGCACGATCGGCGAAGTGACATACTGCCTCAGTGTGTCTCGGAGCTGCCGCTTTTTGACCTGTTCTTTCACCGACCCCGCAATGAGCTGCGACAAACCGCTCAATGCAATTGCTCCAACTGGAACTGCTGTTGGAATCAGCAATCTCGCCTGGATAAATAAGCCATAGCTGAGACCGAGCCAAACTGCTGCGAAGCCAATCGCCCAAATTAAGCGACGTAGGGGCTGCTGCGGACGGGTCAACCACCAGCCTGCGCCTGCAACCCCGATCAGCACCCATAATCCTCTGAGGGGAGCTTGCGGCACGGCTTCCGCGATCGATCGTCCTTCCAGCAGCGTGGCGATGGCGTTGGCGTGAATTTCCACCCCTGACATCGGCTGCGGATAGAGCCAGCTTTTAGAAAAGGGAGCCGCATGCAAGTCTTGATGAACCATGGCAGTTGAGCCGATCAGCACAATTTTGTCTTTGAAATAGGCTCCCGACTCTAATGTGGTCTGCCAGGCAGAAGGATCCAGCACGGTCCAGAAAGGAACGTGGGTAAAACTGTTTGCCGGACCGTAGAAGAAAATCGAATCGGCGATCGGCTTCTGATACGGCAGATTCACAGCCCGCAGCGTTGTTTCAACAAAAGAAGGAGCCTGCGGTAAAACCTCTGCCTCAACGGATGGCGAATTTTGCAGCAGGTGGCGCGAAAATGCCTCACCGAATCGATGAATCCGCTGGTCTGGCTCCATTAGAAAATTGATGAACCCGATGCAGTCAGGACGATTGCAGAATTGAGGCAGTGGTGCTACAAGTTGGGTGCTAAATCCCTGCGGCGTTTCTGCTTCTGCATAGCGAGCTGCCAGCACAATCCGTCCTTGATACTGCTGAAGTACCTGGGCAAGCTGCTGATCATCTTGTGCACCATAGCTGCTGGGCGTTGAGAAAATTACATCGATCGCCACTGCTTTTGCCCCAGCCGCCATCAATTTTTCAACAGCCTTCGCGTAGGCACTGCGCTTCCAGGGCCAAGACTGAATCGGTTCTAAACTGGCATACTGTTTTGGATCCGATCGAAAAAAATCACCTTGGGCAAGAGAGCTTTCATCAATCGCTAGAATGACAACCTCTTTCGGGGCAGCAACCGTGCCTCTGACCTCAGAAAATAAAGTCTGTGTCTGTCGTTCTAAAACCTGTACCAGCCCCAGATCCAGCGCTGTTGCTATTGCCGCAGCCATTGCCCAGAAGCCGACCAGCCCGCGCCCCCAGTCTCCCCGCCTGAAGCCTCGCTTCCCTCCAGTCGTCATGCCGTCGCGTTGAGCAGAGCTGCTGGCTTTGGCAGAGGGAGTAGACATCAACGATCGTTGTTTGTTCATGGTCCTGACGGATTGAACCTAGCATTATATATACCTGACCTGAAGGAGAAGTTCAGGATGCTTAAAACCAGTGTAGGACTGAAATTAAGGTTGTGTGCTGACTGGTTAAGCAGGGCTGTTTCATTGTAATAGGGGAAAAACCTTGTCCAACTGATTGGCAAATTGCCGTTTGGCAGCAGCCATCGAAGTGAACCCCAGCGTGCGAGAAAAAGAAAAGTTAATGAAGAAGTTGCGGACCACTGACCAGTTCGTGACTGTATTGCTGCCGGTTTGCAGCGCATTGTCTTCGTTAAACGTCACGTCCTTGACCCAATGCAATCGATTCTCGATGCACCAATGCTCACGAATAATACGATGAAACTGCTCGGCACTCGCAACGACACTACTAATGTAGTGCCACAGACAAATATCATGTCGCTCTACAATAAGCCCGTGATGAGGATTGAACTCATGACCTCACCCTTACCAAGGGTGTGCTCTACCACTGAGCTACACGGGCAAATCGTGGAATGGGCCGGGCTGGATTCGAACCAGCGTAGGCGTAGCCAGCGGATTTACAGTCCGCCCCCATTAACCACTCGGGCACCGACCCGTCCTTTCCACGATTAATCATCGTACATGGAAGTTGCGAATTTTGTCAAAGAGTTTGCGATCAATTTTTTCAGAATGACGGGGCTAGCGATTGGGAGAAGGATTTCTTGCGATGCGACGATTGAAGGGCACTCGTCCTCGCAGGTTAGCACGGGCAGGGAGATCGCTTTCGTCATAGATCTCGCCGACCAGTTCTTCCAGAATGTCTTCTAGCGTGAGCAATCCCACCGTGCCACCGTATTCGTCTACCACGATCGCCAAATGGAGTTGACGCTGAAGCATTTCTTTCAGCAAATCGGCGATCCGCTTAACCTCGGGCACAAACACGGGCAAGTCCATTGCCAGCGTCACAGAACCATCGCTTTGTCCTTCTTGGTTAAGGGTTTTGAGTACCTGAAGGGCCCGCTTGAGATGCACTGTGCCGATAATTTCGTCTTTGGACTCTTCCTGGACGGGAATGCGCGAGTAGCCTGTTTCCAGGCAGAGATTGATGAAGCCTTGCAGCGTTGCTTCCTGGGAAATGGTTCGCATTTCGATACGCGGCTTCACCACATCATAGGCAGTAAGGCGATCGAGCATCAGGGCTTTGTTGAGGAGCTGGCGTTTGTCCAGGTCAAGCTGCCCTTTGCCGCCCAGAATCTCGATCATGAGCTGCAAATCTTTGACCGACTCACCTTGCGGCACAACATCGCGTTGAAATCGCCGAATTGCTGCCTGGGCAATTGCTTCTAGCAAATAGGCAATGCCCGTCCAGGAGAGAATCCGCGACAGCCAGAAGATCGGACGCACCACAACCCGAAAAATCGGTAAGACGTTATTAATCGCGAGCGACTTCGGCGTAATTTCGCCAAAAACCAGCGTCAAAATCGTGACGACGATCGTGGCAAACAGCACTGCTTCATTGCTGCCAAACCAGATGACAAACAGGTTACTGGTCAAAATCGCAGCCAGGTTGTTGACCAGCGTATTTCCAATAAGCAGCGTCGTAATAAAACGCGTCCGCTTTTCCAGGACGAGCGTAAATAAACCACTTCGATCGCCCTGGTCTTTGATCAGGGCACGCAGTTTCAGATTGTCTAGAGCCGTGATTGCCGTTTCGGAGCCGGAGAAGAAAGCAGACATTCCCAGCATCAGAAACAGAGCACTCAGATCAATCCAGGTGCTACCCAGCAGAGGGGCAGCTTGAGCCAGAATCGGTGTGAAGCAGTGGTTCAGGGAGAAATGAATGAGGTCGGGTTGCAGCGAGAAGGATAGGGAAATCACAGGTTAAATTAAGAGGAAGGTCGTGCGTCAGTAAAGAGCGACAGAACCCAAAACATCCAGCAAAAAATCAGGGAATATCTTGTGATGATATCCCCCCATTTCGTTACCCCAGTATTGCTAAAGGAAGAATGAAGCTCCGGCAGGAAGGCAATTACCTCGAAGAAGGAACTACTTCGCATCACCTAAAAGGCTTGAATCCATTCCATTAGCTCATATTCTGTCCAGATGCCGTTTTGCCAGTAAGGGTCTTCTTCGACAAGCTGACGGGCAGCGACTTCGGTTTCTGCGTCGTATAGGCCAAAGACCCGCGTTACATCTTTGGTTGGTCCGATCGTGATTACCCGTCCTGCATCTTTTAGTTGAGCCAGGCGATCGAGGTGTGCCTGACGGTAAGGGGCGCGTTTTTCCAGCACGTCTTCGCAGTAGCGACCCCAGAGAACATATTTGGGCATAGATTCCTGATTGATTTAGCTTCCTAGACTAACTTCTTAGCTCTGCCTGGAATTTTTCTTCCAGGACTCGGCGGACTTTCACATGGACGGGGTTGATGTCCTCGTCGGTCAGGGTGCGATCGGGAGCGCGATAAATCAGACGGAAGGCGAGGCTGCGTTTGCCCTGCGGCACATTTTCGCCCCGGTATTCATCAAATAGCTCCACGGAATCGAGCAGTTTACCGCCTGCTTGGGTAATCGCCCGCGAGATTTCCGCGACCGAGAACTGCACGGGTGAAAAGAAGGCAATATCGCGATCGGATGCCGGATAGGACGAGTAGGACTGGAACAGGGAAACCAGGTTTTCGTCCTGCGCCATGCCGTCGAGCAGTTCGTCCAGACTGAGTTCAAAGCCATAAATGGCATCAGGTAAGCCGCGCTCCTGGCAAAGCTGGGGGTGCAACTGACCGAATGTGCCCAGGCGGTTGCCATTGATCCAGAGAGAAGCGGTTCTGCCAGGATGCAGCAGGGGATTGCGGCGATCGGGCTGATATTCCACGTTCAGGCCTAGCCGCAGAAAGACACTTTGCAGCATTCCTTTTGCCTCAAACCAGGTCATCGGCTGTTCACGTCCGCTCCGCACCCATTTGCCCACCGTCGGATCGCCGCCCAGAATGCCCGCCACCATATCGGTTTCGTTCAAGCCGTCTTCATCGCGCCAGAACACGCGCCCAATTTCAAAGCCGTTGAGTGCCCCGTTACCTTGTTCCAGGTTGTACTGAAAGGCATCGATCAGGGCAGGCATCAAATCGGTACGAAGGGCAGCATATTCTACCAGGAGCGGGTTGCTGAGGACGACCTGGTTTTCTTCACCCGTTTTCACCAGCGAGTAGTGCATCACCTCGGTTAAGCCAACTGCCTGCATCGCCTCACGAATTCGCTTCGTCAGCGCGTACTCGTCGGAGAGGTAGCCTGGCTCGGTTTTTCCGGGCAGCGTATCGCAGAAATTATTGAAGCCGTAGAGCCGTGCCACTTCTTCGATCAGGTCGATCTCGCGCTCTAGATCTCGATAGCGATAGGGCGGCACAGTGACCGACCAAACCCCTGCTTCAGTTTCCGTAAGCTGACAGCCCAGTGCGCTCAGGGTGCGCTCGACATCGACAGGTTGCAGTTCGCCAATATCGTCTTCGGTCAGCTCATCATGGCTGTGATCATGACCGTTATGATTGCAATTCTCGCCGTGACCGTTGAGCAGCACCAGTCCGAGCACTTGATTGACTCGCTCCATTCGCAGGGCGATCGTCCTAATTGTCGCTGCTTGACCCGGACGGTGATCGGCAACCGCCTGAGTGCGAACCGTTCCGCCTGCCAGTTCAGTAATGAGTTGGATGGCACGACGGCAGGCAAGCTCTAGCTCTGCTGAGTTTACCCCTCGCTCATAGCGGGCAGAGGCTTCGGTGCGGAGTCCCTGAGTGCGAGCCGATCGCCGGATTGCCACCGTATCGAAAATCGCCGCCTCCAGCATCAGGTTTTGCGTCCCGTCAAAGACTTCCGTTGATTCGCCGCCCATTACCCCTGCCAGCGCAACAGGTTTATCGCCTGCGGTAATCAGCAGATTTTGCTCCTGCAAATTGCGCTCCTGCGCGTCCAGGGTTTTCAGGGTTTCTCCAGAATGGGCACTGCGAACGCCGATCGTCAGCGATTGGGCTTGGGCAACGGTCTGAAGCCGATCGCGATCGAAGGCATGAAGCGGCTGTCCCCATTCCAGCAAAATATAGTTTGTGATATCAACCACGTTGTTAATCGGGCGAGTGCCTGCTGCCTGCAAACGACGCTGCATCCAATTGGGGGAAGGGGCGATCGTAATGCCATCGATATTCGTGCCGATGTAGATCGGGCAGGCTTGCGGCTCACTGATGCGAATTGCCAGATCTGAACCAGACTGCACCGGAATTTCGGGCACTTCGGGCAGCTTTAGCTTTGCCCCCGTCAGGGCAGCGACTTCGCGGGCAATTCCGATCATGCTGAGGGCATCGGCGCGGTTTGCCGTTGAGGTGAGATCCAGCACCACGTCATCCAGCCCTAGAAAAGGACGGGCATCTGACCCGACGGTGACATCCTGCTGAAAGATGTGAATGCCTTCGGAGTCTTTTGCTAAGCCCAACTCCGCCAGCGAACAAATCATCCCCTCAGACGGCACATCCCGCAACTTGCGCGGCTTGATCTTGAGGTCAACTTTGGGCAAGTAAGTGCCGATCGTCGCTACGGCAACAAAGATATCGGCTCGCACGTTTGAAGCTCCGCAGACGATCGTAGAAGGCTGTGCTGCACCAATATCAACCTGACAAACGCTGAGCTTATCCGCATTCGGGTGAGGCTCTCGACTAATCACACGACCGATGACCACGCCATCCGCCCAGGTGCGCCGATCTTCGATCTCTTCAACTTCAAACCCTGCCATCGTCAGCAAATCTGCCAACGCTTCGGGGGTCATATCAATTTCAACCAATTCTTTGAGCCAGCTTAAAGAGATTCGCATCGCCTGCTTTTCCTAGACATTCTTCAGCGCAACCGTTCCTTATTCTACCGTTCTCGCTGCCTGAGGATCTTGCTCTCCTCTTAGGTTTGAAAGTCCCTTATTCACGGGGAGTATGGCGGGCAATGCAGAACCTTCAATACTTCTCAAACAACCTTTAGACTAAAAGAACTGTCTGCAACTGCCCCATGACCGACTTGCAAAATCCCCAGTCTCCCCCCCACAGTGGCTATCACTGGGACGGCTCTCATCGCCGCTTTTTTGAAGGCTGGTACTATCGCGTCACGCTACCCGAAGACCGCCAGACCTTTGCATTTATGTATTCGATCGAAGATCCGATCGGCGGTAAGGCACAAAGCGGGGGCGCAGCGCAAATCCTGGGTCCAGACGATGAGTATCTGTGGCGGACGTTTCCGGCTGTTGATCGATTTTGGGCGTGGGGCGATCGATTGGGTTTAGGACACTGGGGGAGACGATCGCCGATTTCTACCATTTCGAAATATCTGGAGCCGGAAGAGTTCGATCGCACGATTCAGGAAGGCTATCAGGCAACGGCGACCTTAAATCAGGGAAAGCTTCTTGATCCGGGGTCGGGACGAGCGGCGAGCTGGTGCTACGAAATTCAGCCGATCTACGGATGGGGCGATTCCAGGAAACCGCAGCAGTCTACGGCAGGATGGCTATCGCAGTTTCAGATTTTTGAACCGGGCTGGCAAATCTTGATGGCACACGGGCTGGCAACCGGCTGGATCGAGTGGAACGGCAAACGCTATGAGTTTACAAATGCTCCGGCTTACGGCGAGAAGAACTGGGGCGGCGCATTTCCAACCAAATGGTTCTGGCTCAACTGCAATTGCTTCGACCATGAGCCAGATCTGGCACTCACCGCAGGCGGCGGCAGGCGGCAAGTTCTCACCTGGATGGAATCAGTGGCAATGGTGGGGATTCACTACCAGGGCAAATTCTATGAGTTTGTTCCCTGGAATGCCCGTGTGCACTGGGAAATTCATCCCTGGGGCAAATGGCGGATGCAAGCGCAGAATCACGGCTACGAAGTCGAACTTGTGGGAACCACCACCCTTCCTGGAACACCGCTTCGCGCCCCCACCCAAGAGGGACTCGTGTTTTGCTGCAAAGATACAATGCAGGGCAACTTGCAGCTTACGCTGAAGGAGCGATCGGCTTATTCCACCAAAACGATTTTGCAGGCCACTAGCTCTCTCTGCGGTTTGGAGGTCGGCGGTTCTCCCTGGAATGACGTATGGCGATCGTCGGATTCCTGAGCATCTTAAGCATCCCTTTCCGTTAAGGATAATCTGGCATCTTCACAGAGCAAAGAGTACCTGTCAGGGGAATGCGACCCCAGGAAGGCAAATGCTTTCGTGGTTAAAGATGCAACCAGGAATCCTTAATGATTATTTCTTCTTTTGAACTGTTGGTTAAACCGATCGCTCCCGCACCGTTCAATCCGAGTGTTTCTCGTCGCGTGGTGCAGGCATATTTTCTGATGATTTCTAACGTGAATCCCGTTAGCGAACCCGATGCCGCAATTTCAATTCAATTCAACAGTTCATCACCCCTCAATAATGAGGAATTGATTTCGATCGTGGATATGGGAAGTGGCAATGTGTTTAGCGATTTGATTCCTGATCCGGTGACGGGTAAGCCCAGCCAACCGCTGACGCTTGCCTCTGGTGCAACTGCCCTACTCATTTTGCAACCCGATGTTTCTAAAACAGCACCGATTCGATCGAGTCTGGAAGTTGCCAACCTGGAAGTGCGGGGCTATGTGGAAGCATCCCTCTCTCCCTACTCTGCTGCTGCTCATGCGGAGGTGCTGATCACGCCTCAAATTCGCGGGACTTTCCTGCCTGCGGATCTGACGCTGCCCAACCCTGATTTTGACCAGCAGGCTTATTCACTGCCAACGGCAAATCCGGGCAGCATTCTGAAGCTGAGCAAATAGCGATCGTGTTCTGACGCTTGACGCTTACGTTTGGCAGATTACCCTTGCTCGATAGACTGGGGTTTCAGCAGCAATCGCTGGAACCCTTTTCCTGATTTCCTGCCCGTCTCATTCAATCAACTTCACAAAATATTTCAAAGAATTCAATCATGCGGTTTCGCCCCATTTCCCATAGTTGGGTCGCTCGTCATCCTGAACCGATCGGCGTTATCGAATTTTTGGGGGGAGCTTTCTACGGTTCCTTTCCTTCGATCGCCTATTCCCATTTTCTAAACAGTCTGTTTGAAGCAGGCTACACCGTGATTGCGGTTCCTTTTCGGTTTGGGTTCAATCATTTGGCGATCGCGCAAGGGTTACTCCAAGAGCGCGATCAGATTCGAGCCGAGCTGAACTATCCGTCTACGATTCCTCATTTCTGGGTAGGACATAGCTTAGGCTGCAAATATATTGTGCTGCTAGAAACGATGCGATCGATTCTCGATCAGCCAAGCCTGCTGATCGCGCCCGATATTTCAGACACTCGCAACGCACTACCCATTCCATCCCTGGCAGACCTGCTCGATCGACTGCATCTCGGTGCAGTGCCCAATCGTCAGGAAACCCAACGCCGAATTTTAGACAGTTCTCTGTTTAATCTCACTGCGCTCATTTCCTTTCGGCAGGACACGATTGCTGGAACCTTGGCAGGCTCTCCTAATGAGAGCGATGTGGCATGGTTTGCTCAAACCCTTAGTCGAAAACAGAAGGCAAACCCGATTCAGCAAGAAATTCCGGGCGGACATCGGGAACCGATCGCCGTTAGATTTGCAGACTGGGTTGTCAGACCACCGGGGCATCAGGGCTGGCTTGAATCAATTTGCGATCGGCAGCTTGAATCCCTTGCAATTGAGATGCTCTCAGAACTCACCCATCGAAGGCAGAAACTTCAACCCCGTCCTGTTGAACCACTGCTGAGCTGAGGGCGATCGTCATGCTGTCGACAAGCTGTCTATAGTTTTGGTTTTCGTTTACGCCTGCTCCAGATTCTCTTGCTATGATAATGGCGGTAGATCTGGGGCTGTAGCTCAGTAGGATAGAGCGATCGCCTCCTAAGCGATAGGTCGCGCGTTCGATTCGCGCCAGTCCCGTCAATGCCAGAGTTAGAGTAGCCAAAGCCTTTAACCCCCTTGTCCTGCCGGAGTTGCAGGGGAATCGATCGGGGCAGAATTTGGGGCAGTCGTTTGCGAGGGAGCTGGAGGAGGAGTGGGTGTTCCCGGTCTCGGGGTTGGGGCAACTCCTGGGTTTGCAGGCTGATTGGACGGCTGATTCCCAGATGGGTTTGCAGGCTGATTGAACGGCTGATTAAACGTGGGGGGCTGGTTTGCAGGTTGACCCGTGGGTTGATTTGCGGGTTGATTGGTCGGCTGATTCGCGGGCTGATTCGCGGGTTGATTCGCGGGTTGATCGCTCGGCTGATTCGCAGGTTGGGGTGTAGGCTGGTTTGTCGGTGAAGCATCCGCAGGCGGATTCATATTCGCGGGTGGGACGGTTCCCGGTTGCGCTGCTGGAGAATTGACGGGAGCAGAGGGCACTGGAGCCGCAGGCGCAGAAGGAGGACTGGCAGCGGGAGTTCCCAGTTCGAGAAGCAATCGGGCACTGCGAAAATAAGTTGACCACTGCTGCGGATCAGGACGGGTACGCCAGTTGTCGCGACTCACACGCATTGTCAGAATGGGGACGATCGAAGTTCCGCTTTCTCCCACCACCGTAATTGCGACTTCGCTTACCAAAATATCGCCGTCAAAAATCTGCTGAGCCGTGGTTCGCGCCGCTGTCTCTGCCCGGCGCACCAGAGCTGTGTAGCTGTCCCCTTCCTGCTGAGCGACCGACACCGAAGTTTGACGCGGATAAGCCTGAGCCAATTCAGCATGGAATCCCAAAGGCAGCAGGGAGAGAGTGGCAGCGATCGAGAGGGTAGACCCCCAATGCAGCAAGCCTGTGAGGATCGGATGACGGCGATGTTTCCTGCTTACTAGACTTCTGCTCGCTGGATCTCTGCTCGCTAGACTTCTGCTCAAATGGTGATGCTGGGGCATTCTGACCTCTCGAAAACATCCGGTGCGTTTAACCACACTGTTTTAGTTGATTTAGCGGCAGAATTCAATGCTGTTTTGCCTGCTGCCCTTGGGTAGAAACCTCTATTTTTCGCGATCCCCTGTGTGCCGGGACTGAATAGATTGTGTTATCGTCTGGGCATTCTTAGCTTAGACAGGGCAAGGAATCCACTTAGACCGGCACAGGGTTAACGCATTTTACGGCTGGAGAACGGGTGAAACGGAATGGCACACTGGGCGATCGCGATCGGAATTAATCAATATCAAACTCAAAAGCTGCAACCTCTTTTGTATGCTCAGCGAGATGCACAAAGCTTGCGCGATTTCTGGGTTCAGGAAGCGGGGTTCTCTACCGACTGCTGCCTGACCCTGACGGATTGTGCTGAAGGATCGCTCTATCCCACTCAAAAGAACATTCCGCAGGCGATCGAGCAGATTTGCCAGACGCGCCTCGCCGCCAAGGACGTGCTGTGGTGCTTTTTCAGCGGCTATGGAATTCAGCAGAACGGGGTTGATTACGTGATGCCGATCGACAGTGACCCCACTCGTCCCGCAGAAACCGGAATTGCGATCGACACAGTTTTTCAACGGCTCAAAACTGCCCCGACTCAGCAAGTTGTGCTGCTGCTGGATGTGAACCGCACTCACAATCACCTTACCGGAGACGGAGTTGGCAATCAAACGCTACAGCTTGCTCAGCATTATGGGATTGCCACGATTCTTTCCAGTCAGCCGCAGCAGTTTTCCCACGAGACGATCGCCCTGCGGCAGGGACTTTTCACCGCGACGTTGATAGAGGCGATTCGCTATCGAAACTGTTTTACGCTCGATCAGTTAGTGCAGTATTTGACCGATCGCCTGCCGGAACTGAGCGAACAGCACTGGCGACCGCGACAAGATCCTTTAGCCTTTTTGCCGCTGGCTCAGAAATATCAGCTCATTGTGCCCGAAGCAGCGGTGGTGCGTCTGGGTGCCGTGGCTCCGGTCGGTGTGGGCGGGGGAGGAGGTGAAACGGGGGTAGGGATTCGATCGTTGCTAGAGCGATCCTATGCAGCTTCGGCGATCGATGAGCCTGCAGTGGCTTTACCGTCGATTCCTCCAGAACATCAGCCTGCTCCAGTTCAAACGACTCCGATTCCTGCTTCGGGAGGAGCCGCTTTGTTGCCTCAAGATCCGTTCTGGCAGCGATTGCTGCTTTGGGGCGGCATTCTGGTAAGTCTGCTGCTGGTCGGCGTGCTGCTGCGAAACGCGGCGGTCATTTTTGGACAGGATAAACCTGCTAATCCGCCTGCTCCGACGGCTTCTGCGCCCACAAACTCGCCTCCGACGCTGGCAGTTCCCCTTGATCCGGCAACGCTAACGGCAGCCGCCGAAACCGCAATCCAGGCGCGTCAGTATCAGGAAGCCTCACAGCAGCTTAGCCAGCTCACCCCAGAGCAGCAAACCCCCAACACGCTCAAACTGCTGGAGCAAACCAATCGCGGCTTGCTGAGTCAGGCAAAAAGTATGACCAGCCGATCGCGGGAATCTTCGGCTGAAAATCAAGCTTCTGACTTTGTTGATGCGATCGAGATTGCCCGCCTGATTCGTCCCGGTCAGCCGCTCTTCGACGAAACACAGCAGCACATCGATCGCTGGAGTCAGATTATTCTCGACATGGCGCAAGGCAGAGCTGATCGCGGCAATGATGGCTCAACGCCAGCCGCAGCCGAAAACTATGGGGGAGCGATTCGCACGGGGCTGCTGGTTCCTAACGATCGCCCTGAAGTTTACGCCCGTGCCCAGCAGTCAATCGCCCAGTGGAGTCAGCTCATTTTCCAGCTTGCTCAGGATCGCGCAACAGAAGGCAATCTCGATCTGGCAATTCAGACGGCTGAGCTCGTTCCACCCAATACGCCGACCTATCCCAAAGCCCAGGAAGCGATCGCAGAATGGCGGCGTAGCCAGCCTCCGGTAAATCCTTAAGTGGTGCAGCAGTAGTGCAGCTAAAGCTGTGTAGCTAAAGCTGTGTAGCTAAGAAGCCGTTAAAAACGGTTGATACTGCGTTCAAGGTGATCTGCTGCGGCAATTAGAACCCACACGACGCACCACTTCAATAGCTGTCCTTTAGGTCACGCTGACTTTGCAAATCTCTGGCAAAGTAGAGGCACGGAAATCATCCGATAATCCAGAACAGGATGCGGCAATGGCCTCAGAGAAGTTTCGGCAGCAGTTGCGCCAGGAAGCAGAGCAATGGCGATCGGAAGGCTTGATTAACGCAGACCAGTTTCAGCAGCTTGCAGACCGCTATCAGTTTGAAGGGCTAGACCGCGTGGCTCGCGATCGCTTTGTCGTCGTGGTGCTGTGTTTAGGCTGTGCGCTGCTGGGGCTGAGCGTGATTACCTTTGTCGCAGCAAACTGGCAGGCGATCGGGCGAGGCGTAAAACTGCTCTTGCTGATGGCACTATTTTTGGGTGTGAATACGATCGGCTTTTACCTCTGGCATCTCGTCCCGCAAGCAAGCCTACAAAAGAACTGGCAGCATCGGTTCGGACTGGGCTTATTACTGCTGGGAGCACTCATCCTGGGGGCAAATCTGGCACTGGTGGGGCAGATGTTTCACAGCACAGGCACGTTTGCCGAACTCTGTCTGGTCTGGGGGCTGGCGGTGCTGGCAATGGCATACGCGCTGCGGCTGACCCTGCTGGGAGTGCTGGCGATTTTGCTGATGGGCATTGGCTATTGGAGCGGCGTTGCTTACCTAGTGGGTTTGGGCACGCTGCCCGGAATTATGCTGCTGATTCGCAATATGCCGATCGCCGCCACACTGCTGTTTCTGCCTCTTGCCTACTGGTGTCGCTCTAGAACGATTTTCGTGCTAGGGTCGATCGCCGTGATTTCTTCGTTTGAAGTCGTCTTGCAGTCGTTTGGTCTGGGACTAAATTTTGCGTCGGGGTTTCTAGCTGCGATCGCCTTTACAATTCCGCCCGCGCTGCTCTGGAGCTTCGAGGACGAAGGACAGGCTGTACACCAGAATGAGGAGCATCAAACCGAGGAAACCGCGACTTTTGCGCCGCTTGCCCGCAGTTTAGCCATTATTTTTTTAGTGGGACTGCTCTACATCCTGTCGTTTCACAATGCCTGGGATTTTCCAGGAACCGATTTGCCGCTTTCGCAGCAGCTGGGACGATTGATTACAAGCGGGCGATCGTTTTTGCTGAATCCCAATCTGCTGCTGTTTACGATCATCGCGATTCTTCAGTGGATTAATCTGGCGCGTCCCCAAAGAACCGATCGCTGGAGACTGAGCCAAACTGATGCGCTGGTGCTGCTGGTGCTGGTACTGCTGGCACTGCTAGGCTTCTGGCACTGGAGCATGAATCCGATCCTGGAGCTGGCAACGCTTTTAATAAATGCCGTATTTTTTGTAATGGCAACGCGATTTCTACGAGAAGGACTCGCCGAAGGTCAGCGCAGTCTGTTTTGGAGTGGCTTAATTCTGCTGACGCTGCAAATTCTCAGCCGTACCCTGGAATACGACACCGGACTGCTGGTGAAGTCCCTGGCGTTTCTGCTCTGCGGCATTGGCATTATTGCGATCGGTCTCTGGTTTGAGCGTTATGTTCGCACCCTCAGAAATTCAGAATTCGGAGTTCGGAATTCGTAATTGCAAAACCTGGAGTAGACCAGCGGTTTATCTCCCTGCTCACCCTCAAGACGACCGATAAACCCTTCACTCTGCTCAATCACTCTCCTCGCTGCCATTCTTAATTGCGACCTCCTAAATTCCAAGTTCCGAAGTCGATCAGAGCTTCCTTCCCTGGTTCCATACAAAAAAGTGCCTTCCCTGCCTATCCTTAAGGAAAGGTATCTTTTCATCACAGCATGGTTAACGGTCACACTCCGCTTCCCGCCGCCAATTTTTCTACCTCAACTCCCTCGACTTCCCATGCCCTGACGATCGCGGT
Organism: Leptolyngbya sp. ST-U4; assembly: GCF_039962215.1. Classification (NCBI taxonomy): domain Bacteria; kingdom Bacillati; phylum Cyanobacteriota; class Cyanophyceae; order Leptolyngbyales; family Leptolyngbyaceae; genus Leptolyngbya; species Leptolyngbya sp. ST-U4. The sequence goes on from NZ_JAMPKZ010000009.1 coordinate 107,565, forward strand.
TGTTGGCGATGTCCATGATCTGTGGGAACCCGCCGACGAGCTTGCCCTGAAGCATCTGGGCGTGGATCTGGTGCTGCTGGTGGGTGACTTTGGCAATGAATCGGTGGAAGTGGTGCGATCGATCGCGGAGATGTCGATTCCCAAGGCGGCAGTGATGGGCAACCACGATGCCTGGTACACCGCAACTCACTGGGGCAAGAAGCTGCGAACCCACACCGAAGATCGGGTACAGCAACAGCTTGACCTCTTGGGAGCAACCCATGTCGGCTATGGCAAACTCGACTTTCCCGAATTTAATCTCAGCGTAGTGGGTGGCCGTCCGTTTAGCTGGGGCGGCTCAGATTGGTCAGCCCACGGGCAGTTTTACAAAGAGCGGTATGGGGTGCAGAGTTTTGAAGAATCGACGGCGAAAATTGTGCAGGCGGTGAAAGATGCTGCCTTCGACACGGTACTCTTTATCGGGCACTGCGGACCCAAAGGACTGGGCGCTCAGCCCGAAGACCCGTGCGGCAAGGACTGGAAACCCCTTGGCGGCGACCACGGCGACCCGGATTTGACAGCGGCGATCGAAGAAACGCTGCTCCTGGGCAAGTCCGTTCCCCTCGTTACCTTCGGACACATGCACCACGGGCTGCGCCACACCAAAGACTGTCTGCGAAAAATGATCGATGTTTTCCCCACCGGAACGGTCTATCTCAATGCTGCCAGTGTGCCTCGCATTATCCAAACCGAAGCCGGACGCCAGCGCAATTTCTCCCTGGTGCAAATGAAAGCCGGAACGATAACGCAAGCTTCTTTAGTGTGGCTCGATGAAGAAGACGCGATCGTCTCTGAACAGGTGCTATACCAGGCAGAGCCCGCTTCCCTACCAATGCACTAGCATCTTTTGAGGTCAACCTGTTAAGATAATCTTGCCGTCTGGAGAGGTGGCAGAGTGGTCGAATGCGCTCGACTTGAAATCGAGTGTACCGAAAGGTACCGTGGGTTCGAATCCCACCCTCTCCGTTGATTGAGGGGATAAGTTACCGGTGAAGATAACCGGTGAAGGGATAAGTTACTAGGTTGGGGTAGATGCCTGAACCATTCGGTCGATTTGGGTTTTCCCATTTTCGATTTGAATGCAGTATAAGTCAGGATTCTGCAAACTCTCCCACTCCAAATAACCAATCTGTTCGTCTTGCAAGACGGCTCAACTCGCCTCCTGCAAAGCTCAAGCTTAGATCTACAAACGTCTCAGCCAACCATTTCCACCGGCTATCCAGCGGAATCAGACTCAACCTCAGCAACTTCACCCGTTAGCGTTGCCAGCGTCGATCGATAACACTGATAGGCAGACTCGCTGAAGCACACAAAAATCACGCGATCGATCCGGGGTTCCTGACTCAAAAAATTTAGCGTTTCGCTGAGGGCAATTTGAGTGGCACGATCGAGGGGAAAGCCATAAACTCCGGTGCTGATGGCAGGAAAGGCGATCGATCGAATGTTATAGCCGATCGCCAATCGCAAACTATTTTGGTAGCACTGCGCCAGAAGTTGATCTTCTCTATAACTGCCACCGCGCCAGACAGGACCAACCGTGTGAATTACCCATTTTGCTGGAAGCCGATAGCCGTGCGTGATTTTTGCCTGTCCGGTCTCGCAGCCGCCAAGCTGCCGACATTCCTCTAGAAGTGCTCTGCCTGCTGCCCGATGAATTGCCCCATCGACTCCGCCGCCCCCCAGCAAAGAAGAATTGGCAGCATTAACGATCGCATCCACAGCTTGCTGCGTAATGTCACCTAGGGCGATCGAGAGGTTCATAAGCTTCTTATGCCTCAAAGGTAAAGAACTCAAGGGTACTTTGAATAAAGTAATAACTTGATGAATGCTTCACATACTGACGAAGCATTAACGAGCCTGGAAAATCACAGCTATCGGACTGAATCTAACTAACATTTACAAGCAGCTCTTACTGCTCAAAGCGAAGCTGTCCGTTCAGTATAGCCTCCGTAAGGGTCATTCTCTCATCCTGAGGGGAAAAACAAAGATTTAATGAAGCGAAAGCAAACTTAAGTGTTAGCACATAACTTCATGCCATATTTACTGCTACGCACAGCCTACACTGAGCCGTCCTAGCAGAGGGTTACAAGTAACGTCCTATCGCCCTTTAGAAAAATTAGAGCGTAGGAACAAAGCACTTGAGCGATCGAGATTGCATAGTGACAAGATTGGCTTGCCAAATGTTTTGGCTGGGCAGGATTTCATTGCCAATGCATACATAGAATTAGCTGATTGCTGGAGATATCGCAGATGCAAATTTCATTACAACATCGCATTCCAGGATACGTGGTTGATTCAGCACTTATGTTTGCTTATCCAACCTGCGCCGCCGATGTGTATACAGCTTTCACAGAAACAATCCTCCTACCCGAAGAGTCTGTCCCAGAAAAAAATGTACAGATTCAAGTTAACAGCAAAGATACAGGAGCCAGACAAACAGGAAGCTGGAAATGGAAAGTCCATAATAAACTCAATCAAGCCCTGAAGGGTTCTGAAACCCTGGATTTTTCAGGTCGTTTTGTTTATGACAGTCGATATGATACAGAAAAAAATATAAGCCATATTATTGATAACGTAGCGACTCCTGTCTTGCTTGCAAAAAAGGCTTTGTCAGAGCATCTTGGTCAAGAAGCTAAGATTTATGTTGTGTTGAATGCAAGTGCTACAGAATTAGCCCGCCAAGTTTATGACGGATTGGGGATTCCCACGATTTGCACTGATGGTAATGTTTTTGGAGAAGTGGTTGAAGTCACTCCAAATCGAGAGCTTTATGGATTTCAGCCTGAAGCTTACGATCTTGAAATTAAAGACTACAATCCTAATACACCTGAACGAGTTTTTATTCCCCGTAAAGGCAGCCGTCAATTAAGCAACAATGATGAAATCACTGAGTTTTTAGAAAAGCGAGGCTTCGTCACTTACTATTTTGAAGATTTAACCCCAAGTGAAGAATGGTCGATTTGCCGGAATGCCAAAGTTGCAGTTGTTGCTCATGGAGCTGGAACCGCCAACTTCGTTTTCAATCGCCGGGGGCTAGAAAATCCAGAAGTTGCAGGGAGCGGGCTTCGACTGATTGAACTGTTCTCCCCTTGCTTCACCCTCAGTCGCCCCGGATTTCGTCGGCTCGCCACACTCTTCAATGGCAGATGGTGCGGAGTTCGCGGAAAAATGACCCCTAAAGTTTTGCGCTATTTAGACTTCGATAAACGTCCTCGAAATACCCTTACTTTTCCTATCAAAGACCCCTACGAAATTGACCTGACCACATTGCTGCTCGCCCTCAATCACTTAAAGGTATATTAACGCTTCAGGCATTGAGCCAGCGATCGAGCAATTGCAGGGGGCTGTTCGCTAAATTAGCGAGGTTCACTAAGCGTTCACTAAGCAAATCTGAAAGACGCAGAAATCACGCGATCAATCTTTTGTTGATCAATCTGTTACTGATCACTCTGTTCTTGATTCAAAGAACTCAGAACTTTAGTGAGAACAATCGACGATCGCATTCATTGCCTGCTGAGCAAGGTTTTCCAGGGCGATCGGAATCTTTGCTCCAGGCAAGTAGTCTTGCGTCTTTCAGATCTGCCTACGCCTAATCTTTGATTCTGACTCCAATCACAGGCGCATTGAAGCGGTAGGTGAGCCCTTCCAACTCGAGGGGCGTTCCAACCTTGATTTTGGTGTTGCCCAGAACAGGACCATTTTCAACAATTTGAGCATTGCCGCCCAGCGTGACCATCATGTCTACGGTGTAGTTCAATTCTGGACGCGGATCAGGAAACGACTTCACGGAACCATCGGGTTGAGGAACGGCTACCGTGCGCGGAAGCTGCTGCACTCCCAGGACATTCACCTGACCGAAGGGCTGATTGCGGATGATGATGTTGGTCTTCTTTTCGTCTTCCAGCGACTTGATCAACGCCTGCGGATCGCGCACCGTCAAACCCCGAACGATCACATCAACTTCGATCGGCTTGGTTGACGTACCTACTTGCGCCACAGAGCCACCGCTTCCCGGCAACAGAAACAGCCCGACCAGCACCAGCAGAATTACCAGACCTGCACCCAGATCGAGAATGCTAATTTTGCCAAATAGCCGACCTTTAGAATCCAAAATAGCCATTGGGTTGAGCAGTGCCCAGCACCGGATGAAAAGAGCAAGATCATTGTAGGCGAAGTTGGCACATTGAAGTCACTGACCCAATCATTTTCGCAGATCGTTTCAATTAGGCATTGCGATAGACCATTTCGACGCTACAGAGGGAATGCTTAAAATAGCGATCAGAGAACTGAACATCGGCTGAAACATTTCATTTTGCTGCTTCGTCTAACGAATAATAGGGCGTTTGGTTTTGCCCAGTTTGGTTTTGCCTATTGGATCTTGAATGCAAACTACGATCGCTGCATCCTAACCCACTCAGCCCCCAATCCCTTGCAGCAAAATCTGTCTACGCATCCTTAATGAACCTGCACTCTGAGAACCACAGTCAGATATGCTTAATTTTTTCGATCGCCTCTCGCTCTATTTCCGTCGTCGCTGGCTATATGGGCTGCTATCGCTGTTTACCGCAGTGAGTCTGGTCATCGCGACCCCACATACTTCGCAGGCAGTTCCCTTGCTCGATTTGCTGCTGCGCGGTGTGCAGGTGCTTCAGCTTTCGACTCTGTCGGATCAGCAAGAAGTTTCACTGGGACGACAAATTAATCAGCAGCTCGTTTCAGAAGAAATCAAGATCTACAACAATCCGACAATCACGCAATACGTGAATCAGATCGGACAGCGGCTTGCACCGTTTAGCGATCGTCCCAACATTCCCTATACCTTTCAAGTTGTGGAAGGCGATCAGATCAACGCTTTTGCCACAATGGGCGGCTTTGTCTACGTCACCACGGGTTTGCTGAAAGCGGCAGACAACGAGGCGCAGCTTGCCAGCGTCATTGCCCACGAAATCGGACATATCGCAGGTCGTCATGCGGTCGAAAATTTGCGGGAAGGCGCACTGGCTTCAGGACTGGTTTCGGCAGCGGGACTCGATCGCAATGCCGCAGTGCGGTTGGGCGTGGAGTTTGCCGTACGTCGCCCCAACAGCCGCCAGGACGAACTTGAAGCCGACCAAAAAGGACTGGCAAACCTGAGACGAACGCGCTATGCACCAGGGGCAATGGTTGACTTTATGGAAAAGCTGGCAAACCAGCGATCGATTCCTTCGTTTCTCAGCACCCACCCGGCGGTACGCGATCGAATTGTTGCCCTCGATCGAACGATCGATCCGGCAACGGCAAATATGGGAGATGGATTAGATAGTGCCACTTATCGATCGAAGATTGCTTCGGTGAGATAGGGCAAGGTTGGACTGGTGTTTGAGGCTTTGCAGCCCCCTAAATCCCCCAATTCTGGGGGACTTTGAGTTTTAAAGGGATAGTTCTGAAATTAGTTTTGAAGCTCTGAAACCGATATTTTATGCTTCACTAGCATCCTATGACTTGAAATCGATATTCCCTGCACCACCCAATGATTCGCTTAGCGAATTGCTAAATTGCTGGGGACTTTAAAGTCCTCAACAACCTGCAAAGTTATCCCGCTTTTCTCAAAGTAAATTAGCTCAGTTTTGAATTTAGTGATATCTATCATGTAACCGACTAAGCCTTCGTCAGTGCTGATTAAAAATAGCCAATCCGAGAACCAATTCCAAGGACCGCCCCAGCACCAATCGTCTCCTATCTCGATGCGAAAACATAATTGGTTGTTACTGAAAACACTCCGACGAAGTTGAGAGCGATATTTCTGTTCATACTCTATCTCTGTGTTTGCAATAATACTTCTCCATTCCTTGCCTTCTGTGAAAAGGGCATCGTCAAGCAGCGTTTGAAAATCATAATCTTGCGATCGTGTCATGTACTCTAATGTCTCAATATCCTCGCTTGCCAGTTCAGGTTGCAGGTTGAGAATTAAGCCGATTTCAAACGCAGTTCCCATAGGACGTTGACAAAGATGCTTAGAAATTTCTCCTATTTTAAAGTCCCCCTCGCGCTTTCAGCGCGGCAGATTAAAAATGGGGGATTTAGGGGGCAATGCAGGACTCCTAATACGATTCTTCAAACAGTACTTTTTAATCCCTCTGGGTCTGGCAGAACTGCACCAGCCAATCTTTCACAACATAAGTTGCTCGGCAGTCATCTTCGTTGTAGCGCAGGATTAAATCTAGATAGGTTCGATCGCCTGTAGCAACCCACTGGTCATACCAGCAGACGGACTGTGCCCCATTTGCCTCTGGGTCGCGCCAGTCGAAGCCAACCCAGCGGGCGATCGGTTTCAGCGCATAGCTTTCCACAGGGAGGATGGCAACGCGGGTGATCCGCTCATGCAGATCCACAAAGCGATGGATCAGGGGCGCGATCAGGTGGGTGGGGGTGCCGTAGGTTTGGGCAAGACGTTTGGCGGTTTGCACTTCGTAGGGGCAGAAGTGATAGATAGGTGCATCGGGGTATTGCCAGACCAGATCGAGGAATTTTTGCCACGCCAGGGATTCGTCAGTCTGGTTTTCTGCAAGCAGTGCGTGGAAGGTTTCGGTTTGGTTGAGGCGATCGACCACCAGCACACCATGCAAATAGACAATATTCTGTTCGGGGGCGGCTTCGATGTCAAAGTAAAGTTCGATCGGGGCAGTGGGTAATTCTGCCTCAGACAGCAGCGGGTAGGGGACGGGTTCCTGGGGTAGGCAGTCTGGCAAGGCCTCATTCGTTAAAGCTGCCTGTGCCTGACGAATCAGCCGATGGGCAACCTGCGGGCCAAATCCGGGCAAAGATTCAAGCTTTTTAGGCTGGATGGCGGCCAGAGCTTCGAGCGTTGTAATCTGATGCTCTTTGAGATAGATGTAGCGGCTGGGGGTGACTCCGGGCAACAGCGACAGGTGAATCTGGCTCTGAGCGATGCCATAGCAGTGGCTATACCAGTGACACAGATCGCAACGATTGCTGGAGATAAAAATTTCAGGTTCTTCGGGGTGCAGCAGCGTTTCGATGCAGCCTTGCAGCGTTTCTTCCATACGGGGCAGCAGTTCCGTCAGGTTAACCGCATACGCTCCACGTCGGCGTAAAATCAGCCAGCTTGTTTCTGACCAGGCTCCCTGGACAGCTGCCAGCAAATAGGCATGAAACGCAGCAACAACCTGATAATCAAGCTTAGGACGCTTACCTAACCGAATATCAACGGGTGCATAAATCCAATCACCAAAAATCGACTGTCCGGGCTGCTTCACCAGCAAATTTGGACTGCTGACCAACGTAATGCCATTTTCGATCACCACCAGCAAAACGCCCTGTGCGATGCGATCGACTCCCTGCTGCATCAGTTCCAGGGTTGCGGTAGCTCCGGCTGCCCAGTTGTTGGCAAAATAATCCGGCTGAATGGCAGGCTGTTCGAGCAAAATTTCCTGCTGGTGGGTCTGGCTATCTTGCTTTAGCTTTAGCAAATAATTGCTGGGCGGATCTTGCAGCGATCGATCGCCATAGACATCCAGAAACGAGCGACGGCGACATCGCTGGAAGGTAAACAGCAGATCGTCGGTTAAATAAATCGTTTGCAGTTCAGCAAGAGTTTCTGATTCGAGCAATTCGGGCAAAATGATACCCGAAGCCGAAACATCAGGTACAACGGCGGGAATCAAAATCGGGCGAGAAGCAGTTTCTTCAGAGTTGCGCTTTGTGCTGATGATAGGCTGCTGGCTGGACACAAGACTGAGTGAGGCTGGCAACGACTCAGCCCCCACAAACTCCGGCTGGTGAGGGTTAGCCGTCAAAGTCCTCCATCCTGAAGCGAGGATGGCAACTAGGAATTCCGATCGCAGCGTTTCGTACCCTAAAATCCATACGAAGATTTACGCAATTGCTCTCCTATGACTTTAACTTATCTTGCAAAATTGTGCTAAAGTTCGCGAGTTTTTCAGACCACTAACTCCTTCCTAATTCCTGCTTCTTCACCCGCTTTCCCTGAGCCGCAAAGCTCAAAAGATAATACGTTACGCTGCGCTAACGCATCCTGCATAAGCAACACAAGCAACGTTACCCCCATCCCCTCATCCACCCTTTACCCCACCCTCCCAGCCAAAGTTGCTAGAATTCGAGCAATCCCCCGCGTCCGATGCTTTCGCCCTTCTTCTATGACCCTCACCCCCATCCTCCTGGAACTGGAAAAGCACCGTCAGCAATTCCCGGCACTGCGGCAAAAAGCCTATTTTAACTATGGTGGACAGGGACCCATGACCCAGAGCGCAATCGATGCGATTATGCATGGGCATCAGTTCCTTCAGGAAATTGGACCGTTTTCTGACGAAGCGAATCGCTGGCTGATGCAGGAAGGGCAAAAAATGCGAGAGACGATCGCCGTTGAGCTGGGTGTTTCGATCGCGACCGTTGCGCTGACTGAAGATGTGACCGTGGGCTGCAATATTGCGCTGTGGGGTGTGGATTGGCAAGCGGGAGATCATCTGCTGCTGTCGGACTGTGAGCATCCAGGGGTGATTGCAGCAGCGCAGGAGATTAGGCGACGGTTTGGCGTAGAAATTACCACCTGCCCCCTGCGGTCAACGCTGAACGAAGGGGATCCGGTGGCGACCCTTGCAGCGCATCTCAAGCCGACAACTCGGATGGTCGCGATTAGCCATATTCTGTGGAACACCGGGCAGGTCTTGCCGCTAAAGGAAATCGCATCAGTATGCCACAGCTACCCGACTAAGGGAGAGCCAATTTATTTGCTGGTAGATGCGGCGCAGTCGGTGGGAATGCTGCCTCTAAATCTGGATGCCCTGGACGTGGATTTTTATGCTTTTACCGGGCACAAGTGGTGGTGTGGTGCAGCCGGAATCGGGGGACTATACGTTCGATCGCCTGTTCTGGAAACCTTTAGCCCGACGTTTATTGGCTGGCGCGGCATTACAAAAGATGCCAAAGGCAATCCGACCGGATGGCAGCCCGACGGACGACGGTTTGAAATTGCCACCTCAGACTATACGTTATTTGCCGGGTTGAGACAGGCGATCGCCACCCATCGCACTTGGGGCACTACCGAAGCTCGCTATCAGCGTATTTTGCATCTCAGCCGCATTCTCTGGCAAAAGCTGAACAACATTCCCTGGATTCGATGCCTTCGTACAAGTCCGCCGGAGTCGGGGCTGGTGTCGTTTCAGGTGATGGGGCAGGAGGACAACGTTCACGGGCGACTGGTGCAGTTCCTTGAAAAGCGGGGCTTTTTGCTGCGGACGATTCTCGACCCGGACTGCGTGCGCGCCTGCGTGCATTATTTGACGCTGGAATCTGAAATCGATCGCCTCATCGAAACGATCGAAAAATTTCAGTAATTGGTCAAGCTCCTCTCTATCTCCCGATAGAAACCATTGAAAAAATCCAATAATTTATCCAAGCCGTAGCACTTGTTACGGTAACTTCATGAACGTACGTTAAGCTACGAAAAGTAGGAATTTTTTGACCGAGCTGATTTGACTGGGTTGATTTGACTGGGTTGAACTGAAAGTAGAGATAGCAAGTAGAGTCAGAGCGTTATGCAAACTTCTGTACAGCAACCTGCCCCTCCTTCTGGGCGGCATCAAGTGGTGATTGTCGGTGGCGGATTTGGTGGCCTGTATGCCGCGAAAGCCTTTCGACGTGCCCCCGTCGATGTAACGCTAATCGATAAGCGTAATTTTCACTTATTCCAGCCTTTGCTATATCAGGTTGCAACGGGAAGCCTCTCTCCTGCTGATATTTCCTCGCCGCTTCGCAGCATTTTGAGTCGCCACAGAAATACCCATGTGCTGTTGGAAGAAGTCACTGACATCGACCCGGAACGCCAGGTCGTCATCATGCCGGGCATGGAGCAGCCCTACGACACGCTGATTATCGCCACGGGCGTGAGCCACTTCTATTTTGGGAATGACCAGTGGAAGTCGATCGCCCCCGGACTGAAAACCGTCGAAGACGCGCTGGAAATTCGCCGCAAGATTTTCATGGCGTTTGAAGCAGCCGAAAAAGAAACCGATCCTGAAAGACGGCGGGCGTGGCTCAATTTCGTCGTGGTGGGTGGCGGTCCGACCGGGGTGGAACTGGCAGGCGCAATCTCAGAACTAGCCCATAAAACGCTAAAGGACGATTTTCGCAAGATTGACACCAGCGAGGCACAAATTATTCTGCTGGAAGGAGTCGATCGCGTGCTGCCGCCCTACCCACAGGAACTATCCGAGAAAGCGATGGCGTCGCTGCAAAAGCTGGGCGTGACCGTTCGGACCAAAACCCTGGTTACTCAGATCGACGGCGACACTGTGACGGCAAAAGAGGGCGATCGCATCGAGCAAATCCCGGCAAAAACGGTGCTGTGGGCAGCCGGAGTCAAGGCATCGGGAATGGGCGAAGTGCTGGAAAAACGCACGGGCGCAACGCTCGATCGAGCGGGACGAGTGATGGTCGAACCCGATTTGAGCGTTTCGAACTATCCCAATATTTTTGTGATTGGCGATCTGGCGCACTTTGCTCACCAGGAAGGAAAAGTGCTACCGGGTGTGGCTCCCGTTGCCATGCAGCAGGGGCAGTATGTGGCGAAACTGATTTGGCAGCGACTTCATCAGTTGACTTTGCCGCCGTTTAGCTATTCTGACTTCGGTAGCATGGCGGTGATCGGGCAAAACGAAGCGGTGGTCAATCTAGGCTTTGTCAAATTCACAGGCATTCTGGCATGGCTATTCTGGATGTTCGCTCACATTTACTATCTCATTGAGTTTGATAACAAGCTGGTGGTCATGATCCAGTGGGGCTGGAGCTACTTTACGCGCAAGCGTGGAGCTAGACTGATCACCGGAGAAGCTGACCTATTTGAGGTAGGCATTGATGCCAAAGGCGAGTTCCATGTACCAGAGCATCCAAGGGAGCATCAGAATACACCTGTGAATGTGTAGCCAGCTTGGATACGACTTTTTCAGACTTGAGCGGCTGACTTTTTTAGGCTGAGTCAACAAAAGCACTGGCTTAGGGTAGAGACATGGCGAAAAGGCGTCACTCAACCTAAGGTTCAGGAGAAATTCCATGAGACACACGGTGGATGCAGAAATTGGGGCACCGCTAGCCCGTTTCACCACTCACTTTAATTTCTGTGGTGTTGTGTCAAATTGGTGTTGTGTGACCTAACAGCGGATTGTGAATCCGAACCGCCCTCCGACTCTTCCAATGCTAGGGGAACTTAGTGCTTCTAAGGATTCTAAAGTTCCCCGAAATTGGGAACCCGATTGGGAAATCGCGGGGGCGATGTAAAACTTCTGATGCTTCTCCAACAATTTCTCAGGCTCCCTCCGGGGGGTAAAACACTTCCCTTACCTTTCTATCTTTTGATGCTCCGTGGGCTGCCGGAGGTCTATGAATTGAGGGATTGCGATCGGCTAATGGCTATGCAATGGTAAGAGAAATTACGGAATGTCCGTATCTTTCCCGAGTCGTTGTATTAAAGTTTTATTCCCTAAGGTCGTTTATTATCCCAAGGATTGCCTGTGACTCCCTTACCCCGCTCTAGTTCTTCCTCGATAACGCTTGCTGCTCAAACCCTGGTTTTGAGAATTGACGGGCTCCGTAGCCAAAAAGGTGTGGTTCATCTTGCCGTTTTTGCCAGTGCAGATGGATATCCTAAAGACATCAGCCGTGCCGTGCGATCGGGCAGTTTTGAAGTGGACGAAGCCCTGCTCGAAATTGAGCTGCCGGATTTGCCCTACGGGAAATATGCCGTGACTGTGCATCATGACGAGAATATGGACGGTCAACTGAACTTCAACGCGATCGGTATTCCCCAAGAAGGCATCGGCTTTTCGAGTAATCCTCCAATCTGGCTCGGTGCCCCTTCATTTGAAAAAGCGGCATTTGAGTTTGGTGCAAATCAGTCGATCGTCTCGATTACCATGAAATACCTCTTGAAGTAGCCTCAGTCAGGATATCGAGATTTTGCTGCACGGTTTGCTGAAGCTGGCGTGTAAGCTGGTTGACCGTACTGGTGCGATCGGCACGGTAGGCAGCATAATAATCTTTGAGATTCACAGGTTCACCAATTCGCAGAAATGCCTGTCGATGTCCCTTAGGGGCAGGCTGGTCGATGCCGAAAACTTCGCGCTCTAGGCGGATCAGCGTGTCTAAAAATCTTTCTGGCGTTGGCTTCGCAGCAACATAACCGTCGTAGATCGCATCAAAATTCAACACTCGTCGCCCAGCGCGAAACATTACATCCAGCGCGTCTGCTCCGTCTGCCATCAAAGTATTGTGATGGGCTTCCAGCGTGTTCAGAATTCGATAAACCCGCTCCCGATCTGGTTCTGTAGTGGCTGAGGTGATCTCCAGTTGTTGTTCGCAGCGATCGAGCACTTCGGCTTTGAGCCGGGCAATGCGCTGATTCCAGTCGGCTCCCGGCACAGGCATGAGATTGGCTTCCTGTTCACAGCGATCGATCACCACCGCCCCCACCCGCCGCAGCCGTTCATACACATCGCCCTCCGACGAAATACGTAACGCCTGTTCTAATCGCCTCAGGGTTTGGTGAATCACCGGAGCCATTTTGCCCGTGTAGCGATACTTGAGGCTGATCGGCACAATGCACAAATCTGGAGCTGCCTCGCCCTGCTTCATTTTGCGGCTGATTGCCTGAAGTGCCATTTGCACCGCGCCCGATCGAAACGGCATCACGGTATCATTCTGAAACGAACAGCCGCCTTCGGGGAAAATCACCAGCTTGGTCTTTGGCTGTTGCAGCAGGTTGAGCGTGTAAGCAATGCTGTCGCGATCGGCTAAGCCGCGACGAATCGAATAAGCTCCCAATCGCTGATACAGCCAACCCTGCCAGCCGCGAAACGGTTCATGCGCGGTCAGGTAATAAAACGGTTCCTGAAGCAGCGACGACAGCAAAAAAACCGCCTTCGGATCATCAAACGTCGGATGATTACACACCAGCAAACACGATCGCCCCTTCAGCGTCTCAAGCTGCACCCTCGGATCAGAGCTAATCACCAGTTCCAGCCGATAGCACAATCGAACTATCCAGGGCGCAATTTGCTGAAGCCCTCGCAAGAGCGGGAGATTAATTTGGGCAGGATAAAACGGCTGCGATCGAGGTTTCATGAGCAGACACAGAGACAAACATACCAATTCCTTCCACCCCACGGGAAAGGCTTTTTTCAGTCTAAAGGTGATCTGCAAGACTGGTAGAAATATTCTCTGGATGAGTGCATCTTGCTTGCTTGTTCATCTCATGATTCAGCAACACCATTACTCGTTGAATCGATCGTTAAATCGATCATTGAATTAAACTGAATTACTCGATCGGAAGAGGCTGAGTTGGCAGTTCTGCGGCATTGTGTGACTAGATTCTGTTTTTAACCGTTTTCTAAACAACCTATGAGCCTGAAGCTTCATTTTTTGCGCCACGGGGAAACGACTTACAGCCAAACCGGGGGCTACTGCGGCGAAATTGACCCGGATTTGACAGCGGAAGGACATCTCATGGCAGCTGACTTTGGCAAAGCTTATCAAGACGTGGACTGGGAGGCAATCTACGTTAGCCCGATGCGGCGCACAATCGCCACTGCGAAACCGCTTTGTGATGCGATCGGCATGGAAATGCAGCTTCGAGACGGACTGAAGGAAATTCGCTATGGCAAATGGGAAGGCAAAACTCAGCAGGAAGTGCAATCCGAGTTTCACGATGATTACATCAACTGGTTGACCGAACCCGCTTGGAATCCGCCCACAGGCGGCGAAACTTCGGTGCAAATTGCCAGTCGCGCCTCGCTCGTGATTGCCGAGATCGAAGCAAAGCATACGGGCAATGTGCTGGTGGTTTCCCACAAAGCCACGATTCGGATTTTGCTATGCAGTCTATTAGGCATTGATTTGGGACGCTATCGCGATCGCATTGGTCTGCTGGCGGCTTCGATGAGTGTGGTGAAGTTTAACATTCATGGTCCGATGCTGGAAATTTTGGGCGATCGCTCCTATATGGACAAAACGTTGCGCGATCGACCGGGAACTTGATGCAAAATTAAATCACCGCAGTCCTTCAACCTTCAGCGAATTAGGGGAATCGGTGATGGCAGCAAAATTATCGATCGATTTTGCCCAGGAGCCAGAACAGGGCTACGAGCGCGTCTTTGCCAGGCGACCGCAGCTCACAAATCTGGCGAGGAATTGGAGCGGCATTTACTTTGCCTACGATTACCTGCCGCCCGGTGAAACGCCAGAAGTTTGCACTAAGCAGCACGGCATCGCCATTTTTACCGATATGCCCACTTCGATTCGGGCAGAGCGACGGCTCGACGGGCAGTTTCGGCAGGAAGATGTGCAGGAAGGCGATATGGTGATTACCCCTGCAGGCGTGAGCTGTGCGACCCGGTGGAATCGAGCAGGTGGCGTAATTTTGCTGGGCGTTGAGCCAGTTCGTTTAGCACAGGCAGGGTACGAGTTTCTTGATCCCGATCGGGTTGAGCTAACCCCGCGCTTTGCCACCTCCGATCCCTTAACGCACCAACTGGGACGATCGCTCAAGCAGGCGATTGAGCAAGATGCGATCGGTAACCGTCTTTATGCCGAAACTCTGGAAAACACGCTGATGGTGCATCTGCTCCAGCATTACACGGTTCGTCCGCTCAAGCTGCAAACTGAAGTTGAACGACTGCCACACCACCAGATTCAGGAGGTGATCGACTACATTCACGCCCATCTGGATCAGGATTTGAGCTTGAGTGAACTGGCGAGCGTTGCCCAGATGAGTCCCCACTATTTTGCTCAGCGATTCAAGCAGGCGACCGGCATGAGTCCGCATCAGTTTGTGATTCGCTGTCGCGTCGAACGGGCAAAACAGCTCTTAAAGCAGGGACGATCGATCGCCGAAACTGCCTTGCTGGTCGGCTTTGTCGATCAAAGCCACTTGAATCGCCACTTCAAACGACAATTTGGCATCACCCCCAAAATGCTGCGCTAACCCAATCGATCGCAAAAATCTCCAAAAATCGGAAAAATCTCCAAGATTCCTTTTCTGCTCCTGCTGATACTGAAAGCAGCCTATTCGTTGGAGGTATGAAAAATGCAATCGCTCGATTTTCAAACTAACTTTATTGATTTGCTCAACGGCTTCGGGATTCCCACAGGCACAGCGAAGGCGATCTGGATGCCAATTCCAATGATTTTGATTATTACGTTTGCAACATTGTTCGCGCTGGTCACAACCTGGATGGAGCGCAAAGTCTCGGCGGCAGCTCAGCAGCGAATTGGTCCAGAGTTTATGGGTCCATTTGGCATTCTGGTTCCGATCGCCGATGTCTTAAAACTCCTCACTAAAGAGAACATTTTGGCAAATCGGGTCGATCGCTGGCTATTTACCCTCGCGCCGCTGCTAGTGTTTGTGCCTGTGTTTTTGTCTTATCTGATTGTGCCGTTTGGACAAACGATCGTGATTACAAACCTGGGCATCGGTATTTTCCTTTGGATCGCGCTATCGAGCATTGCGCCGATCGGGCTATTGATGGCAGGCTACGCCTCAAATAACAAATACTCGCTGATTGGGGGACTGCGAGCGGCAGCTCAGTCGATTAGCTATGAAGTGCCCCTTGCGCTGTCGGTGCTGGCAGTGGTGCTGATGTCGAATTCGCTCAGCACGATCGACATTGTGCAGCAACAGTCAGGCTATGGCATTCTGGGCTGGAATGCGTGGCGACAGCCGATCGGCTTACTGATTTTCTGGATCGCGGCACTGGCAGAATGTGAGCGATTGCCCTTTGACCTGCCGGAAGCCGAAGAAGAGCTTGTTGCAGGACACCAGACGGAATATACGGGTATTCGTTTCATGCTGTTTTACGGCACGTCCTACACGCAGCTTGTGCTATCGGGTCTGCTGTTTGCGGTGCTGTATCTGGGTGGCTGGGAGTTCCCGGTTTCGACGGAGGCGATCGTCCAGTGGTTCAACATCTCCTTATCCGCCCCCGTGCAAATTCTGCTGGCAGGCCTGGGCATTGTCACCACGCTGTTTAAGGCATATCTGATGGTGTTTCTCGCAGTCCTGATTCGGTGGACGGTTCCTCGCGTGCGAATCGACCAGATTCTAGACCTCGGCTGGAAATTCATGCTGCCGATTTCTTTAGTCAATCTCATTGCAACTGCGGGATTGAAACTGGCGTTTCCTGCGGCGTTTGGCGGCTAAGATCTGACGGTTCGCCTGGAGCGATCGACTTCCTGATTAGATTTAACCACGTTCAGATTGAAAACGCGCAAAAGCTTCCAGCCGATCGCCCTAAAGCTCATTCACTGGAAGCTTAGATAGAAGCTTATACAGCAGTAAAACTTGTGGGCATTGCTGATCAATGGATGAATTCTGTAAGGGGAGTTTGCAATCCAGCCCTAGCGCAGAACTTCCTATCCGATAATCCAATTTCCATTCAGCAATGCCAATTTGCGAATTGTTCTCGATTTAGCCCCTGAAATTAACCCTGGGATTAGCCCATGAGAATAACGCGATCGAGCACATGAATAATCCCGTTGTCTGCTTCGATATCAGCAGCAAGCACTGTGGCGTTTTTCACCTCAAACCCATCTGAGCAGTCGATCGGGATAGGCGACCCTTCGATGGAAGTAACCGTGCCCAGTTTCGCCAGGTCTTCTTTCTTGAGCCGACCCGGAACCACATGAAACGTGAGAATCCTTGTGAGCTGTGGAATGTTTTGGACAAGCGTCGTAATTGTTCCGGGCGGGAGCTTGGCGAATGCGTCGTCATTAGGCGCAAACACCGTAAAAGGACCGGGGCTTTTTAGCACATCCACCAGGTTAGCCGCTTGAACTGCGGTGACAAGCGTGTTGAACGAACCAGCACCAACGGCAATATCAACAATGTCTGGCATATAAGAAATGACCTAACTGCGAACAAGAAGGCTGTGATTGACGCATCAGCATCACAATAAAGAACAATACAAAATTTCGAGTAGCCTTTCAAAATAATTTTGAAGGAAAAATCTCAAGAAAGAGCGTTGCAGCGTATTTTTAAGGAGGAAGGGCTGGAGCAATCTTTAATCTTCAACAGCCTCTCGCTCTGTGCTCAGACTGCAAGACGTGCAGCTCTGACCATTACGAGACAACTCTCAATCTAGACTGCTGGAATGGGAATTAAGGGGTTACCTGAACCCAACCCGTCTTCCTTTCAACGTGCAACGCTTATTGGAAGGGAACTCATGTAGTTTCCATTGCGTAATATCTTAACCTTGAAATCTATAGATAAAAATCATTAGTTCAAATATCTATGATAGACTTGGTTCTATAAGGAGCAAGGTTGTTCTTCTGGCTTGACTTCAGGCTAGCGTTGACCGACACCGCTCCTTTTCCGAATTTAAAGCCTCGCCGCTCGATTTTTTTGTCCCCGTTCGTTAGGAGAATTCGCAGTTGATACACGCGACCCTACACCAACTCAAAGTCTTCGAGGCGACCGCCCGCCACGGTAGTTTTACTCGCGCCGCAGAAGAGTTGTTCCTGACACAGCCCACGGTTTCGATGCAGGTCAAACAGCTTACCAAAGCCATTGGTCTACCGTTGTTTGAGCAGGTTGGTAAACGGCTGTACCTGACCGAGGCTGGGCGAGAACTGTTTGGAACCTGCCAGGAAATTTTTCAGCGACTTGAGCAGCTTGAAATGACCGTTGCCAACCTCAAGGGCATGAAACAAGGACGCTTAAGGCTTGCAGTCATTACGACCACCAAGTATTTTATGCCGCGCCTTTTGGGTCCGTTCTGCAAGGAGTATCCCGGCATTGATGTGTCGCTGACCGTTACTAACCACGAGCGCGTCATTGAGCGGCTTGCCAACAACCAGGATGATATCTACGTGATGAGTCAGGTTCCTGAGCATCTCGATATTAAAACTTATCCATTCCTGGACAATCCGCTCGTCGTCGTTGCGCCCCATGATCACCCGCTTGCGAAGGAAAAGCACATTTCGCTGAAGCGTTTGGTCGAAGAGCCGTTTATTATGCGGGAGCCAGGGTCGGGTACACGAGGCGCACTCCAGAAGCTGCTCGATGAACACAAGCTCTCGGTGAAAGTGCGGCTAGAGCTGGGTAGCAATGAAGCGATTAAGCAGGCGATCGCTGGAGGGCTGGGATTGTCGGTGCTGTCTCGCCATACGCTGGCGATGGATGCAACTGCAAACGAACTGGCGATTCTGGACGTAGAAGACTTCCCGATTCAGCGACAGTGGTATGTGGTTTATTTGGCAGGCAAGCAGCTCTCGGTTGTCGCCAACACGTTCCTGGAATACTTGCAGGATGCTGCCCAAAAGCTTTCCCATGCTTACATGGCTCTGCCCTGGCAAGACGGCAGTGAAGAAACCGGCGAAGCGCAACCAGAAGCAGAAGTTTTGCCCGTGTAATCTTATCTTGTGAGGTTATCTGGTTTTAAGCGTGGCGATCGGCGCAAAAACAGGGCAATTCTCCAGTCATTTCATGGGGTGGGCATGGTGCCCACCCTGGCGATCGGGCAAACTCTAGCCTGATTCTCCCTCCACAAAGTCATACTGCACAAAATCATACAAAGCGTGAGCCATCTGTAGCTTGCTGCAAGGCTCCAAAATTTGCTTTCGTCCTGCTCGATCGAGAAAAACCGCCTGATTTCGATCGCTGCCAAAGCCGCTGTCCGTACGATCGACTGGATTAGCTGCAATCACGTCCAGGTTTTTGCGCTGAAGTTTTTCCAGGGCAGGCGGCAGGATATCTCCGGTTTGTGCCGCAAAGCCGATGAGCTTTTGGCGCGGCTGCTTACGCTGGCTCAACTCTGCCACGATATCAGGAACCGCAGCGAGCGGCAGGGTATCGGGAAGCGATCGTTTCGGTAATTTTTCCGGGTGAAATTCGGCAGGACGCACATCGGCAACGGCAGCAGACATGACAATCCAGTCGGCTTGGAGCATGAGCTGCTGCATTTCTCGCTGCATCTCGGCAGCACTTACAATCGGCACAAGTCGGGCTGTCTTAAGCGATGCAAGCAAATTTAGCTCGATCGGGGCATGAACCAGCATTACTGCTGCGCCTCGGTGCAGGGCTGCCAGTGCTAGGGCAACGCCCATCTTTCCCGTCGAGGGATTGCCAATAAAGCGCACCGGATCGAGGTATTCGCGGGTTCCGCCTGCGCTAATCAAAATTTGCTTGCCGCTCAGGTCGCGTTTGCCGCCTGTGACGAGCAGCGATTCTAAATAGGACAAAATTTCGGCGGGTTCTGCCATGCGCCCTTTCCCCACCCGATCGCACGCCAGGATTCCGGCAGTGGGGTCGATCGCGTGATAGCGCAAATCAGTTTGAAGCTGCTGCCAGTTGCGCTGCACGGCTTGCTGCTCCCACATATCGGTATTCATCGCCGGAGCTAGCAGCACCGGACAGGTCGAAGCCAGCACCGTATTGGTTAGCAAATTATCTGCCAAGCCATAAATCAGTTTGCCGAGCGTATTTGCCGTGAGCGGAGCCAGCAAAAACACGTCTGCCCATTCGCCTAGCTCAATATGCAGGGGACGGGGATGGGTCGGCTGCCAGAAATCTGCATCGGTGTAAGCCGGATGACGGGACAGGGTTGCAAGGGTGAGGGGTGAGATAAACTGCTGGGCGCGATCGGTCAGAATTACGCGCACTTCTGCACCCGCTTTTGCCAGTGTCGAAACGACCTCGCACACTTTATAGGCAGCAATACCGCCACCCACGCCAATGAGAATTCGGCGACCTTGAAGCATTGTTAATCTCGCCACAAACCCTTGCAGGGGTGTTCAAAGGATATTAAATCTCCTATCATCGCCCCCTCAATCCTCCAGAAATGGGGACTCTGAAAACCCAGAGGAAAGCCAGGTTTTCCCCATCATTGCAAAACCAGGGGGCGGCTCGGGGATGATGCCTTTTTCTAAGCTTCGTCGTATGCTTCCAGATCCAGCAAATACAAGTAGGGTTCGATCATTTCGGGACGCTGGAAGGCGATCGCTCTCAGCAAATGCCAGTCTTGCAGCCCTTCAAAGGGACTGGTGTATTCGTCCTGCTCCAGCCGGGTTGCCAGCGCAGCCAATTCCGTATCCGTAATCTTCTCGATTTCCTGACGCGAAAAGTGTAATGCTTTCATCTGACCCCTCCGAATTTCCGCATCTGTGCGGGTTGAAGTTGACGTGCGTATCCGCAAAGCCACAGACGCGACTTACCCCTATCCTACTCGCAGACCCCTCCTCCATCGGGGCTATTCAAGCTTATCTTCTATAAAACTTTGCATCCGGCTTAAGACAGACATGGAAATTTCGTGTCCCATCGTGAGTTCTTCATACACAACCGGAAGTCCCAGCTCTGTCAGCCGATCGCGTGCCTGATGCGCTGCCCGTAAAGGAACCACCTGATCCGATCGTCCGTGCATTATCACCACCTGCGGCAGTTTAGCGGCATTAATCGGTTGGGGAAGGTCGATCGGCGCATGGAGATAGCCGCTCAAAATCATGATCGCTGCTAAAGGCAATTGCAGCCCAATATCTAGCGTCATTGCGCCACCTTGAGAAAAACCTGCTAGCACCGTCCGGGAAAGGGGAACCCCGGTTTGAGATTCGAGCGATCGGAGCCAATCAGTCAACTGCTGACGGCTGGCTTGTAGCTCCGCATTCTTTGCAAAATCAGAGCTGCTAGCAAAGGAGTAGTTCGCCGGAAAGTTATACCAGACGCGCCCCGCACCGCCATACGGAAAGGGAAACGGCGCATCGGGAAAGGCAAACTGATAGTTTGGCAAATTCAAATAAGCGGCAACGGCTGCTACATCCTGACCACTTGCGCCCCATCCGTGCAGCCCGACGAGTAATCCTTTTGCAGGTTCTCGTTTTGCCGGAACCAAAATTGCTTGCAGCGTCATCCTGTTTATGCGGTAAAGGTTTATCTTATGCGGTGAAAGTTTATCAAAAAAAGCGTGGATGGGGGATGGGGAAAAGGGGAGATGAGGGATTAGGTGGCATCGGCGCGCTTCGCAAACGCAAGTCTCAGCAAGAAGCCGTAACGAAATACAACCAGCCCCCTAACCCAAATCACTGCCCTAACCCATAAACCCTTCAACTCCAACCCCCACTCATCCACTCCGCCACCCCTCAATTCATCTACCCTTCCCTCCACCTCCGTACTATTCTGAATAAGGCGATCGATAAAGAGTAGAAGTCATGGCACGGTTTGCATTGCTGAGCGTTTCGGACAAATCAGGGTTGGTGGATCTGGCTCGATCGCTTGTCGAAGAATTTGAATTCAGCATTATCAGCAGTGGTGGCACGGCGCAAACGCTGAAGGATGCGGGAATTCCCGTGACGAAAGTTTCAGACTACACAGGGTCGCCAGAGATTTTGGGCGGACGGGTAAAAACGCTGCATCCCCGCATTCACGGAGGCATTTTGGCGCGGCGCGATGTGCCTCAGGATGTCACCGATCTGGCAGCAAATGGGATTAATCCGATCGATCTCATCGTCGTCAACCTGTATCCGTTTCAGCAGACGATCGCGAAACCGGGCGTAACCTTATCGGAGGCGATCGAGCAAATTGACATTGGCGGTCCGGCGATGGTGCGAGCCTCAGCGAAAAACTTTGCCCATGTGACGATTCTCTGCAATCCCAATCAGTACGGCGATTATCTAGAGGAACTGCGGCAGAACGGCACTCCGTCGATCGCGTTTCGGCAGAGCTGTGCGCTGCAGGCGTTTGAGCATACCTCAGCATACGATCGGGCGATCGCAGATTACTTGAGTCAGCAGAGCCAGCAAGAAGAAGCTCCGTCTGCCAGTTTGCCTAACCTATTCAGCCTCAACGGACAGAAAGTGCAGGAATTGCGCTACGGCGAGAATCCGCATCAGCCTGCGGCGTGGTATCAGACTGGGGGAAGTGCGAGCGGCTGGGCAGCGGCGGAGAAGTTACAGGGCAAGGAGCTGAGCTATAACAATCTGGTCGATCTGGAAGCAGCGCGGCGGATTGTGGCAGAGTTTCCCGATTCGGAAGCGGCGGCAGTAATTATCAAACACACCAATCCCTGTGGCGTGGCGTTAGGCGGTTCGCTGGTAGAGGCTTACACAAAAGCATTTAACGCCGATTCGACTTCTGCATTTGGCGGCATTGTGGCTCTAAATCGATCGATCGACGGAGCCACCGCAAACGAACTTAAGAAGACTTTCCTCGAATGTATTGTGGCTCCAGGCTGTGATGCAGAAGCGGCAGAGATTTTGGCAACCAAGTCAAATCTGCGGGTGTTGGTGCTGCCGGATTTGAGCCGGGGTGAAAAGGAACTGGTGCGTCAGATTGCAGGTGGATTTCTGGTACAAACGGCAGACGATCAAATTGCCAATCCTGCCGACTGGAAAATTGTTACCGATCGCCAGCCCACCGAGTCGCAGCTTGCCGAGCTATTGTTTGCCTGGAAGGTTTGTAAGCACGTTAAATCAAACGCCATTGTGATCACCCACGATCGCACTACGCTTGGAGTCGGCGCAGGACAAATGAATCGCGTTGGGTCGGTGAAAATTGCGCTGGAGCAGGCAGCAGACAAAACCAAAGGCGCAGTGCTGGCTAGCGATGGCTTCTTCCCGTTTGATGACTCGGTGCGAACGGCAGCGGCAGCAGGCATTGAGGCGATCGTTCAACCAGGGGGCAGTATGCGCGATGCAGATTCGATCGCAGCAGCAAATGAATTGGGCATTGTTATGGTGTTGACGGGAATGAGACACTTCTTGCACTAAGGTTACGCGCTATGCCAGAATTTCAGGATTTGCCGGAAATCGTCAAAGTCACGCTGCTTCTGTCAGGAGGGCAGCAGTACCAGGTCGCCATTCAGTCTGAGAATCCTTTGCTGGAGCAATTGTTTGAAGTGCTGGCAGATTGGGAAGGCAAGCGGGTGCGGCGGCTGTTTCAGGTCCCGCTCAATCAGGGACAGGCAGTGTTGGCGTTTCCGTGCGATCGACTGGTGGGCATGGTGACCGAGCCGCCGATCGTGATGCAAACCCAGAGCGTGACCCCTGTTCCGGCTGGCATTCCGCGCTTTTCAGATGGCGTTTTACCGTCCGAGTCCGTTCAGGTTGATGACTTCCTTTCGCCAGAAGAACATCAGATGCTGCTCAATTACGTTCTGGAGCGCGAAGCAGAATTTGTAAGCACCACGACTTCAACCGGAGATGAAAGTTATCGCCAGTCGGTTGTGCTGTACGATTTCCCTGAAGTTCACAGTTTCATCACCGATCGCATTCGCTCGATCGTTCCCGATGTCATCAAAGCACTCGGTCTTCCACCATTCACCGCTCAGGATATCGAAGCGCAAATTACCGGACACAATGACGGCAATTATTACCGCATCCACAACGACAATGGCAGTCCTGACACTGCTACCCGCGAACTCACCTATGTCTACTATTTCTATCGTCAACCCAAGGCTTTTTCCGGCGGAGAGCTATTAATTTACGATAGCCGCATCGAAGATAATTTCTTTGTCCAGGCTGACACCTTCCAGACGATCGATCCCAGGAATAACAGCATCGTTCTGTTCCTCAGCCGCTATATGCACGAAGTGTTGCCTGTGCGCTGTCCTTCGCGATCGTTTGCGGATAGTCGATTCACGGTAAACGGCTGGATTCGTCGGTAGAATTTGCTGAACCACATCCATAGACCCGCATCCTAAATCGATCGCAGTTCCGCAAACAATCGCGCTACTTTTTGCAAATCCTTCTGACCGGGAGAATGCTCAAGACCGCTCGATAAATCGATTCCGTCTGGACGGGTGAGCCGCAGTGCATCGCGCACGTTATCGGGGGTGAGTCCGCCCGCAAGGAGCCAATTGCACATCGGACGGAAGGTTTGCAGGGTTGACCAATCGATCGTTTGACCTGTGCCGCCCAGCATTCCTGGATGGTAGGCATCGAGCAGGAGCGTTTCGACACAGGTTTGATAAGCTTCTGCCTGTTCCAGGTCTGCTTCTGTGCGAATTCGTAGTGCCTTGATTAGCTCGATTATCCCAAATTTGTTTTTGCAGGCATCGCGCAACCGATGACAAAATTCGGGCGATTCGCTGCTGTGAAGCTGTACCACGTTAAGCCGCCCGATCGCCACCACTTGCAGAATTTCTTCGATCGACGCATTGGCAAAGACCCCAACGCGATCGACTGTGCAGCCTTCAGGCAAATCATCGACCACAGCGCGAATCTGTTCCGGCGTGACGTAGCGCGGAGACTGCTGCACACAGATAAACCCGATCGCCGTTGCTCCCATTTGAGCGATTGATCTTCCTTGTTCCGGGTCAGTAATTCCGCAAATTTTGACGCGCATAATTTCTAGAATTTCTAGAGTCTTGATTATAAATTCTCGATCGCCACAGGTTCGATCGTCTCCGCCAGGTCAAAGCCAAACACCCGCGAATAAAAATACAGTTCGCCGTCGAGGGCACGTCGGATATTTTCGGCTTTACGGAAGCCGTGCTGCTCGCCCTCAAACAGGACATACGCCACGGGTAGCCCTTTTGCCTTCAGTGCGTCCACCATCATTTCTGCTTGGTTGGGCGGCACGATTTTGTCTTCATTGCCCTGGAAAAAGATTACAGGACAGGAGAGGCGATCGACGGCGTAAATGGGCGATCGTTCGTGGTAGAGGGCAACTTCTTCTGGGTATTTGCCGATCAAACCGTCCAGATAGCGCGACTCAAATTTATGCGTATCTTTTGCCAACGCTTCCAGATCGCTCACGCCGTAGTGACTTGCTCCCGCCCGGAAGGTGCTGTGAAATGTGAGAGCTGCCAGCGTTGTATAACCGCCCGCACTGCCGCCATCGATACAGAGCCGATCGCCATCCACCAAGCCCTGATCCACCAGATACTTCGCGCCGTTGATGCAGTCTTCCACATCGACAATGCCCCATCTGCCCTTCAGCCGTTCCCGATACTCGCGTCCGTATCCGGTACTGCCGCCGTAGTTCACATCTAGAATGGCAATGCCGCGACTCGTCCAATATTGAATGCCGGGGCTAAAACTAGCAGAAGTTGCTGCCGTGGGACCACCGTGGATCTTGACCAGCAGCGGCGGTCGTTCTCCATTGGGAGTCTGGAAGTCTTTGTTTTGCGGCGGATAAAAGAAAGCAAACGCTGTCTTTCCTTCTGCCGTGGGAAACTCGATCGCTTGAGGCACAGAAATATAGCCCGGATCAATCTCCAAAGAACTCGATCGCCGCAGTTCTACCGTTTCCCCTGTCGCTAAATTTAATCGGACGATCGCGCTGGGAGCCGCTGCACTGCCGCCCACAAACGCCACAAACCCATCCCCTACCTGCAAACCACCCAGACTGGAATAGGGAATTGGAATTTCTGTGAGTTCAAACGAGGCGGTATCGATCTGTGCCAAATGCTGAATGCCCGATTCTACATAGGTACAAACGAGGCGATCGGCGGAGGCAAAACCATAGTTCGTCATGCGAAACACCCACAGGGGCTGCCCAAACTCCGCCGCCTTCGGACAAATGGGCTGAACTTCTCCCCCCCGCCAACAATACAGATTCCACCAGTTCGATCGATCGCTGACAAAATACAGCGTCCCGTCCGGCGACCATTCTGGCTGAAAAATTGATTCCGTTTCTCCCCCCGCGATAAGCTGCGCCTCGCCCAATGACCCATCCTGGCGAACCTCTGCCACCCAAAGCTGCGTCCCATCCCACGGCATATTCGGGTGATTCCAGCTGAGCCATGCCAGCCGATCGCCTTTTGGACTGAGACGCGGAGCCGCATAAAAATCTGACCCTGAAACGAGAACAGTCTGCGGATTGGAAGACGCTAAGCTGATGGCAGCGATCGTATTTATCGGCTCATGTCCACCCCCCGTATGGTCTTCGCGCACACAGATCAGGCGATTTCGGACGCGATCGATCACCGCATCGGCATAGCGCAAATCGGCTTCGGGCGTGATTGGTTCTGCCGCCTGACCCGGTGACTGACGATAAAGCCGCTGATCGACAAAATTCGAGAAATAAACAGTGCTATCCGCCACAATATACGCCCCGCCGCCATACTCATGCACCCGCGTCCGCGCATTCAAGGGCATGGGGAGGAGATCGATCGCCTCTCCAGAGGGCTTTCTTTGAACGATCGCATTGCGTCCGCTTTCGGTCGGTCGTCCCTCGCTCCAGTAAATGTCCTGTCCATCCAGGCGAATTTCACCCAGGCGCAAACTTCCCGCCACAATCAACTCTGATGTAATCGGGGATTTCCAAGAACCGTAGGGGGCAACTGGCATAGCTCTGCTTTCGATCGCTCAACGCTCTTCATTGTACGGTGCAGAACTATACGGCGCAGAACTGTATGGCGCGGAATTGCACGATGTGGAATGTGGCGATGCGGCGCAGTTCTCTGACAGAGGAATTTGTCTATGGTGTGTACACGAGTTAATCCTGCCGGTGTTCCGGGTTTTGCAGCCCCTTCAATCCTGCGCCAATTCCCTCTTAGTAAATCACCATCTCCGATCGTTTTCGCTGCCGTTCAGCTGCCAGTCTACGTTTGCGCCAGCGTCGGATCGCAATTGCGGTTCGCACGATCGGGGAAAGATAGCTGCCATGCAATAAGTCTTCATCCTCGATCGTTCCCAAGGGATGATTGCTCATGCAGGACGCCAAACTGTCAAGATACGGTTCTAGCTCGATCGCTCGCAGCACGTCCTCTGCCGACTGATAGCGATCGCGGGGCGACACCTTCAGCATTTTGTCCAGCACTTTGGCAAAATAGTCGCTCACCTGCACAGCATCCTGCCACTTCACTTCCCCAGTTTCGATGTCATAGTCAAACTCCATCGGCGGCTTTCCAGTCAGCAGGTAAAGGCAGGTAACACCGATCGCAAAAATGTCACTGGCGTAGGTTGATCGCAGAGAGAGCTGCTCCGGCGGAGCAAAGCCCAGCGTGCCGACAAAGTGGGTTGTTGCCCCTTTATGAGTCATTTCATCGACCTTGATGAACTGTTCTTTCACAGCTCCAAAGTCGATCAGCACCAGCCTGCCGTCATCCTGACAGCGAATAATATTAGGTGGCTTAATGTCGCGGTGAATCACCTGCTGCTGATGGATGTAGCTCAGCACGGGCAATAGCTCCCGCAGAAAAGTTTTAACTTCTGCTTCTGAAAAAACGCCCCGCAGTTTAACTTCTTTTGCCAGGGTGCGACCGCGCACATATTCCTGCACGAGATAAAACTCGCCATTCAGCTCAAAGTAGTCGAGCAAGCAGGGGATCTGGGCATGACTTCCGAGCTGGCTGAGCGTTTTTGCTTCCCGTTCAAACCGCTGGCAGGCGCGCTGCAACACGATCGGGTTAGCAACCTTGGGGCAGAGCTGCTTAATCACGCAAAGGGGATGATGGGGCAGCAAAACATCCCTTGCCAGAAAAGTCACCCCAAAGCCACCCCGACCCAGTGCCCGCACAATCTGATATCGATCGCGAAATCGCGTTTCAGAACCACAGAGCTGATTGAGTTGACTTGGCTGAGGCGAGCCAGAACGCAGATCATTGATAGGGGGAGTTGAAGCATCCATGCACTTGTGCGGCTGTCACTCGGCTTATCCGTATTGTCCCGTCTTCCTAGGGACTATAGCATCCGTAGCCCTATTGACTTCATAAAGACAACATGAACCCTGAGGCGAGTTTTTATTTTTTAGTGCTAGCTCAACCAAAAGTTCACGACCTCGTACTGTAAATCTACCAGCATCTGGCGCAGCAGGGGAAGACTCAGCCCAATCACGTTGCTGTGGCAGCCTTCGAGTCGCTCTACAAACAGTCCCCCCCGCCCTTCCAGCGCAAAGCAGCCTGCACACTGAAGCGGTTCACCCGTCGCCACATAAGCCTCAATTTCTCGATCGCTCACGTTTGCAAAATGCACCTGCGTCACCTGAGCCCGCACCAGTGTTTTTTGTTGCGGCTGATCGATCAGGCAGTGCCCGGTATAAAGCTGCCCGACTCGCCCGCGCATCTTCTGCCAGCGTTCGATCGCTTCTGCCGCATCTTTCGGCTTGCCGTAGATTTCGCCCTCTAGTGCCAACACCGAGTCACAGCCCAGAATCAGTGAATCCGACAATAGCGGCGCAACGGTTTCGGCTTTGCCCTGGGCTAATTGTTGAACGAGGCGATCGGGTTTTGATTCTTGAATTTTTGACTCGTCATAGTCGCTCGGCTGCACAAACACCGGAATTCCAGCCGTTTGCAGCAACCGTTTACGAGCCGGAGACGCAGACGCTAAAACAAAGCGAGGAATCAAGGGATTAACCGCCATGAAACCACCCTCACTCCACTAAATTAAATTGATTAATAGACCGAGAAGGATTTGGCAACGACCCGAAACAGGTCTTCCACTTTGCCCCAGCGTCGCTCGGTGGTAGAAACATTAAAGGTATAAAGCTGTCCCCGCCGCACCGACACGCTGGCAATACTGTGACGAAGCTGATTCGGGAGCGTTACAGCATATTCCAGCAGATAGTAAGTCTTTTCATCGTCCTGCCGCGCTTCGGCGGATACTAGCTCTGCCTGCCGTCCTGATCCTTCTGGGGCGATCGCACTTTTTGAGAGCCGATAACCCACTTCCGTCGGAGTGCCCAGGTCTTCTAGCGTTTTGTTGTCGCTGACGGGGCTAATAATCACGCTGGCGTTTTCTGTTTCCTCGATCAAGTCATGCAGCACTACATCAGGACCGTTGTTCACCTTTACCTCAACCCAGCCGTTGGGATAGAGGAACTGGTATCCCTGATACGTGTTCACATAGCTTTTCAAACCGGTTCCGGTAGCCGCCGGAGTGCAACTCTGTAGACTCAGGCTCAACACAACGACCAGCACTGCTGCAATCCGCTTCAGCATTCATTTTCCTCAAAACCTATCCAGTAGGATCTTACAGCGATCGGGCGGCTACTGCTGATCGTTCCAGTCTGGGCAGGTATCGTCCTGTTGCCAGCCATAGGGATGAAAGCCACACACCAGCAGACTGCGACTGTCGCGATTATAGCCGTAGGCAATGCCATGGTAGTGGACACAGCCCGCACAGGCTCTTGGACGCGAAGAGCTAACGTCCCGAAA
The DNA here is from genome assembly GCF_039962215.1 of Leptolyngbya sp. ST-U4. Classification (NCBI taxonomy): domain Bacteria; kingdom Bacillati; phylum Cyanobacteriota; class Cyanophyceae; order Leptolyngbyales; family Leptolyngbyaceae; genus Leptolyngbya; species Leptolyngbya sp. ST-U4. The sequence continues at coordinate 136,700 of NZ_JAMPKZ010000009.1, forward strand.
GCCAAGCTGCGATCGAAGAATGTGCTGTTTGCTCTGCTGTCGATGCCAGTGAGCGTAGTCTGCCCGCCGAAACGAATAATTGGCGCGGCTAAAGGGACTTTGAACAGTATCCATAGGTGTGAAGAGGGAGGGGGATAATTTTAATCTACCCGCACGAGAGAAAAATCGATCGATGAAAATATCGCTGGAACCTGAGTCGAAGGGTCAAGATGAGGTTGAGATATAAGTTGAGATTCTGGGAAGCTACGGTCAAAAAGCTAACGTAAAGCAAAAGGGAAATACGCCGCTGCGCTCAAGTTTCAGAATCTCTTTATGCAGTTCTCACTGAGTTCCATCTATCCTTAACACAAGGTTATGTGAAGAGAGGCGATCGCTCGATCGCACACAAACCCCGTAAGCAGAGTATAAAATCACCATTGCCTAGAATGGGGTCAGTTTGCTTCTGCCGGAGGGCTGATTCTATATATCATCCCGAATACGGTAGGAGTTCTGCCCTTGCCTCAGGAAAATTTTTCCAACCGCTTGACACTTTGCCGACCTGTGTTGGTAATATGATGAAGGCGCAGACGATGGGGTGTCGCCAAGTGGTAAGGCAGCGGGTTTTGGTCCCGCCATTCCTAGGTTCGAATCCTAGCACCCCAGTTCAGAGTTAATTTTATGCAACTAACTCCTCAAGAGAAGGACAAGCTTCTTATTTTTACGGCTGCTCTGGTTGCCGAAAGACGCAAGGATCGCGGCATCAAGCTTAACTATCCAGAAGCGATCGCCTATCTTTCAGCAGCAATTCTGGAGGGAGCCAGAGAAGGACGCACCGTTGCCGACTTGATGACCTATGGCACAACGCTGCTGACACGAGCGGACGTGATGGAAGGCATCCCCGAAATGATTCACGAAGTTCAGGTCGAAGCCACCTTTCCCGACGGTACAAAGCTTGTGACCGTTCACGATCCGATTCGCTGACCCGGTCTCTTCAATGTTTCCAGCTCACAGTCTCCAGTTCACCGTTTCCAGCTCACAATATTTCCATCCCACACGGGCTTAGAGCGGGTGCGACTATAGTATCTCGTTGCGCTCCGCAGCCCCCAGACGAGAAGCAGACGGACGCGGTCGATCGCTAGGCTGAATTGCTGGCGGGAGCGGGTTGGGTGCGCCCCAGGCTTGCTGAAGTCTCTGGAGGAGCTGATCTTGCTGTTGGTGGAAGGTTTCGAGGTCGCCTGCGCCCAGGTTGATGATTGTGAACCAGACTAAGCCCCGATCGCGGGTAGGAATCGCGCCTGCCAGCGAGCTGACGGCATTCAGCGTTCCCGTTTTGACGGCTGAGCCGTTGGGCAGTTCTCGCCATTTGAGCGTGCCCGAATCGCGCCCTTGAATCGGATAAATATCGGCAACGGAGAGCTGGCGCGGCTGAAGATATCGCTGCGTCGCAATCAGAATTGCCGTTACGGCTCTGGGGGACAGCCGATTTTGCTCTCCCAAGCCTGAACCGTTGATGATTTGAATCTCTTCCGGGGGAATCTGCGTTGCCTGCAATACTTTTTGCGTCACGCCTGCCGCCCCGCCCAGCATTTGCGCCATCATCTCAGACATGATGTTATTGCTGTAGATATTCATCGCCTTGAGAATGTCGATCATCGGCAGCGATCGGTGGCGAATCAGGGGCGTGAGCGAGCGGGCTTTAAGCTGCTCTAGGGAGTTGACCTGCATGGTGCCGTTGATCTGAATCTGCGGGCGGGCAGTTCCGGGAGGAAGTTTGCTGTGCTGCGCTGCGGCTTCGGCTGACCAGAGATTTGCATCAATTCCCTGCTTTAGCAGCGATCCGGCTTGTGCGGGGTCAGTCTCAAAGTTCATCGCAAAATTGCCAGATACGACCAAGTTGCCTGTCACCTGCCGGATGCCTTTCTGGCTGAGCGAATTGCCCAGGACGATCGCCTCTTCCCACACAAAAAACGGATCGCCGCCCCCCTGCACAATCAGATCGCCCTTCAAAACGCCATCCTCGATCGGGCCTGACGCGCTGATTAGCGTTTCAAACCGATGATCGATCCCCCAGGCTTGGAGGGCTGCAAGCGTGGTTGCCGTTTTGGTGAGAGATGCAGCCGACAGCGGCGCAATCCCCTGATTTTCTGCCAGAATCTCGTTGCCCGCCTGAACCCAGACACCCTGGCCCTCGATCGGTAAATTGAGCCGCGCCATGGTTGCCAGATGGAGCCGCACCGCGAGTTCTGCCTGGGGGTCGGGCTTGCGAACGGCAGCCGATCGCACCCAAACAGTATCGAGCCAGGGGGAAAGATTGGTCGATCGCAAAAGCTGAAGTTTTGGCTCTTGTTGACTAAAGAAAAGGGAAAGGAGTCCTTGAAACAGGTCTAGCACCGTCGAACCATCTCCGAAACTGCGTGCATACCATCCCTGATAATAGACGCTGTTTTATTCCTTAGGGGTGATTTATTTAACGCTCCGATACGGAACTTTATCTCGCATTCTTGAGCTTTGTCGTTGAATGGGGTAAGCCTTGCTTTACTTCCAGCCAGTCTTCAAGCATCGGGTTCAAGTGAGTTACTGTGGTTTGATTTGTGGTTTGATTTACTGGGGTTTACTGCACGGATTGCCCGCCCCGAAATCTCCCGCGAATCCCCCTCAAGTAGAGGACTTGAAACCATTGGCATTCCCGAACACCAAAAATTCCTGCGCTGATCTGAACCTGATCCTAAAAAATTTGGTACGTTGGTACTAAGTAGATAGTGTTTCTGCCGATCGTCCACCCTTGCTTGAGCCCATCTTTTGCTTAAGCCCATCTTTACTTTGAGCCCACCCTTGTTTGAGCGTTAGCGAGTTTTGCATCGAGTTTTATCGACATATCCTACTTATAGCGTTTGCCGTGGTGAAAATTCGTAGAAAATCCTATATATAGTTTGCACGTTGCAGGAATTCGGTTAACCTTATCTCAGCCCTGTGTGTGGTATGAGAGCCTATGTCTTTCGTTGGTCTTCACATTCATAGCGACTATAGCCTGCTGGATGGCGCGAGTCAGTTGCCCGAACTCGTCGATCGCGTGCTGGAACTGGAAATGCCTGCCGTTGCCATTACCGATCACGGCGTGATGTATGGGGCGATCGAGCTGCTAAAGGTTTGCAAGGCAAAGGGCGTAAAGCCGATTATCGGCAACGAAATGTATGTGATCAACGGCGACATCACAAAGCAAGAACGCCGACCGAAATATCATCAGGTCGTCCTGGCGAAGAATAAGCAGGGCTACAAGAATCTGGTGAAGCTGACGACGATTTCGCACCTGAAGGGCTATCAGGGGAAAGGCATTTTTGCGCGTCCCTGCATTAACAAAGATTTGCTGGTGCAGTATCGCGAAGGGCTGATGGTGACGAGTGCCTGTCTGGGTGGAGAAGTACCGCAGGCAATCTTACAGGGCAGACCCGAAATTGCGCGAGAGCGGGCGGGCTGGTACAAGGAAGTTTTCGGCGACGATTATTATCTGGAGCTTCAGGATCACGGATCGCAGGAAGACCGGATCGTAAACGTGGAGCTGGTGAAAATTGCACGCGAGCTGGATATCAAGCTGATCTGCACCAACGACTCGCACTACATCTCCTGTTTCGATGTGGAGGCACACGACGCGCTGCTGTGCATTCAAACCGGAAAGCTGATCACCGAAGAAAAGCGGCTGCGCTATAGCGGCACAGAGTATCTAAAATCGGCGGACGAAATGCGGCGGCTATTCCGCGATCACCTGATCACAGAGATCATTGAAGAAGCGATCGTCAATACGCTGGAAGTCGCAGAGAAAGTCGAAGACTACAACATTTTGGGAGAACCAAGAATCCCTGAATACCCAGTTCCCCCTGGCTACACAACCGCCGCCTATTTCGAGGAAATGACCCGAAAAGGATTGGTCGATCGCTTTGGTTGCCAATCCTACGCAGAAATTGAGCCGGAGTATCAGGAGCGGCTGGAATACGAACTGCAAATGATGCACCAGATGGGCTTTGATGCCTACTTTCTAGTGGTGTGGGACTATATTAAATTCGCTCGCGATAATGGCATTCCTGTGGGTCCAGGCCGGGGGTCAGCGGCGGGGTCGCTGGTGGCATACGCGCTGGGTATTACTAACATCGATCCGGTGCATCACGGACTGCTGTTTGAGCGATTCCTCAATCCAGAACGGAAATCGATGCCGGATATTGATACCGACTTCTGTATCGATCGCCGGGGCGAGGTCATCCAGTACGTCACCGAGAAATACGGGACAGAGCGAGTCGCGCAGATTATTACCTATAACCGCATGGCTTCCAAGGCGGTGCTGAAGGACGTGGCGCGGGTGCTGAATGTGCCCTACGGCGAATCCGATCGCATGACGAAGATGATTCCTGTCTTTCGCGGCAAGCCGACCAAGCTGAAGGTCATGATTTCTGAGGGAACGCCTGCTCCAGAATTCAAGGAGAAATACGACAAAGATATGGTCGTTCCGGCCACTGAGCCGCCTGTGACTTATCGCCGCTGGATTGATATGGCGATGCGGATCGAAGGGACGAACAAAGCAACCGGAGTTCATGCGGCTGGTGTTGTGATTTCTGCTGAACCGCTGGATGAGATCGTGCCCCTGGAAATGAGCAAGGAAGGCGGCGCAGTGACGCAGTATCCGATGGAGGATATCGAATCGCTCGGACTGCTGAAAATGGATTTTCTGGGGCTGAAAAACCTGACGATGATCCAGAAAACGGTGGATCTGGTGAAGGCAAATCATCAGGTTGAGCTGGATCTCGATCGCCTTCCGTTAGACGATCCCAAATCCTATCAACTACTTGCAAGAGGCGAACTCGAAGGCATCTTTCAGCTTGAATCTTCGGGAATGCGTCAAATCGTGCGCGACCTCAAACCTTCGGGCTTAGAAGATATTTCTTCGGTGCTTGCGCTTTATCGTCCGGGACCATTGGATGCAGGACTGATTCCAAAATTCATTAATCGCAAACACGGTATTGAAAAGATTGAATACGAACATGAATTGCTGAAAGGCATTCTCAATGAAACCTACGGAATTATGGTCTATCAAGAGCAGATCATGAAGATCGCTCAGGATATGGGCGGATATTCCTTAGGACAAGCGGATTTGCTTCGAAGAGCAATGGGAAAGAAGAAAAAGGAGGAAATGGAAAAGCACCAAAGCATTTTTGTGGAAGGGGCAAAAAAGAATCAAGTCCAACCTAAAGTTGCAGCAGGTTTGTTTGAGCAAATGGTTAAGTTTGCCGAATACTGCTTCAACAAATCCCACTCGACAGCGTATGGATACGTCACGTTTCAAACTGCCTATCTAAAAGCAAATTATCCTGTCGAATACATGGCGGCACTGCTGACCGCAAACAGCGGCGATCAGGACAAAGTGCAGAAATATATTGCCACCTGCTACAGCATGGGAATTACGGTTGAGCCGCCGGACATTAATCGATCGGGCTTTGACTTCACACCTTTAAGCGACACCATTCTGTTCGGATTATCCGCCGTGCGAAATGCCGGAGAAGGGGCGATCGAGCATGTTTTGGTGGCACGAACAGAAGGCGGCAAATTCACATCACTGGCAGATTTGTGCGATCGAATTGATCCGCGCACCGTCAACCGCAGAGCCTTAGAAGCTTTGATTCAGTGCGGCGCAATGGACTCGATCGATCTCAATCGCAAACAGCTGGTAAACGATTTGGAATATGTGCTGGACTGGGCGCAGTCGCGGGCAAAAGATCGGGCAGTGGGTCAGGGCAATTTGTTTGATTTGTTCGGCAGCACGGGTGAGAGTAATACCACCACTACCAACTTTGAAAGTGCGCCCAAGGCTCCCTCCACCGAGGACTATCCGCCGCAGGAAAAGCTAAGGCTAGAAAAGGAATTGCTCGGCTTCTACATCTCCGATCATCCGCTGAAATCCGTGCATCAAGCCGCCAAAGTGCTCGCACCCATCAACCTCTCTGACCTGGGAGACAAGCCGGATAGCGTCACCCTGAGCGCGATCGTCATGATCAGCAACCTCAAGCCCGTGATGACCAAGAAAGGCGATCGCATGGCAGTGCTGCAAATCGAAGACCTGACCGGACAGGCAGAAGCCGTCGTCTTCCCGAAAGCGTATGAGCGAATTGCCCATCTTTTGGAAGTCGATGCCCGTCTGATGGTGTGGGGCAAGGTCGATCGGCGAGACGATCGCAATCAGCTTGTGATTGAAGATGCGGAGGCGATCGAGGCAGTGCGAATGGTGATGGTGGAGTTAGAGGCAAGGCTGGCAGGCGATGTCGTCAAACAGCACGAACTGCGAACCATTCTGCTCGATCAGCGCGGCACAGACGACCAGGGTAAGATTCCTGTAATCGCAGTCGTCACCGGACAGGAGCGGCGTGAGCTGGTGCGGTTAGGGGCACAGTTTCGCATTCCCAACCCGGAAGCCGCAGTGAATGCCCTGATGCAGGCAGGATTTCGAGCAAGAGCTTCTTCGCTCACGGGTAAATAGACGAGTGATTATTTGGAAAGATTTGGTTCGACCACAGTGGGAAAACTCTCAAAGTTGCGTCGTACCCAATCCATTCCCACTTCGTTGTTGAGTTTAATCTTCTGCAGCGTGCCGGGATAAAGCTTGCCCAAAATGTCAGCATCCTGATCAATAACGACCTTACCGAATTTGAGATAGGTACTGCCAAACAGCTTAAAGGCAGGATGTTTCGCTTGACCAAACAGCAGAATGTAGGTGCGAGTGCGATTCTCGGCTTCTGGGACAAAGAAATGGCACTGTACTGCTTTGCCCAACGGCATTTCGCCATGAAAGATGATGAGAGAAGGAAAGTGATTTTCCAGGTGTGCCTTAATTACGGTGGGAAGCAGAAACAAATCAGGTTTTCTCAGTTTTTCGGTTAGCTTGTAGGGCGCGGTGGGCAAGTCATAGAACGCATGGGAATGATGCCCGTTATCCATAAACTGATGAAACTCTACGTCTGTAATGCGAAACAAGTCTCGATGCGTGCCGTTTTGATGGTTGTAATCATGCATATTCAGCAGCATCGTTAATAAATCAGTTTCAACACTTCGATCGCCCGTATGCCCAATAAAGTAATATTTCTCGGCAATTTCATTCAACACAGTCGGAATCGGAACCTTGGGTTCGTATCCACCGTATGACCAGATGAAATCGCCTTGAATAATGAGTTCTAAGGGCTTCAATTGCGGCAATGTTTTCTTACCAGAACCCGGTAGAACAGTGCAGCCCGCCGGATCAAAGGGCAAGGCATGAAACGGACACACTACCACACTGGTGCCGTCCTTTTGCATTTCGCACCATCCTTCTGACAGCATTGCTCCCATGTGCGGACAGGCATTGGGTAAGGCATGAATTTTCCCCACACCATCCTTCCACATCACATAATCAACGCCATACAAAGCAATCTTTTGGGGTTGGTTTACCTTTAGCATCGATTGATGTGCCAATAGCCAAGGCGCACCAGGAAGCATCGAGCGCATGGTGTTCTCCGTTAAAGCTAAAATTGTGAAAAATCCGTCGTGTTTCCAAAATATGACAGAACTTTCACATTCGTCAAGCCCTCATTCGCCCATCAATTTGCGTCGCCAGCCTAAACAGCAGCGCAGTAAGGCACGGGTTGAGAAAATTCTGGATGCGGCGGCGGCAGTGTTTGATGAGGTTGGCTATGAAGCTGCAACTACTCACATGATCGCTGCCAGAGCAGGAACGGCGATCGGTTCGCTCTATCAGTTTTTTCCAGACAAAGCTGCCATCTTCAAGGCGATGGAGTTACGCCATGCAGAGCGAGTAAACGCATTTTGGCAACAGGCAGAGATTCCTTCGATCGTTCAGCTACCACTGCGCCAAATGATTCACACACTGGTATCAGCAACCGCAGAACTGTTTACCCATCCAGTATCGCGTGTGGTGTTTGTACAGTTTTATCTAGCCCGTCAGATTTTTCAATCGATCGATGAAAGTATGACGCAGGACGCGATCGGCTTTATGGCGAATATTCTGAAGCATCGAAACCCTGCCTTGCCTGAAGCGCAGTACAGTCTCCTTGCAGAGGTGTGTGTGCATAGCACCAATGCCCTGATTCTCGCGGCACTTCGCAGTCCTGATCCGGCACATCGTCAACGACTGATGCAGCAAATTGAGGACGTGATGGTGTCGTATTTGGAACCGTATGTGGGCGATCGTCAGTCAGGTGATGTAATGAAAGTAATGATATGCCCTCACTGCCAATCCAAACAGCTCTCAAAGAACGGGTATCGACGGGGCAAACAGTGCTATCTCTGTAAGGACTGTAGAAAGCAGTTTGTAATTTAGTTTTGATCAGCTCAACTGATTGCGAAACTGTCGGATGCTGAAGCCAAGCAGGACGATCGCAAAAACAGCCAGCGCGACAATATTGATCCAGAGTTCACCCACGCCAACGCCTTTTAATAAAAATCCTCTGGCGATCGCCACATAATGTCTGAGAGGATTGAGCAGGGAAAGGTAGCGGAAAAAGGCAGGCATACTTTCGATCGGCGCAATTGCCCCCGAAGTTTGAATGAGCGGCAAGTTAATAAAAAACGAAGTGAGAACGACCTGCCGCTGATTTTTAGAAATGGTCGCAAGCAAAATTCCGACCCCAATTCCCACACATAAATACAGCGCAGAAATCAGGAAAAACAGCAGTAAATTACCGCGAAAAGGCAAATTAAACACAACCTTACCCACCGTCAGCGCAAGACACACATCCCCCAGCAGCAAAATAAACAGCGGCACAATTTTTGCTAGTAAAATTTCCCAGGCTTCTGCGGGAGTCATCAAAAGTTGTTCTAGGGTTCCAGTATCCTTTTCACGCACCACGGTTGAAGAAGACACCAACGAGCCGGTGAGCGTGAGCACCAGTCCCAACACGCCCGGCACAAAAAACCAGCTACTAATTAAGCCCGGATTATACAGAAAAACAACTTCAGGCTCGACCAAGGGAGACACAGGATTGGAATTCAATCGACGGCTAAATTGATTGATAATTTGCGAGAGATAACCGCTTGCGATTCCGGCAGTATTAGCGTCAACGCCGTCGATTAGAACCTGGACTTCTGCGGTTTCATTTTCTTTTAACTTGCGATCGAAATCTGGTGGAATAACCAAGCCTGCGGTAATTTTGCCAAGCTGTACCTGTTTCCCTAATTCCGCTTCGCTATACAAATAATTTTCGGTTACAAAAATGCGGTTTTCGGTCATTGCCGTCACCAGTTCGCGACTCGTGCTACTGTTGGCATAATCAACCACGCCCATCTTGATAAAATGCACGTCTGGGCTGAGTGCAAATCCATAGATTAAAAGCTGAATGGTGGGTGGAAAGATCAGCAAAAAGATAAGCTGTTTGTTGCGGAGAATTTGATTGATTTCTTTGCGAGCCAGTGCCCAAACGCGGCTATTCAGCAGGCGATCGATCAGTGGATAATCAATTACTTTTTTCATCGCTGAATCACCCTTAACTACACCTTTGTTTGCCTGATTGATGAAGTTGTTTAATCCGTCTTAAGAGTTCTACATTGCCCCTATTCTCTTCAAGCCTGGGAAACTTTGAGCATCTTAAAGAAAACTCGGTTTCCCTTAAAATTAGGGGTTCGGGTCGTGGTGATCACGTTTCAAACCTCCTCTTAGTCCGGTAACTGCATTCGGCTCAAACTTTGCCGTGCCCGATTAAATAAAAATAATCCCAAAAGAATCAGCATTAACACTGCCCACCACACGCCAGTCCAGCCGGTTCCGCGCACAAAGGCATCCCGAATAATGGGAATGTAGTATCGGGCAGGAACAATATTAGAAATAAGCGACAGCGGAAAGGGAATATTATTGAGCGGATAAATGAAACCAGAGAGCAGAAAAGCGGTGAGAAAGCCGATCGTTGCGACTGCCTGCACTGCTGCATTTTGACTTGCCGCTCTTGTGCCGATCATGATGCCAAACAGCACCGCAACCAGAATAAACAGCGGCGTTCCAATCAAAAATGGAGTCGGGTCGCCTGTGAAGCGCAAGCCAAATAGAATCACACTTGTGCCGATAATTAACAGTCCTTCCAATAAACCAATCACTAGATAGGCAAATGCCTTGCCGAGAATCAATTCGATCGCACTTAAACTGGAAGCATAAACCTGTAAAATTGTGCCCTGTTCTTTTTCCCGCACCATTGCCAGCGATGATAGCAGCGATGGATAAATCCATAAAATCACCGCACAGGTTCCCGGCACAATGTAGAGCGATTCTTTGCGTCCCGGATTGAACCAAATACGAATTCGAGGAACAATTAATGGCTGATTTTGCTGCAGTCCAGAAACTCTGACAAAGTACCGCGTGGTAGACTCAATACTGCCGCGAATTACCCGCGCATTATTGACATCACTTCCATCTATCAAAACTTGAACCGTAACAGATTCGCCGTTCTTAAGATTGCGCGAGAAATCGGGTGGAATAATAATTCCAGCTGTCGCTTTGCCCCGATCGATCATCTCAACCACCGACTGATTTAAGGGACGTTCAACTAAATTCAGCTGATTTGTCGCATAGAGTCTTTCGATATAACTGCGGCTTAGCAGTGTATTATCTAAATCCTGTACGGTGAGCGGAATATTTTTTGCTTCCAATCGAATTGCATAGCCAAAAATAAACAGTGTTAATAAAGGCAGCAAAAACGCCAGTGCAACAGTTAATCGATCGCGGCGGAACTGAGCTAATTCTTTGATGCACTGAGACCAAATTCGCTGCGGCTTAATCATTGCGCTGTCCTCTGAATTGGCTATGCTTCTGCTCGCTGCACAATACCGATAAACGCATCTTCGAGCGTGAAAGAAATTGGGCGAATTGATTGAACTTCAATGCGGGTTCCGTCTGGCTTCTGATAGGCAAATAGCCAGGTTTTAATTTGCGGCATCTCGCGATCGGGATTGTCTAAAACCAGGTGAAGTCGATCGCCAAAAATCGAGACGCGCCAGGGTTCCATCTGGGTTTTTAGCAAATCTGAAGCTGCCTGATTTTGGTTAGTTACCAGCTCGATTAATCGTCCGGGCTGCGCTGCTTTGATCTGGGTCGGCGATCCTTCTGCAACGACCTCGCCCGCCACCAGAAATCCCATGTAATTACAGTGTTCCGCTTCTTCGAGATAGTGCGTTGTTACCAAAACGGCTGTGCCGCGACGGGCAAAATCCTCAATTAACCGCCAGAACTGCCGCCGCGCCAGAGGGTCAACTCCCGAAGTTGGCTCATCTAGAAACAGGATTTCCGGCTCATGCATGACGGATGCACCAAAGGCAACGCGCTGCTTCCAGCCTCCGGGCAAGCCTCCGGTGATTAAGTCCTCCTGTCCTTCTAAACCGCAGATGTGCAGCACCCAGTCAATTTTTTCGCGTCGCTGCGATCGAGGAACGCCATACACCCCGCAATAGAATTCGAGATTTTGGACGATCGAGAGGTCGTCGTACAGCGTGAACTTCTGGCTCATGTAGCCAATCCGTCGCCGCAAATCGGGGTCGCGCAAATTACTGGTTTGTCCTGCCAGGGAAATTTCGCCGCCGCTGGCAGAGAGTAAGCCGCAGAGCATTTTGATCGTGGTGGTTTTTCCGGCTCCGTTTGCGCCCAACAAGCCGTAGATTTCGCCATAGCGAACTTGCAGCGTCACATCTTTAACCGCCTGAAAGTTGCCGAAGGTTTTGTAGAGATGATGGGTTTCGATCGCCGCAGTTCCTTTCGCAGCTCTGGATCCTTCGCGATCCGATCCGAAGGAGTTCCCGCTTGGGAGTAATCGCGGAAAGGGCACAAACGGCGACTCAGCCCCCTGATGGCGCAACTGGGTCACGAAGACATTTTCCAGCGTCACGTCAACGGGTTCGATTTCCGATATTTTCAGCCGCTCCTGTTGGGCAATTTGCTGAATCGTTTTCGTTCCCTCTTCCGGCGAATGCACCAGCACATCCAGCCGATCGCCAAAGGTCTGCACGTCTACTAAAGCCGAATCGCGGGTTTCACCCAACGGGGAAGGGCTTCGCATCGCTGCTAACAGTGCCCGTTCTACGGCAGCAAGCTGAGGAGTTCGCAGTTCCAGTCGAGATAAACCCAGATTTTGCCTGAGCTGGCGCAATGTTCCGGTCTGCTGAATCTTGCCTTCATACATCAGGGAAATTCGGTTGCAGCGTTCTGCTTCGTCCAGGTAGGGAGTTGCGACTACGATCGTCATGCCCTGACTTGCCAACGTCGCCAGCACATCCCAAAATTCCCGTCGCGAAACCGGGTCAACGCCTGTCGTGGGTTCATCCAGCAGCAAAATTTCCGGCTCCGACACCAGCGCACAGCAAAGGGCAAGCTTCTGCTTCATGCCGCCCGATAGCTGACCCGCCAACCGATCGCCAAACCGATCGAGATCCATCAGCTTGAGATAGCGATCGCACCGCTCCTGAAAACGATCGGACGGAATCTGGCGCAGTCCGGCACTGTAGCGTATGTTTTCGTCCAGGCTCAAGTCCAGATACAGCGAAAACTGCTGCGTCAAATAGCCAATGCCCAACCGCGCATCGCGAGGCGATCGTCCCAACACCTGAATCTCGCCTGCGCTTGCCTCCATCACGCCCGCCAGAATTTGAAACGTCGTCGTCTTTCCGGCTCCGTCAGGACCAATCAAGCCAAAAATCTCGCCGCGCTGCACCTCAAAATCAATGCTCTGAACGGCGATCGTCTGATTGTTCTTTTTGCCATAGTGTTTTTGCAGTCCTGCCACTCGAATCACGGGTTCTGTTGCAGCAGGAACCGGACGGGCAGAAGCAAAGGAAGCAGGCTGAGTCTGAGTCATATTGGCTAACGATTAGGTTCGATTGTTGCGTCCGCAGGCATTCCCGGCTTGGCAAATCCGCCCGGTTCCTCGATCGCCAGCTTCACACCAAACACCTGCTGCACCCGGTCTTCTCGAAAGTAGATATTCTCCGGGGTAAACGAGGCTTCCGAATCAATCTCGACCACGCTGGCAACCAGTGGGCGGTCTGGGTCAGAGTCAAGGTACACGTTCGCACGCTGCCCAACTCGGACTAAGCCAATCTGTCCTGCTGGAATAAAGCCGCGCAGATACACCGTGTTTAAATCGAGCACAGTCAGCAGCGTTTTGCCTGCCGTCACGACCGTTCCCGGTTCTACGGTGCGATCGGTAATCACGCCGTTAATCGGGCTATTGATCGTTAGATCGTTGAGCTGCGCCACAATCCGCTGACGTTCTGCTTCGGCATTGCGGACTTCTGCCTGGGCGGCGGCGAGCTGTGCCCGTGCCTGCGCTACCTGAGCATTGAGGCGATCGAGCTGCACGGTGTTAATTTCGGGGTTAAGCGTGGTGGTTTGCGTCTGAGTCAGTCCGCCCTGAGCCGCCGTAATCTGACGCTGGGCTGCATTCACCGCTGCTTGCCGACTAGTGAGGGTTGCCTGTGCGGTGCGAAATGCGGCATTCGCTTCGTCAAATCGCTGCTGAGTGACTGCCCCTTCCTGGACGAGCTGAGCAAATCGATCGCGATCCTGGCGGGCTAGCTCAAGCTGTGCCTGGGCCTCTGTTACCTGTGCCCGTGCCTGTTCGAGCTGTGCCTGGGCGGCGGCGACCTGCGCCTCTGCCTGAGAAACACGCCCCTGCGTATCGCCCTCTGCTTGCTGAAGCCGCAACTGTGCCTCCTCGATCTGAGTTTGCAGCACATTGAGCTGGAGCTGAGCATTTTGTACCTGATTTTTGGCAGATTGAATCCGGGCTTCGGTTCCGGCGAGCTGTGCCCGCAGTTCATCATCGTCCAGCCGCGCTAAAAGCTGTCCTTTTTGCACCTGTGCCCCTTCCCGCACGGTGACTTCTTCGACTCGCCCCGGCACCTGAGTGCCCACATCTGTTTCGTAGCCTTCAATCCGTCCACTGAGCTGTAGTTCGTCTGTAGCGGGGCGCGACAGAAAATACCAGGCAGTTAATCCTCCCCCGGCAGCCAACAGGGCGATCGGCAACAGAACCCTTTTGCGGCGCGATCGGGGCTGAACTACGGGCGGAACGGCAGTCTTTTCAGAACTGGGAAGTGTTTGTGCCATACGGGGAACTGCCAGAGTCGAATGATTTGAGAGAAATCTTTGAGGGGGACTTGAGACAGATTTCAGAGAAATACGGGGAAAAGAAAGAGATAGAAGGAGATACAGAGAGAAATAAGTTTTGAAAAGGGAGCCGGGGAAGGAACTTTGATCACACTAGACTGTCTAGTATGATTACAAGCAAAATCCTAGCGCGATCGCCCAAACCGGACAAGCATCCCTGAAAATTGTTTACATAGCAGGGATTAAACGACCCTGATCTAGGAGCATGAACCAAATTCTTGGGTCTGACCTCTTGAACAGGATAGAGCTTTAACCCCCTTGAACCCCTCTTTGAAACCCACCCCTTGAAGCCAGAGACAAGCAAAGCCACAATGCACAGCAGTTCCCCCCTTGAGGTAATCAGCAGCGACAAGCGAGAGCAGATTTTGCAGGGCGCAATGCAGGTGTTTTTAAGCCAGGGCTACGCCAGCACCAGCATGGATCGGGTTGCGGCGGCGGCGGGTGTCTCCAAGCAAACTATCTATAGTTACTTTCAAGATAAACAAGGGCTATTTACCGCTCTAATCGAACGGGTGACGATCGATCGAATGCAGCACATCTTCCGTGCCGAGGAATTGAGCGACGAACCCGAACTGCTGCGATACTTCGCCGAATCGTTTCTTCAAAAAATGGCAAACCCAGAATTCCTGAGCCTGCTGCGAATTATTATTTCTGAATCTGCCCGCTTCCCCGAACTCGCCAACCTCTACACCCGCACGGTCATTCAGCGAGGGCGATCGATCCTGACCGACTACTTCCAGCGTCACCCCGAACTTCGCATCGCCGACCCCGAAGCCACTGCCCAGATCTTCTGCGGCTCCCTGATCTCTTTCTTAATTGCTCAAGAAATTCTCTATGGCAAAGAGGTTGCACCCCTGGCAGGCGATCGCCTGGTCAATGCCCTGGTCACCCTCTTCCTCGATCGCACCTCTCCCCATCCCAACTAATCCCCTCACCTTTCCACCCCTCGGCTCCCTCGACTCCCTCGACTCCCCCTAATCCAGCTTCAATGCATTCACCGGAACCTCATCCCACGACTCCACCTCCCGCATCTGCGTAAACCACCCCTCCTGTTTCTGAGCCGTCGTCAGGTTTGCTTCAAACGAATCGTGGCACTCCTGCGCCTGAACCTCATTGCAGCAAGCAATACAAGCCCGGATAATCCCAGAAGAATCGATTTGCTCATTGACCCAAATTTTCACGCCGATCGCCCCCGTTCACGCAAGAAATTCACTGTCGAAATAGGGTTTTCATGATCACAATTGTGACAGACCCTCCTCTAAGGTTTTACCGGACAGTTGGGGCGATCGCAATCACTGATTGCAATGACTGACTGCAATAACCGACTCGCAAGAGTTGATGCACAGCACTTACTATTTATAATTCCTATAATTCAGATAATTCAGGACAGGATTTCTAGATTGCCGATGACGCACTGCTGGCAACGGGTTTTCTTTGATCAACTTAAGCCGATAAGCCAGGCTTTCCCAAAATGGAAGGGCTAAGAAACGGTGCGGGCGACCCAGAACAAACCAGAACAAAATTACAGGCAATGACCCATTCAACCCACTCTCCGATCTGGAATGTCTCACGCTCAGGCTGGATTGTTTCTCCTGATTGGCTGGCGGAGCATCTGAACGATTCCCGGATTGCGATCGTAGACTGTCGCTTTTCGCTGATGCAGCCTGAGCTGGGACAGGAACAATACCGCACAAGCCATATTCCTGGCGCGTTTTATCTGGATCTGAATCGGGACTTATCCAGTCCAGTCGGGCAACACGGCGGACGACATCCCCTCCCCGACCCGGCAATTCTAGCAGAGAAGCTCAAGGCGATCGGCATTCGATCGGCTGCATTCGGGCAGGAACCAACGCTCGTCGTGGCTTATGACGATTCGCGGTTTGGCTTTGCGGCGCGGCTCTGGTGGCTCTTACGCTATCTCGGACACGATCAGGTGGTGCTGCTCGACGGCGGCTTTCAAACCTGGCAGGACAAAGGCTATCCCGTCAGCCGCGAACCTTCGATCGCCCAACCCGGCAACTTTGTGCCCCAGGTGCGTTCAGATTGGGTGGTTGATATCGAAACAGTCAGGGCAAGCCAAAATCATCCAGGCATTGTGCTGGTTGATTCGCGAGAAGCAGAACGCTATCGAGGAGAACGGGAGCCGATCGATCCGATCGCAGGTCATATTCCTGGCGCGGTGAACTATCCCTGGCAGGAAGTGACGGGCGCAGATGGACTGGCACAGCCTCCGGTGGTTCAGCAGCAGCGATGGTCAGACATTCAAAATGCGCCAGAAATTTGGGTCTACTGCGGGTCGGGTGTGACGGCCTGTGTCAATCTGCTGTCGCTGGCAATGGCAGACTTGCCCCAGGGAAAGCTCTATGCCGGAAGCTGGAGTGACTGGTGCTCGTATCAGACGGATACATCCTCTGCCTCCTGAGGAAAACGCCCTTTACCATCAGCAACAGGAAGCCTGCGATCGGGTCAAGAGCTGCACTGAGAGCGATTTGCTGTAACATTGGAGGCGTATCGCTGACTTTAACTTAACAATTCTATAATGTTCAATTTATAATGCTCAAAATAATGCTCAAATTTAGGTTTTTGCTGACATTTCGCTGACATTAGGAGGATGATTGACTGCGGCGGCGGCTGTGACTTCTCAACTCAGATTGCTGTGATCCAGCACAGTTGACTTTACAAGTCTGGCGGCTGCGCGTATAAAATTGACTTGACTACAAATGGTTGATTACGAGTAGCTGATTACAGCCTGAAGCGGTCATTTTGTTGATTTTGATTTGTCTGGTTTTACTGATTGCCTGAAAATGGCAGCGGGCCGCAATTGACACCCCTATCTCTAACGCTTTATTTGACTTTCCATCCTTCAACTTTTTCCTAAAAATTCTAAAAAATATAGGTCTAGAGCTTCTATGTCTTCATCGATGAACCGTCTTTCGATTTTTGTAGACGGCAACAATATGTTTTATGCTCAACAAAAGAATGGGTGGTTCTTTGATCCAAGACGGGTGCTGGAATACTTTACCCGTACTATTACTGATGTCAAGCTGGTGAATGCCTTCTGGTACACCGGACTTAAAGACCCGCAGGATCAGCGAGGCTTTCGCGACGCGCTAATCAGTTTGGGCTACACCGTTCGCACCAAAATTTTGAAAGAGTACTACGACGATAGTTCGGGTCGCATCTCTCAAAAAGCAAATCTGGACATTGAAATTGTCGTTGATATGTTTAGCACCGTCGATCAGTATGATCAGGTGATTTTGTTTAGCGGAGACGGAGATTTTGAGCGGGCGATCGAACTTCTGCGTGCTAAAAATACCCACATTACAGTCGTTTCAACCGAAGGCATGATTGCACGAGAACTGCGAAATGCCACCGATCGCTATATTGATTTAAACGATATTCGTTCTCATATTGAAAAATCTGATAATTAGTCTAATTAACAGTCTAATCGGCTTGATTTCAGAGGGTGTTTTAAGGGCCGCGATTGCAACCCAGATCACCCTCCGAACGGGTCAATTCTGAGGGGAACTGAGCATCCTTCCGATACTCAAAGTCCCCCCTCGCTCTTTTAGAACAGCACTCCTTGAAATGGGAGAGGATGTGCAATTCAGGACATCTCAAAGACGTTGCCTTAGGGTAAATCTGTGGCTCCCATCAGATATCGATCGCACTCGCGGGCAACCCCTCGCCCTTCATTCATTGCCCAGACCACGAGACTTTGACCCCGCCGACAGTCGCCTGTGGCAAACACGCCCGGAATGCTAGTGGCATAGGAGCCATACTCCGCTTTCACATTGCTACGCGGATCGCGATCGAGTCCGAGGGCATCGAGGAGGGGCTGTTCGGGTCCGAGAAATCCCATTGCCAGCAGGACAAACGAGAAACGCCAAGTACGAGATCCAGCGATTCAAGGGTTTGGGTGAAACGATGCCCCAGCAGTTCCGGGATACCACGATGAACCCCCGACAGATCTGGACATTTAAGAGTTGTCCGAGCGCAGACGAGTTGAAATAGTATAGGAGCAGCCACCCAGGGGATAGCTGCTTTTTCGGATTCAAGAGACGCGATCGTGGCGTCAACCCACTCTCAGCCCACCTCATTGGACGCCTTGCCTTCAGGAATTTCTAGATGCCTCAATCCAACTCAGACCCTACCCAAAATACGTTTAATATATCCAACAGCTCCATCACCAATCTGGTTGGCTCTGGCTCAATTCAGTACAATGCGGCAACCCAAAAAGCTGAAGTTTCACCAGAATCAGAGAACGATAAGAAAGTAATTCTCTTCCTGGCAGCGCAACCGCTCACCACCGCACGATTAAGGCTGGATGAGGAAGTCCGGGAAATCGAAGAGGGATTGAAGCGATCGAAATACCGCGATCGATTTGAACTAATCCAGAAATGGGCGGTGCGTCCCAGAGACCTACAGCGAGCCATGCTGGAATGTAACCCCTCCATCGTCCACTTTTCTGGACATGGAATCGGTCGCCCAACTCATACCCCATCTGCTGATACTCAATTCCCAGACGCAGCGCGCAAATTCCAGCTCGTTGATCCACCCGTCAATCCAGCAGGAACCTTCGAGGAGGGAATCATTTTAGAAGATCAGGTTGGACAGCCAAAACTCATCAGCACAGAAGCCCTATCGACCCTGTTTGAGCTATTTGCCGATCGCGTTCAGTGCGTCGTCCTCAATGCCTGCTACTCAGAACGTCAGGCACAAGCGATCGCCCAACACATCCCCTATGTCATTGGTATGAATCAGGCGATCGGCGATCGGGCAGCGATCGAGTTTGCGATCGGGTTTTATGATGCCTTGGGGGCAGGGGAGACGATCGAGCGGGCGTATCAATTAGGACAGGTTGCGATTCAGATGGAAGGAATCGCAGAGCATCTCACTCCGGTATTGGTTCCAAAAAGCAATTAGACAACGGTTGGACTCAAGCTATTCGCCCAGATCACTACGCCATGCGCGATTCCAACCGCTAGCTGATCGAGATACTGGTCATCAAAGAGATTGCGATCTTCTTCATTAGTTACATATCCAGCGTAGAGAACCAGCGACGGCATTGAAACATCTGCGCAGAATGCAATTCTTCTGACGGCAGTGTCGGGCTGCGCCCCCTGGCTAGGAAAATAGGACTGCTGCCCATTTGCTTTTTTGTCTACCAGCTCAGCAACTCTAAGGTACTCCTTCAAAACTAGCTCAGCATTGAGCTTACGCTCTGCCCGATTCCGAAAATAATAGACTTTTGCACCACGAACATTCTCTCGCACATCCTGAGCAAGTTGCTCATTGTCTGAAAAGACCTCAGTTTGAGGAGCGGCATCCAGGAGAATTTCAAGAGCAACGTGACCCGGCTGATAGTCTTTTTTATATTGCTGAAGCCACTCGATCGCTTTATTGCCATGACTTAATGTTTCGGCAGACTGTTGTTGAATATGAACAGCTTCTAAGCCATAATCATGCTGCTCGGATTCTAACTGAATCTGCTTTACAATTTTACTGCCAAGCTTAAATAGAACATCGGCTTCAAACTGGGCTTCGTTTGTTAATCCAAAATCTCTCTTGCGTCCTGCTGAAATAAAAATTCTGCCTCTGCTTGGATTGTCAACATACCGATCCAGGAAGTCATGAAGTTTTGCATTAAGTTCTACATCGCTGGTCTTTTCCGCTTGTTTTCTCAAATCTTCTACAATCCGGCAGACGCGAGTTCCCATATAGCCCACCACTTGACCCTCTTCTGCATCGATCAGAGCAGAGTGGTGGATGCCAACAAGCTGCCATTGAGAATTAAAGATAGGACTTCCCGAAGCTCCTGGTTCTGCATCGGTTTCGTATTGAATCCAGTTCTGGTAGATTGCCTGAACCTGATTGCCGTACACAACAATTTCTTTTCGATTGCCTTTGGGATGTTGAATAATGCTAACCGCTTGCCCCATGAATCCTTGAACCTGCAGTCTATCTTTAACCTGCGGCTCTAATGCCTCCTGAAAAGCTTTGTCGCTTCTCAAGGATCTAGCCCAGGCATTCTCACCAATAATTGGGGATATGACCCGGCTGGTAGGCATCTTAGACATTGCTTGCTCAAACAACTTCTTGACCTCCCGGAAGACGGCAGGCAGAAAATTGGTTCGTTTCAGACAAGGAATTGGAGGGATCGCAACTGCCTCATCCTCCTCCTTCAACAAACGAAGCCAGCCAAAGTTATCTCCAGCTTCCAGAAACGTTACCCGTACTTTTCTGCGCTCTTCTTTGTCCAGAGGAAGAATTTTGATGATGGCATAATCCAGGTCGTTGTCATTGGAAACATAGAACTTTGGATCAAGTTTGTAATCCACAAAATCCAGTTCACTTCCCTGGGAATCAATCTCATATTTGAACCGAGCAATAAAGTCGCCCGCGATCGAGGCAGTGGGCAGAACATGGTGATTGGTCAGGATATGGTTCTTGCCGACCAGAAACCCTGTACCCACTGCTAAAGGTTCACTTTTGATATATTCTGCAAGGCGTGTTTTCATATCATCAACTTTCTCTAAAGCTTCTGATACAAATTCATAGTCCTTCCAAAATTCTTTATAGTTCTTAATCTTTAGAAGATTGCTGAGTTCTCTAGTGCTGTAATTGTTCACTTGAATAGCGTCAAATATTTCGTGAACGCTAAAGTCTGTGTACTGCCTAAGTAGCAGGCAAACTGGAGCACCCGATCGAAGTCCTTTGCTCAAGAAAGAAAAGGGCAGAAAATCGGAAGAACCCAAAGTTTTACGCATCAAATCCTGTTCTTTCAGTGCATAATATTTATTGACAAATTTAGCCAGTTCTCTTCCGGTAACGGGTTTTAAAGCTGACCCTGAGGGCGGCTTAATCTGTCCCGTTGGATAGTTACTTGTAACATAGTCTCGTATACTTTCGTCAAAGTACCTTGCTATAGCTCCTCCAACAATCTCATTCTTCAAAAGAGAATACTGACTCATTACCTTCTCCTAGTAAATTAATAAAAAAGTTGACAAAGACTGATGATAACAAGGCGATCGATCTACGGCAAAAAGTTTTCACAGCAATCCTTGCCGTCAGATCTGCGCGGCGTTGTCTGCGGTCAGCCTTCTGTTTTATATGGATCAACCTACCTGATACTTCTTAGTTCAATCTTTCTTTCTGGATTCTTTTCAGGGTTGTTCGGAGCTTATGGCGGTCGCATCGCTTTCACTGATCCTCCAGCGCTCTCAATTACCCTGCTCATTGTTCTACTGACGGTCTCTTTCGCCTGGATCTGGAACTGTGTTTATTGTGGATTTGCAACTTCCCTGGGGAGATCTTTTCTGATTGCGATCGTCCTTACTGTGCTAGCCGCAGTTGCTCTAAAGAGTTCCATTTTCATTGGACTTTCTCTCCTATTCAATTTTCTTGCTCTTGGCAGCATCTCACTTGCTCTCTTAAGCTGTGTCTTTGCGCTATTTCTAATTAGCAGTTTATCCAGAAAACAAACTGCTTTTTCAAAAAGAATTATTGCTGTTGCTGTAGTTTCCATTTCAACTTTTATTGCTTACCAAGTCGGTCAGGACTTTCCGGGAAAATCGTCCTTTTCACAAGACTACTTTATTCCTATCAAGCTGCTGTTAGGATTTGTAGCGGGAATGCTTGTGGTGGCAGCAGGATTATCAGTTGCTCAACTCGAAGGAAAGGCAGCTCAAAACTTCAGATTCCTTCGACTCTGGACGATCGCTCTTGCAGCCTGCGGTGGAACTTCGTTTTACGATCTCGACGTAAGCAACGTAGACTTTTCGGGCGCAAATCTTGCCAATTCAGATTTTAGAGTTCGTTCTCTGCACCGATCGATCCTCAAGGGTGTTACCGGGCTGGAACTCGCTAGGGTGGATAGCCGCTACCTTGATCTAGGAAATACCAAGGTTCAGAAACTTCTGACTCAGGGAATCAGCTGTGACCGAAACTTTAGCTCGATTAATCTTCGGGGCGCTTATATACCTCCAAAAACCGATTTGCGCGACTTCGATTTTACCTGTGCAAATTTAACGGGTGCTAATTTGAGTAAAACGGATTTAAGAGATAGCTGTTTGACTCAGGTTCAGGCAACGGCAGCAGCCTTTAACTCTGCCGATTTACGAAACAGTGTCCTTGTCGATGCCAATTGTACGGAAGCGGATTTTCGAGGCGCAGATTTACGAGGGAGCATTCTGGTTCGTGCCCAAGTTGCGCGGGCAGACTTTACGGGGGCAGACATGACCGGCGTTTGTATTGAGGATTGGAGCGTGAGCAGCAAGACCTGTTTTACAAATGTCCGATGCGATTATATTTTTCGTAAATATCAGGACGGAGAGCCGATCGATCGCTATCCCGCCGATCGCTACTTTGAACCGGGGGAGTTTGCCGCACTGTATGCAGAACCAGAAGATGTAGTGGAGCTAGTGTTCAAAGGCGAATTTAATATTGCTGCGCTTAGCCTTGCACTCTACAAATTACAGACCGATGCACCAGAGCTAAATCTAGAGCTGAGAGGCATTGAACAGCGCGAGGATTTGTGGGTTGCAAAAATTAGAAGCACAAATGATTCGCTCAATGAACGCCTGATTGAGGAACGACTCGCTTTAATTTATAAGAACACTGATAACGGGAACGTCAGACAAGAAACGATTCAATACTCGATTTACCGCGAATACGAAGAAACAAAACGAAGGCTGGCAGAAAGTGAGCAATTGATTAGCCAACTTGCTACGGCTACTGGCAGTCAGGCGATCGCCTTAAAGGAACTGAGCCATCGATCGGCTGGCAACACTTTTAATATCACAGACAGTAATGTTGGCAATATCGTGGGTACGGGAACCGCTCAACAGTTCCACGCTGCCGATCAAGATTCTGCCAGCGATCGTCCGTCAAGCTATCAGCACGAAAACAAAAGCTAGGTCAGTGTCTGCGGCTCGAACTGGGCAGGTGAGGGAACACCCACCCCACAAAAAGCACTCCTGATCAGGAATTACAGGTTATTGAATTCACAAACCTAAGGCAAATCAGTCGTGCCCATCAGATATCGATCGCACTCGCGGGCAACCCCTCGCCCTTCATTCATTGCCCAGACCACGAGACTTTGACCCCGCCGACAGTCGCCTGCGGCAAACACGCCCGGAATGCTAGTGGCATAGGAGCCATACTCCGCTTTCACATTGCTGCGTGGATCGCGATCGAGTCCGAGGGCATCGAGGAGGGGCTGTTCGGGTCCGAGAAATCCCATTGCCAGCAGGACAAGCTGAGCAGGAATGACCTGCTCTGTACCGGGAATCTGTTTCGGGATGAATTGCCCTTTCTCGTTCCGCTCCCACTGCACATCAACCACATGAACAGCTTTGACATTGCCATCGGCATCACCTTCAAAGTGGGTCGCAGTTGTCAGGTAAGCGCGAGGATCGTGACCATACAGTGCGGCGGCTTCTTCCTGTCCGTAGTCCATTTTGTAGACTTTGGGCCATTCGGGCCAAGGGTTGTCTGCTGCTCGCTCAGAGGGCGGTTTGGGCATGATTTCGAGCTGGACGACCTGGGTGCAGCCGTGCCGAATCGAAGTGCCGACACAGTCGGTTCCGGTGTCTCCGCCGCCGATGATCACCACGTCTTTGCCTGCCGCTGAGATGAACGAGTCTCCGGGCTGGCGATCGAGCACCGCTTTGGTGTTGTCCGTCAGGAATTCCATTGCGAAGTGAATCCCCTTGAGCGGACGACCTTCGATCGGCAAATCACGCGGCTTGGTTGCGCCCGTGCAAAGAACCACCGCATCGTATTCCTTCAGCAGCGTTTCCGCAGGGATGTCTTTTCCAACTTCCGTATTGCAGATAAACTTCACGCCTTCCTGCTCCAGGATTCCCAGGCGGCGCAGCACGACCTGTTCTTTGTCCAGCTTCATGTTGGGGATGCCGTACATCAGCAGTCCACCGGGACGATCGGCTCTTTCATAAACCGTAATCCAGTGACCCGCCCGGTTGAGCTGCGCGGCAGCCGCCAGTCCAGCCGGACCTGATCCGATAATCGCGACATTTTTGCCCGTCCGTTTCGGGGGGGGATCTGCGGTAATCCAGCCATTCTCCCAGCCTTTTTCGACGATCGAGTATTCAATGTTCTTGATCGTCACCGGAGGGTTATGAATACCCAGGACGCAGGAACCTTCGCAGGGAGCAGGACAGACGCGCCCGGTAAATTCGGGGAAGTTGTTGGTTTTGTGCAGACGATCGAGGGCTTCCTGCCACAAACCGCGATACACCAGATCATTCCATTCGGGAATCAGGTTATTAATCGGGCAACCGCTCGCCATGCCGCTAATCATGGTTCCGGTATGGCAGAAAGGCGTGCCGCAGTCCATGCAGCGTGCCCCTTGCGTGCGGAGTCGGTCTTCCGGCATGGGCAGGTGGAACTCATCCCAGTTCCGAATCCGGTTTAGAGGTTCCAGTTCTGAAGGCAATTCGCGCAGATATTCAATAAAGCCAGTTGGTTTTCCCATGTCTCAACTTCCTCCAATTCGGGCAACATCACGAGCATTTTCTTCAAAGGCAGCGGTCAGAGCATCATCCCCACTGAGTCCGGCAGAGATCGCATTCTTAATTGCCTGCAATACGCGCTTGTAGTCTCTGGGCATGACTTTGACAAATTTGGGCAGTATCGCCTCCCAGTGTTCAAGCACCTGTTTGGCTTTTTCGCTTCCGGTATAGGCAGCGTGGTTTTGAATGATCTGCCGCAGTTCGGCAATTTCTTCGGGGTCGTTCAGAGTTTCGAGATCGACCATTTGGTTGTTGCAGCGATTGGCAAAATCACCGGACTCGTTGAGGATGTAGGCAACGCCGCCGCTCATCCCTGCTGCAAAGTTGCGTCCCGTTGTTCCCAGAACCACGACTTTACCGCCCGTCATATATTCGCAGCCGTGGTCGCCCACCGCTTCCACCACGGCAGTGACCCCAGAGTTACGGACGCAAAAGCGTTCTCCGGCAATACCGCGAATGTACATTTCGCCAGAAGTCGCACCATACAGGGCAACGTTACCGACGATGATGTTTTCTTCTGCCACAAAGGTCGAGTTCCTGGGCGGATACAGGATAATCTTGCCGCCGCTCAACCCTTTCCCAAAGTAATCATTCGCATCGCCTTCCAGTTCCAGCGTCACCCCTTTTGGCACAAATGCCCCAAAGCTTTGTCCGGCACTTCCCTGGAAGTGTAAATGAACGGTATCTTCCGGTAATCCCTGCCAGTGACGTTTGGTGATTTCGTTGCCGAGAATCGTGCCAACTGCGCGGTTGATATTCTTAATCGGCAAGGTGGCTTTGACGGGTTCACCATTTTCGATCGCCCCTTTACAGAGATCTAGCAGCACCGTCATATCCAGAGATTTCTCCAGACCATGATCCTGAGCGATCTGACAATATCTCCCAATTTCATCACCAGCTTCTGGCTGATACAGAATCTTGGAAATATCTAAACCTTTCGCTTTCCAGTGATCGATCGCCTGCTTCGCTTCCAGTACCTCCGTTCGTCCGACCATCTCGTCTAGCGTGCGGAAGCCGAGTTCTGCCATCAGTTCGCGAGTTTCCTGCGCGATAAACTTCATGAAGTTCACCGTATGTTCAGGATCGCCCACAAAGTTTTTCCGCAGCTGCGGATCTTGGGTCGCCACGCCTACCGGACAGGTGTTCAAGTGGCAAACCCGCATCATGATGCAGCCGAGCGTCACCAGGGGAGCCGTGGCAAAGCCAAACTCTTCTGCGCCCAGCAGAGCCGCAATCACCACATCGCGTCCGGTCTTCATTTGTCCGTCGGTTTCGACCACGATGCGCGATCGCAGATTGTTCAGCACCAGCGTTTGATGCGTTTCTGCAAGTCCCAATTCCCACGGCAACCCGGCGTGTTTGATCGAAGTTTGGGGCGAGGCTCCCGTGCCGCCATCAAATCCAGAAATCAGCACGACATCGGCATGAGCTTTGGAAACTCCGGCAGCGATCGTCCCGACTCCCACTTCAGACACCAGCTTGACGCTGATCCGGGCATTGCGATTGGCGTTCTTCAGATCGTGAATCAGTTCCGCCAAGTCTTCGATCGAATAAATGTCGTGGTGCGGCGGCGGCGAAATTAAACCTACGCCCGGAGTCGAGTGACGCACTTTGGCGATCCAGGGATAGACTTTGCGACCGGGCAACTGTCCACCTTCACCGGGTTTTGCCCCCTGTGCCATCTTGATTTGGATCTCTTTCGCCTGCGAGAGATAGAGACTTGTCACGCCAAATCGTCCTGAGGCAACCTGCTTGATCGCGCTATTTTTTGAATCGCCGCGATCGTTCGTCCAGGTATATCTTTCGGGATCTTCGCCGCCCTCCCCCGTATTCGATTTACCGCCGATCCGGTTCATCGCGATCGCTAACGCCTCATGGGCTTCTTTGGAGATCGAGCCGTAGCTCATTGCTCCCGTTTTGAAGCGAGTCATGATTGATTCGATCGGTTCCACTTCTTCGATCGGGATCGCTTGGCGGGGTTTAAAGTCGAGCAGACCACGCAGCGTGAAATGCTTCTGGTTTTGCTCGTTCACCAGTCGGGCGTAGGTTTTGTACTGGTCGTAGCTGCCCGTGCGAACCGATTTTTGTAATGCGTGAATCGTTTCTGGGCTAAACAGGTGTGCCTCGCCCTCTTTCCGCCACTGGTACTCGCCGCCCACATCCAGCGTGTGACCGTTGACTTCCCGTTCGGGAAACGCATGACTATGACGCGATACTGCTTCTTTGGCAATGACCTCTAGATCAGCCCCTTCAATGCGAGAAGCCGTCCAGGTAAAGTAGCGATCGATCACAGTCTGATTCAAGCCGATCGCCTCAAAGATTTGCGCGCCCCGGTAGCTTTGCAGCGTCGAGATTCCAATTTTGGAAGCCACTTTGACCACGCCTTTTGTTGCGGCTTTGATGTAGTTCTTACAGGCGGTTTTGTAGTCTACGCCCACCAGCAAGCCCTGATCAATCATGTTTGCGATCGTCTCAAACGCCAGATAGGGATTAATTCCGCCGCAGCCGTAGCCAATCAGCGTCGCATAGTGATGCACTTCGCGCGGTTCGCCCGACTCCAGGACAATTCCCACTCGCGTCCGGGTTCCCTGGCGGATCAGATGGTGATGCAGTCCGGCAACTGCCAGCAGGGCAGGAATGGAAGCCTGCTTTGCATTCACTCCCCGATCGCTCAGGATTAAGATATTTACGCCATTCGCAATCGCTTGATCTGCCTGTTCACAGATAGATTCGATCGCCTGTTCTAATCCCTGTACACCGTTCTTTGGATCAAACAGTGACGGAATCATCACCGACTTAAAGCCGTCCGCGTTCAATCCCTTGAGTTTCGCCAAGTCTTCATTGCTAAGAATCGGCGTTTTCAGTTTGATTAAATGACAGCTTTCCGGCACTGGCTCCAGCAAATTGCGCTCCGATCCGATCGTCGTATCCGCAGACGTAATAATCTCTTCGCGAATCGAGTCGATCGGCGGGTTCGTCACCTGCGCGAATAGCTGCTGGAAATAGTCGTAGAGCAGCTTAGGGCGATCGGACAGCACAGCGAGCGGCGTATCTGATCCCATTGATCCCACGGCTTCTACGCCATCTCGCGCCATCGGAGTTAACAGTAAGCGCACTTCCTCAAAGGTGTATCCGAAGGCGATCTGTTGCTGCATTACGGTCGTCAGGTCAGGATTCGCTGCCAGAACCGGATCGGCAAGATTCACTTCCGGCAACTGTGCTAAATCCACCAGATATTGATCCAGCCATTCTCGATAGGGATTCTCCGTCGCAATCTGCTGTTTAATTTCCTCATCAGCAACAATTCGCCCTTCCTGCATATTCACCAGGAACATCCGTCCCGGTTGCAGTCTTCCCTTTTGTTTCACCCGCTCTGGCTCGATCGGCAATACACCCGCCTCCGATGCCATAATCACCAGATCATCGTGCGTGACGTAATAGCGAGAAGGACGTAGCCCATTTCGATCGAGCACTGCCCCCATCATGGTGCCATCCGTAAAGGCGATCGAGGCAGGACCATCCCACGGTTCCATCAGGCAGGAATGGTATTCGTAAAACGCCTTTTTCTCATCACTCATCGACTCATGCGCTGTCCACGGTTCCGGGATCATCATCATCATGGCGTGGGGGAGCGATCGTCCCGCCAGCACCAGCAGTTCCAGCGCGTTGTCGAAAATCAGCGAATCGCTGCCGTCAATGTTGATCACCGGGCGAATTTTGTGAATGTCTTCCCCAAATGCCTCTGATTCAAACAGAGACTGACGGGCGTGCATCCAGTTGATGTTGCCGCGCAGCGTATTGATTTCCCCGTTGTGGGCAATGTAGCGATAAGGGTGCGATCGCTCCCAGCTTGGAAATGTGTTGGTACTGAAGCGCGAGTGTACCAACGCCAGCGCACTTTTCAGATCGGGATCATGCAGGTCGGAATAGTATTGCCCCACCTGAACGGGCATTAGCATTCCCTTATAGACGATCGTGCGGCACGACAAACTAGAGGGATACCAAGCAGAATCAATTTGGGGCGATCGAATGGCACTGTGCGATCGTTTGCGAATCACGTAGAGCTTCCGTTCAAACGCCAGATCGTCTTTCAGGTCTGGATTTCGCTGGATGAATACCTGCTGCATAAACGGCTCGCTCGCTTTTGCCGAATTGCCCAGCGACGCGTTATCTGTTGGCACATCGCGCCAGCCCAGAACCTTCTGCCCTTCTTCTGCCACAATCTGCTCAAACACTCGGCGACCTTCTTCCCGCCGGATAGGGTCAGGGGAACCGTAGATCATCCCCACCCCATACCGACCTGCCTCTGGAAGCGCGATGTTTTCGGTAGCCGCGACTTTCTTCAGAAACTGGTGCGGAATCTGGAGCAAAATTCCGGCTCCATCGCCCGTGTTGGTTTCGGCTCCGCAGGCACCCCGGTGGTCGATGTTCAGCAGAATGGTGAGTGCCTGCTCGACAATGTCGTGGGAGGCTTGCCCTTTCATGTGAACGATGAAGCCAACACCGCAGGCGTCGTGTTCAAATTGTGGATCGTAGAGACCTTGTTTCGGTGGCAGTTGATTACTGTTCATTGATAAATGCCTTACAAGTGGCAGGAAGTGGGGGCAAAAACCGGTGTTTTTCTATCTCGTTTCAAAAGCGACGCTTCGAGAGCTAATTGAGAGATTCTCTAATAAGTTATGCGATCGCATCACAGGTCTTAAGGAAATTGTCAGATCTGCATTCTCAACTGGGTGTCATTTAGCAGCATTCGTAACAATTCGAGAACTTTCATTGACTCAATCATTTGAAGCATTCATTTGGAGCATTAAAAACTAACAAATTTAGAATTTTCAGGGGGTGTTTTACGCAATGCTTCAGGCAAAAGCGTTTTTTATCATAGCATTGCTACTCGCTGTTCTTAACGGCAACACGAAACACAACTTTATAAAAGACTTTCAAATTAGCCAATTAGTAGGTCAGCCACGGGTTAACCCCAGATCAATCAATGGTGAGGGGTGTTTACTTGTAGAGAAAGTTTTATTTCGGCGTAAACTATTGATTCCCAATCACTGAATTTACTGACGGCAAATGGTATCAAAATTATCTTTTTTGGTTTTCCTTAACCTTGCCAACAGAGCCTGACAAATTGCGCTCGTCCAGAAGAAAAAACGCTTTGAGCTGCGTTGAGCAATAAGCCTAAAAACAAAGGGGCTGCAAGAGGGATTTCCCTTACAACCCAGTTTTAAAGCTCCTTGTGACTGCTACAGTATGACTGCTACACAGTCCTTTTCCTGCCAATTGCTGCCAATCAGCTTTTTCTTTTAATAGCTATCGTCGCCGCTCACTGTAACCAGAGTCAGCAAATAATTAGCACGATTCAAACGATCGCTAATGGCTTGTCGCCATTCCAGACTAATCGAGGGATCAGCAAGAATGTCTTGAGCCAACTGCCGATAGGATGCGCTTGTTGCAATATCTACCTGATCCAGCAAGCAGAGATTTTTGTAGGCAGTTTGAAGCGAAATCTGCATAATGTCTTTCCTCGTAGTAAGCCCAAACCGGAGTGAGGCTGGAGCTATCTATAATTCGTTTATCATCCCCAGAATTTCTTTAATTTGATTCGTTTGTTTTACAGATTGTGCTGGTTCTTTACAAGAGTTCAAATTTTGCCAATTTTATTTGTAACCAATCCAGTTGAAATTTAGGGCGATCGGACACAAGGGAACTAAAAGATTCTTTTTATTATTCCCTAAAAATTCTTGTTACGCCTTCTCAGTCCTTGGGAATGCTGAATGTTGAACCTTACTCCTAAGACTTAGTGAGGGAATTCATGGGAATTGCGCCGATCGCTGCTTGTTTGGGGATGCAATGGAAGCAAAATCTGCGACCCAGGATTCAGCCTGCCTTTTTCAGTTTGTTTGCGATCGCCCTTTCCCTCGCACTGTTGATCAATGCCTGTAGTATCGGGTTTAATCAGTCGCTCCAGCCATTGCGAGTAGGAATTCCCAATTGGGTTGGTTTTGATGTTGCACTCTATGGTGAGCCATCGGAGATTTTCAAGCAGCGAGGACTGGACGTTGAACTGGTGCGATTTGAAAGTAACCAGGATGCTAGCCGGGCAGCAATGCGAGGTAGCCTGGATGCCGCATTTACTTCTTTCTGGGATGTGATGCAGGTTGATCCAGGCAATGCCAAACCTGTGGTGTTAATGACGGCTAATATTTCTGCGGGGGCGGATGGAATGGTTGCCACATCGGGTATTCAAGCAGTTGAAGACCTGCGCGGCAAGCGAGTCGGTGCAAAGCTAGGAACCGTCAATCATTTGATTTTATTAGAGGCACTGAAAGCGCATCAAGTTCAACCCAGCGAAGTCGAAATTCTCGATTATTCTAATGAGGTCGCAGCGGAGCAAGTTGCATCTGGAGCGATCGATGCTGCTGTCTTGTGGGAGCCAATGCTAAGTGAAACGGCTGCAAAGATCAAGGGCAACGTCATTCATACTACTAAACAGGTTGATAGCTTAGTCATAGACATATTGATGTCTAGTGACAGCATGATGAATGCCAAAAAAGCAGAATTAAAGCAGTTCATGCTGGCATGGTTTGACATTATGCACGCCGTCGAAACAAAGCCGACTCAGGTATTTGACACCGTTGGGCAAAAACTTGGACAAAGCGGTGAAGCTTTTGCGAGTGACTATGCAGGACTAGAAAAAGGAGACATCGCTTTAAACCAACGCATGTTTCAGGCAAATGGTCGCCTCAAGGCTGCACAAGCCGAAATTGTTCAGCTATTGCAGACCGATCGCCGTCATGGTCGCACGATTCGACAAGATGTGGAAATCGGTGGAGCACTGGTCAGTGAGGCAATGAAAGCATGGAAGCCATGAAGAAATATCCCTCTCGATTTGGAAATCATTCTTTATCTCGTCAACTACTTGCCGGATTTGGTCTTTCCTTGGTGACCGTTGGCTTAACTACCTTAGGATTAAACTACTTCCTGATCCAAGTGAAACTGGAGCAGGAGCTTCAGCAGCGTGCCCAATCGATTACGCAGGGAGTCGGGTTTTCCACCGAAGGTTTGCTCGAACTGGGCAATACCAGCATCATCAAGCGCATTGTTCAAAACTATGCCACGCTCCCCACCGTGGTTGAAGTGGCGATCGTCAGTCCTGATGGGCAAACTCTCGCTCGTAGCGGCACAGTATCACAAAGTCTGCCCTATGCCTCGATTTATCCAGAACTGGCGCAGGATTTGCAGCAAGCGTCTCGCACAGGTTCAGACACAAGCTCTAGAACGACGGTGGACGGCAAAGCGGCACTGGTAGAAATTTTGCCCTTTAGCAGCAGCCTGTTTGGTCAAGCAGACCAACGCGGATTGGTGGTTGCGATTCTTGATGTCGAAAAATTGCAGCAGCAGACCTGGCAAACTTTCTCGGCTTCAACGCTGACGCTGCTGGTTGGAATGTTAGTGATTCTGGTACTCATGACGATGCTAGTCCAGCAGACAATCCTGCGTCCAATTCAGCGTTTGAACAAAGCGATTACAGAAAGTCAAAGTATCGATCGTTTTGTGATGCCATCGGAATTGCCGGATAACGAAATTCAGTTTCTTGCCCAGACAATTCAGGCGGCGGCAATGCGAGTCGAAGCATATCAGCAGCTTGAGCAGGAAGTCACACAGCGCAAACAGGCAGAAGCAGCTTTACTTCAGTCAGAGGCACGGCTTCGACAGCAGGCACAGGATTTAGAACAAGCTATTCAGGATTTTCAGCACGCACAGATGCAGCTGATTCAGAGTGAGAAGATGTCTGCACTTGGAAATCTTGTGGCTGGCGTTGCTCACGAAATCAACAATCCGATCGGATTCCTAAAAGGCAGCCTCGGTAACACAACGGAATATGTTGAGGATTTGCTGAGCCATTTGCATCAGTACCAGCAGGCATATCCTGATCCGGTCTCCACGATTCAAGACCATGCAGAAACGATCGATCTGGAATTCCTGGTCAAAGACTTACCCAAACTCATTAACTCGATGAAAGGTGCAACGGAACGGATACGCGATATCAGCACCAGCCTGAGAGCATTCTCAAGAGCCGACACAGACCATCCGGTAGAGTTCAATTTGCATGAAGGCATTGACAGCACAATCCTGATTCTCAAATACCGCCTCAAAGCAAACGAGGAACGTCCGGCGATCGAAGTTGTACGGCTGTATGACAATATTCCGGTAGTTTCCTGTTTTCCAGGACAGCTTAATCAGGTATTTATGAACATTCTGGCGAATGCGATCGATGCACTGGAGGAATCAAATCAGGGACACAGCTTTGAATCACTCAAAGAAAAGCCCAACCGAATTACGATTAAAACTGGCATGACAGATGATAAACAATCTGTTGTCATTCGAATCAAAGACAATGGAATTGGAATGACGGAGGACGTGAAGCAAAAAATTTATGATCATTTGTTCACGACTAAGGGAGTCGGAAAAGGAACGGGATTAGGCTTGGCGATCGCCTATGAAGTGATTGTAAATAAGCACGCTGGCAGAATTAGCTGTGGTTCTACTCCAGGAAATGGAACAGAATTCACGATTGAAATTCCCGTGCAGCAGCAGCAGCAGCAGGCAGCATGATCACGATTAAAACGGTGATGCAGCAATGCCAGAGACTATCCTAAATAAGTCATCTTGTGCGTCATTCCACCATCAATCGTCAGATTCACACCTGTAATAAATCCAGCTTCCTCTGAAGCCAGATAAAGCACCATCGCTGCAATATCTTCGGGTTTACCAACTCGTCCCACCGGGTGCTGCTGATGGTCGGCTTCGCTGAGTTTTGGTAGGCGACGCTTCGATCGCTTTTGCCATTCACTGACCGCAATCCAGCCCGGACTGATACAGTTCACGCGAATTTGAGGACCGAGGCTATTTGCCAGCGCATGGGTCAACGCGACTAGTCCACCCTTTGTAGTGGAATAAGCTTCGGTATCAGGTTCAGACATCGCTGCTCTCGTGGAGGCAATATTGACAATTGCTCCGCTCTGCCGCCTCAGATAGGGAACGGCATATTTTGTGCAGAGAAACACACCCGTCAGGTTAACGCCCAGCATTCGATTCCAGCGTTCCAGAGTGAGCTGTTCGATCGGCTCATTGTTTGGATTAGCAATCCCCGCATTGTTCACCAGAAGATCCAGGCGATTAAATTCTGCGATCGTTTGCTCCACCATCGATCGAACTGCTGTTTCATCTGCCACATCGGTTTTCACAAACCGCACCTGTCCCAGTTCTCGATATTCCTCGATCGTCTCTTGTCCTGCCTCAGCATCTTGGTCAGCAATTATCACTCGTGCTCCTGCCTGCAACAGCCGCAGCGCGATCGCTTTGCCAATGCCCTGTGCTCCACCAGTGACGATCGCCACCTTGTCTAAAAAATTCTTTTGCTGCTCGAATATGGTCATTTCCAGAAAGATTTAGTACAATTGAACTACAAGCCCAATATATTGAAGCCATTTCTGAAGCCACTTTTGAAGCCACTTAAGGTCAGACTCTACCTAGTCAAATTTCATCAAGAGCGACTCGACTTCAAGGATTTTGAACGATGACTCACGCTAAAGTAACCCCTCTCAAGCCACAAACCGAGCAATCGCTGCACAAAACGTTTAGGCGTCCGATCGCCGATATCCTGGCTGACCTAGCAAAACCCATTCCCCGTCGCTTTATCGGACAGCTTGAGAAAAAAGACCGCAGAACTGGGAAAGTCAGCTATCTAGACTATATTCCCTGGTATCACGTCGCAAAACTGCTCGACTTCTACGCACCGGCCTGGGAAGGGGAAATTACCCACATTCAGGTGATGGGGGAACGGATTGTGCTGACCTACTCGCTGACCATTCACGCCGAAGAAGGTGATTTTGTTCGCACCGCAACCGGACAAGAACTGCTTGACTGCGGCAGCTATGGCGATCCTTCCAGCAACGCGGAATCGATGGCGTTTCGCCGTGCTGCCGCTAAGTTTGGGCTGGGCTTAGATCTGTACGACAAGGATTAATTGCTCTGTTCTGCTGCTGAGGCAAACTGATTGGCTGAAATCTTGCCTAAAATCCTGCCTAAAATGACGACTTTGCTGAGATAGCTCCAAAATTTTGCCCCTCAACTCGGTCGCAGTTAGGGGCTTTGTTTTAGTCTTTTGCTGAAAGAGCAACAGCAGGATAGATCACACAGTGGAACCTCAGAACCCAGTTTGCCTTCTAACGCTTAGTAGATATTGCAAATGGTGAGTGCTGCAATCCCTTTTTGAGGGCGAACGAGGGGACTCGAACCCCCGAGTGGCGGAACCACAATCCGCTGCCTTAACCACTTGGCCACGCTCGCCATGCGTTAGTCATTATAGCATCCTGCTTCACAGTTGATCTAGATGTCATAATCAAGCGGGAGATAGGTAATTTGAGTTCAGCAATTGGGCGATCGAGCATGAAACATTTTCGCAGACTGACCATTGCAGGCATTGTTTTTGCAGGACTGGGAGCAGCACTGGCAATCACGAACCCACGCCCAGCATCGTTCGATCAATACGCGACCGAGCGACTCAGCGAATATTTGCAGACCGAAGTTTGCCCCGATGCAGGTAGCCTGCTCACGGGTGCTTGCAGTCAGGCAATTCAGGACAATCAGACCGCGATCGCCAGCCTAGTTGCCAAGGGAACACGTCGCGAGAATTACGGGCTGTGGAGCGTCTATCAAACCAACCTGTCTCTCGATCCGCTGCTGCCGTCGCTGCTGGATGGGTCATTGCCGTCCTACTACGTTGAGACGATCGGCATTCTAAACGGATTTCACATTATTAAAGCCGAGGAGCGTTAAGGGCAGGTTGCAAAGAAGGCATTACTACCCAAACTGAACAACGGAACAAAGGAGTCAATATACTGCTCCAACCTTCTTTTACAGGCTTCTACAGGTCTGGCGATTCCAAAAAAGGAGTTTCGGGTTCTAAGGCGGGTTCCAGAACAGGTTCTAAAACGTCTGCTGGAGCAAGTTCTGGAGAAGGCTCAACCCCTTCGGAAAACTGCGGCTCAATCACAGGCAGACGCCCCGATCGCTTCAAAATTAGCATTTGTTGCCCCACCACCGGACTCCGGGCAATGCGCTGGTCTTCTAGATCAAGAATTTCGAGCTGCGTAAAGTCAAACTGGCGCGATCGCTCCCAGAGTTCGCGGGCCAGCTGGTCTTGAGTTTCAGCAGGCAGGCTATACCAACGATCGCCTAGAGTCAACGTTAGATGATGCCGGACTCCGGGCTGCACAGATAGGATAAATGCCTCGCCGTAGGATTCTGTCACCTGCGCCAGCTTTTCCTGAAGGCGGATCAGCTTTTCGGGCGAGAGGGCAGGTTCAGGACGAGAAGCCCTGGATTCGGGAGCGCGCAGCTCCTGGCTGGAAGTCGGAGGCTCCTCAACCGAAGAAACCGCAGGGCGAGACAGCGTAGAAGCAAGCCACAAGAGCAGAGTGAGTAGGGCGATCGTGATTCCGGTGAGAACAGGTTTCGACAAACGACGATTCCAGGGAGCCGGGAGCAACCCTTGCACAAAGGGCAGAATTGTATTCCACCAAAGTTTTCCAGCCGATCGCAGCAAATTGCCACCGAGCTTCACGCCTGCTGCCAGCACTGTCTGAGCAATGCCGCTGAATTGTCCCAGCAAACGCTGAAGGGTGGCGGCTTTAGAAGGGGATTTTGGCTCCTGGGTCATGGCTGTCTCCGCACAGTGTCAAGTCTTCCTGATACTCTCAAAGAAATGGTAGGAGAAATCCTGTCCCTCGCGGGAGCGAGAATTTAATTCACCCACAAATCATTACATTTATCGTCGGTCAAGCATTTATGGCAGTCACCACACAGCAGCTCATTCGTTACAAACAGCAGGGACGGAAAATTGTAGTCCTGACTGCCTGGGACTATCTGATCGCGCAAGTGCTGGATCAGTCGGGGGTGGATGTGATTTTGGTGGGCGATTCCCTGGCAATGGTCGCCCTGGGCTATGAAACGACCGTGCCCCTGACGCTGGACGAAATTCTGCACCATGCCAAAGCCGTCCGTCGAGCGGTCAAAAATGCTCTACTGGTGCTTGATCTGCCGTTTCTGAGCTATCAGGAAGATGCGGTGCAGGCAATGCGATCGGCAGGACGGGCACTCAAGGAAGCCGGAGTCCAGGCAGTCAAGCTCGAAGGCGGCTATCCGGCAATGGCAGAAACCGTGAAACGGCTGGTTCAGGCAGGCATTCCCGTGATGGGTCATGTCGGACTCACGCCCCAATCCGTCCATCAGCTTGGTGGATTTCGCAAGCAGGGCACTTCCCCCGAAGCCGCTGCCCGCATCCTGGAAGAATCGATCGCCCTCCAGGCAGCCGGAGCCTTTTCGATCATCCTGGAACACATCCCCGCAGACTTAGCCGCCCAAATCACTGAAAAGCTCACGATTCCGACAATCGGCATTGGCGCAGGCGATCACTGCGATGGTCAGGTGCTTGTGACCTCTGATTTACTTGGAATGGGTGAATGGCAACCGCCCTTTGCTAAGAAATATGCAAATTTGAGAGAGGCGATCGGGCAGGCAGTGCAGCAGTTTGGAGATGAGGTGAGAGGGAGTGGAACAGTGGGGGATGAGGGGACAGGAGAATAGGAAATCATGCGGCTCGTGATTGAGGCCAAAGGTGGTTCCAACGCCCTATCTAACTCCTGTACTTTCTAACTCCCGTACTTTAACGATCTATCCCCTCTCACCTTCCTGACTGCCTTCCTAACTGCCTTTACTCTAGAACTGCCTCAAAAAGCTAGAACTGCCTCAAAAAGCGCAAATCACTGGCATACAGGCGGCGAATATCATCAATCTGGTGCAGCACCATCGCGAAACGCTCGACGCCAAATCCGGCAGCAAATCCAGTGTAAATTTCTGGGTCATAGCCGACGGATTTAAGCACATTCGGATCGACCATGCCGCAGCCCAGGACTTCCAGCCAGCGACCGCGCCATTTCACGTCTACTTCGGCAGACGGTTCGGTGAAGGGGAAGAAGCTGGGGCGGAACCGCACTTCGATATCGCCAAACATCGATTCGAGGAAGATTTTGATTGTGCCGCGCAAGTCGGTAAAGGTCAGCCCTTCATCGATCGCCAGAATTTCAATTTGGTGGAATACGGCAGCGTGGGTCGCATCAACGGTATCCCGACGATAGACCCGACCGGGAGCCGCAACCCGAATCGGAGGCTCATTATTTTCCATATAGCGAATCTGCACAGAGGAGGTGTGCGTCCGCAGCAAGTTGCCGTCCGGCAGGTAGAAGGTGTCCTGCATATCGCGGGCAGGGTGGTCGGCGGGCGTATTCAGTGCCTCGAAGTTGTAGTAGTCGGTTTCCATTTCGGGACCCTGCGCCACGGTGTAGCCCAAGCCCACAAAGATATCCAACGCCCGATCGATCGTGCTGGTGAGCGGGTGAGTATGACCCTGCGGACGAAACGTTCCCGGCATCGTCACATCGATCGCTTCTGCTGCCAATCTTGCCTCGATCGCCGCCGCTTGCAATCCCGATTTCTTTTGCTCCAGCTCGCCCTGGATGACTTCCTTGACTTCGTTTGCCAGCGACCCAATGCGAGGACGTTCCGCCGCATCCACCTTGCCCATTGCGCCGAGTACCTGGGAAAGACTGCCCTTTTTGCCCAGATAGCGAATGCGGAGCTGTTCGAGGTCATCCAGGCTGGTGGTAGAGGCGATCGCCTGCTGCGCTTCCTGTCGCAGATCGCTGAGTTGAATTGCCAGATCGCCAGACGCTTGAGACATAGGATTTTTCGTGAAAGTCAATAGAATTCGTCGGCTTTTGAACAGCCGATATCTTTCACTAGTGTACGAGGTTTAGGAATCTTGCTGACCTGGCTTTTCCAGATTGCTGTAGCGAAACGGGGATGCAATCAAAGTCTTCAGGTGAGAGACTCCACCCTGCCCGACGCTCCCTAGGGTAAGGCGAAGTCTCCTGCCCCATTATGCGGTGAGTGGGCAAAAGGGACAAGTGAGGGGAAATTAAATATGGTTAAGCTGGTTAAGCGCACCGAGGAAATTGTCAGGAAATCCAAAGCATTTGCTCGATCGCACCAAGACTCTGCTACCTTTATTAGATCGGATCGATCCTGATCATAAGTATCTCGATTTACCTCGATCGGGTGAGTTAGAAACAGGCTAGCAGCGCATAAAAAGGAGCTAGATCCCTGCATTTCCCGGTCACCTCATTCATCTCCAGCAGGTTGGGCAGT
This sequence comes from Leptolyngbya sp. ST-U4, assembly GCF_039962215.1. NCBI lineage: Bacteria > Bacillati > Cyanobacteriota > Cyanophyceae > Leptolyngbyales > Leptolyngbyaceae > Leptolyngbya > Leptolyngbya sp. ST-U4. Next base: position 175,658 of record NZ_JAMPKZ010000009.1, read on the forward strand.
TCACAAAAGCTATGGCACTGATTGTTCAGAAGTACGGCGGCACGTCAGTTGGAACGGTAGAGCGAATTCAGGCAGTGGCTCAGCGAGTCCTGCAAACCGTTAAGGGTGGTCATCGTGTGGTAGTTGTCGTGTCTGCGATGGGTAAAACCACCGATGGTTTGGTGAAACTGGCGCACGACATTTCTGCCAATCCGAATCGGCGCGAGATGGATATGCTGCTCTCGACCGGGGAACAGGTAACAATCGCCCTGCTGAGCATGGCACTTCAGGAAGCTGGACAGCCCGCAATCTCGATGACGGGGACACAGGTTGGCATTGTGACCGAGGCAGAGCATACCCGCGCCCGAATTCTCAGCGTCGCAACCGATCGCCTAGAACGGCATTTGCAGGATGGTAAAGTGGTTGTGGTGGCAGGATTTCAGGGCATCACGAGTTTAGAAGATCTGGAAATTACCACGCTGGGACGGGGCGGCTCCGATACCTCTGCTGTGGCACTGGCGGCGGCTTTACGAGCGGACTGCTGCGAAATTTATACAGACGTTCCCGGCATCCTCACGACCGATCCGCGACTGGTTCCCGATGCTCACCTGATGCGCGAAATTACCTCAGATGAAATGCTGGAGCTTGCCAGCTTGGGGGCGAAAGTGCTGCACCCGCGATCGGTTGAAATTGCCCGTAACTATGGCGTGATGCTGGTGGTGCGATCGAGCTGGTCAGACGATCCGGGAACCCGTGTGATGTCTCCGATTCGCCAACCCCGTCCGCTAGAAGGGCTGGAAATTGCCAATGCGGTGGATGCGATCGAGTTTGATACGGATCAGGCAAAAATCGCAATGCTGCGCGTGCCCGATCGCCCCGGCGTGGCAGCAAAGCTGTTTGGCGAAATTGCCCAGCAAGACCTGGACGTGGATTTGATCATTCAGTCGATTCACGAAGGCAACAGCAACGATATTGCCTTTACGGTCGTCAAAAATTCCCTCAACCGGGCAGAAGCAGTGGCGGCAGCGATCGCGCCTGTGCTGCGAAACTACAGCGACCCCACCACAGGAGAAGCGGAAGTCCTGGTGGAACGCCAAATGGCAAAGGTCAGCATTGCCGGAGCGGGGATGATTGGTCGTCCGGGGGTGGCGGCGCAAATGTTCCGCACGTTGGCAGCGGCAGGCGTGAATATCCAGATGATTTCGACCTCGGAAGTAAAAGTGAGCTGTGCGATCGATGCGGCAGACTGCGATCGAGCCATTGCCGCCCTCTGTCGCGAATTTGAAGTTCATACTTCCCCGCTCAAGGCCCCAGGTGGAAAGGCTGACATTGACATTCCTCCGGTACGCGGAGCCGCTCTGGATCTGAAGCAAGCCCGTCTCGCCATTCGCCATGTTCCCGATCGCCCCGGCATGGCAGCCAGGGTGTTTACCTTGCTTGCCGATCGCAACATCAGCGTAGACATGATCATTCAGTCGCAGCGATGCCGCTTGATTGATGGCACTGCTACCCGCGATATTGCCTTTACGGTGGCGCAGGCAGACGCAGACGAAGCAAAAGCAATTTTCGATGCTGCTGCTGCGGAGCTGGGATGCGGAGAAGTGATCGTGGATCAATCGATCGCGAAAGTCAGCGTTGTCGGAACCGGAATGGTCGGAAAACCGGGGGTCGCTGCCAAAATGTTTGATGCGCTGTCAAAAGAGAAAATCAATATCCAGATGATTGCGACTTCGGAAATCAAAATTAGCTGCGTGGTGTCTGAAGAAGACGGCGTGCGGGCACTCCAGGCGGTTCACGCGGCATTTGAGCTATCGGGAACGGAGCGGATTGTGGTTCCGGCTTAGGAAGGTGTTGCACTGCCCCCTAAATCCCCCAATTCGGGGGACTTGGAATATCAGATCAGGAAGGTTCGCGTCGGATGTGTTAGCGCAGCGTAACGCATTAAACAGGGGAGTTCCTGCATCAGGACGATCGCTGATTCGATCGCTTCCTTATCGGCTTTTTGCCTTGACCCATCACCCGTTACCGCCAGTATCGCCAGTAGCGTCTGCCGCGCCAAAATACGCCAAGCAGGATTGCCACTGCGGTAATCTGACTGGTGCTAATTAGACTTACCGGAGACGGCAGCAGCGTTCTTGCAATCATTGCCACAATCAGACAGGGAATCAACGCCCAGAGCGTGCCCGTATCGATTCGCACCTGGGGAAAGAAACGCTCCAGCAGCACAACCGCTAATGCGCCAATCCCAACCCCGATCGCAAGCTGAGTCAAAATTCCTAACGGCGGATTCAACAGCACGATCGCAATCTGAGCCACGATCGTCAATGCCCGCATCAAAATCACCAGGATAAATTCTGCCACGGTGACGCAGAGTGCCGTTAGCAGCGCATTGAGCAATAGCTCCATCCAGGGCAGTCGTTTGAGGCGATCGAGTGGGTTTGCCATTAGGAGAATTGGAGAATTTGTCGTTAAAGGGCTGTGCCTGAAAGCTGGAATGTTCAATTTTAGCCTGAAGCTAAACCAGTGCGTTTATACCAATTGAACGTCTGTATGTTAGAACGCCTTTGGTAATCCCGCTTGCTTGAGAACTGCATTTGCTGTGTGGCGAGATTTGATTGAACTATCTACAACAAATCGTCGATCGTTAATCGGGCTATACCAGATTTCATGATCGCCTTTTCCTTGACGCTCAAAGAAACACCCTGCTTCTACCAATATTTTCTTGAGCGCAGGTGTCAGAGATGCAGCCATTTATAAGGCAACCTCAATCAATTCCTGCCGATGGCTGATGAGTTGAATCGCGATCGCACCTGCATAGTCTGCGGAAATTACATGATTGGTCATCAGCAAGTCAGGAACGATGTCCCTCAACTTTTGACTCAATGCTTCGATCGTCTCCGCTTCGGTTGCTAATCCCGGTACATCATCACTGGTTGCAACCCATACGGCTGCATCTGCATCCCAAAAGGCACTAATTTGGTAAACTGCCGATTCCATACTCGTCTCCACTCCAGCGATCGCCCCTCCAGTTTAGAGCAGCGATCGTCTCAGTAGGAAATGGCTGATACTGCCAGTGTTCCTTCAGTGAATGAAAGCTGCTCTGTATGCCGCGCCAGCGTCGGGAGCTTCGGTCGGGCTACTGCTATCACATCACGACTCGCTGCAATAATCGAGAATTTCGTTTGACGCGATCGGAATGTCGAGAAGTGCTGCTGTTTGCGATTAAACGGTGTCAGGACAAATATGGCTTTAAGCTTTACGCGCTCTGCATTATGAGCAACCACGTTCATTACTTGCTGGAGCCGCAGCAGCCTGACCATTTGCCTCAGATTATGCACTGGTTGAACTGGTACACCGCCATGTGTTTTAACCAGATGTTGAACCGTACCGGGCATTTCTGGGAAAAGCGATATCACAGTACCGGGTTTCCAGCCAGCGACAAACGCAGGGCGTTAAACACATTACGCTATATCCACGGCAATCCGAAAGCCGCAAATATGCAGCAGGGCTTTTTCTATGATTTCAGCAACTACGGAACCTATGACCGTTTGACCCACGACGGCATCACCCAATGGCATCCGGCATTTCTGGCACTGGGGACAACGCTGGAGATTTGCGCCGCAGCCTATCGCAAGTTTTGCAAGAAATACAAGCCGAAACCGAAACCCGAAAAAAAGAATCACTGGGGCAGTAAGCTGCTGGCAAAGCTGAGAGCGCGAGGAAAACCGACCAAAGTTAGCCCAGGGCAGAAAAGCCTGTGGGAAGAGTGGGATGCGCCTGCGGAGGAGATTCGCAAAGTGGCTGAGAAATTTGTGCTGGCGAACTGCTTTGACCCCAAATTTATCAGCATTACTTCTTCACTAATAGAGAAAAATACAGAGTAGCCAATACGGTGCCAGGTAACGGATCGCCGAAAGGGGGGTTTTATGTAGAAAAGAACACCAGAAATAAAACTTAAAAAAAGCTCAGGACTGGCTTGTGCTACAGTTCACAAGTCTCTGTGCGAGAGAAGAGACCTCACCAACACCAATACCCCACCACCACCCATAAATTTTTCACCCCACCCCAAACACAAGCAGGGAAAATCCCTTTTGGGGAGGAATTAGAAGGGTTGAGGTCTCGATAGTTCAGCCACTTACCATCCTTGCGCCAGCCGACACGATCGCAAAACTTCTCCCAGATTTGCGCTCCTGGATATTCGCCGTCCAGTTTAGCACCGCACTCTACATAAATTTGCTTCTGGACGCTGAAACCAAATTTGCCTTCGCTGTATTTCACCCATAGTTGGTCGATCGTTTTGAGATCGGTGCAGGGAAAGTTCAACAGTTCCTCTGATGTGAACCAATCTCCCTCTTTACTACCCACAGCCTGAATCATTACCTTGTAGGTTTCATTGTCTGCGGCGTACCAGTTTTGCGCTTTCAACAGGTCACGGAGCTTAGTGTAGTCAATTCCTTTTTCTGAACTGAGATCATCTTCTGGCGTAGCCCGATTGCTTGGTCTCTCAGGTTTCCTTTCGACAGTGACGGTTGCTTTTGCGCCTGCTGATTCTCCTTGCACGGGTTTATTTGCAGAAGTCGGGGAATCGGTCAAGTATGGAGGATTGAGCGTCAGGTTAAAGGGCTTGAGAATGGGAAGAACATCTTCATCGCGTAGTTTCAAAACCTGCTGGAAATATCGCAAATCATCCAAACTGTCTGCACTCAGGCCTGGGTCATATTCCACAGTTTCTTTGACTGCTTGTTCAAACTCGTTGAGCTTACGCCAAAACTCCTGGTAAGGCTGTAGCACTTCTCGGGCAATTTGCTCTGCTTCCGAGGGCGCTATGTGTAATTCCTCGCTGCGATAGTTCAATGCCCGTCGATCGATTGGAGAAAGTTTGCCCCGCTTTTGTTTTGCCCGATCGTCCAATTCTTTACGGTAGATCAATCGCGGATCGCCCTGCGGGGCACGGGCAATGAAAATCTTGTAGCCTTCTCGCGCGGCATAAATTTCAGGCTGCATCGTCGGAGCGGCTTCCCGGACTTTTTCTCGGGCGTATTCGTGGAGTTCATCAACGGTAATCTGTCCATTACCATCGCGATCGGCGGCTCCGGTTTCTAACCCCTGTACGAGATAGCGGGTGTAGATGCCTCCTCCCTCCTGTTCATAGGAAAACTGGGTTGCAGTTGAGGCAGTTAATACGGCTCGTCCTTCACCGCCAAGGTGCAATTTCACATCAACAGCAACGACCTCTGCCTTTCGTGCCGTCATGTCTTTGGCAAAGGCTCCGCTAAAGCAACAATCTAAAATCAAAATCTGCCGCTGCGATCGACTCCGGCTCATATAACCTTGCACCGCACTAGCAGGAATCGCTTTTGAAACCCAAATCCGTCCCTGTGCGTTCGTTTCAGTGATGCGAGTCGCAAAATAGAGCGTCCCGTCGTCATCCCTTACGCCATGCCCAGAAAAGTAGATAAGAATCAGGTCTTCAGAACTGCGATTCTCGGTCAACACCATTTCGATCGCCGATTCCATCTCAGTCCGATCGGGATTTGACAAGACCTGAACCTGATCAAATCCGCCCACTTGAGGATTCTCCAAGACACGCCGCATCATTTCCAGATCGCCTTGCGTTCCAGGCAATTTAGATAATCCCTTGCCGTATTCACTTACCCCAATCAGCAGCGCAATCTTCGCCATCAATTCCAGTCGGTTTCGCTTATTTCTACTTTAGCCGCCAGATATAGAACGTTTAACCCCCGGATATAAAACGTGAGTATCACTTTAATCCTCTAAATTGCTCAGATCCTCCAGATTAAACCGATCGATCAGGTTTTGTACCTCAGTGTTGTGATTCAGGTAAAACTCGATCGCTTCATTGACCAAGCCGCTGAGGGAGGTGTCTTTAATACCCGCCAGAACTTTCAGGAGACGATCTAAATCTCGTTCAACAAATACCCGAATTTCTGGTTTCCTCTTGCTCGCTGCCACTTACTCTTCTCGCCCTTCCCTCAATCCAGTTCGTCAAGCCTGTGTTTTTCAATGATTTCCTGCTGTTTAGGCTGCTGTAACCATAGTTCCAGTGCTTCAGCGACGACTGCACTGATTGACTCTTCCCGAATTGTGGCGATCGTCTTGACCAACTTATCTAAGTCAGAATCCAGGTAAATTCTAAGTTCAGGACGTTTTTTAGCACTCACTGAATACACAAGGTACATCGGCACAACAGATATTGTTTCATCTGAACTTGCGGATATGCGGCTATGCGGATAAAATCAGAATAATCTTAGTAAGGTTAACCTATGGTCACACTCACCGATGACGAAGTTGCATTGATTCGATCGCTTCTCGCTGCCCTGCGATCGATAAAAGTGCGGGATATCGATAAAGCGATGGTGATTTTGTCCAAGCGCGATCGCCAGGAGCCCTGCTGATGCTGATGTTGAATGATGCTCAGGCAATGATTGTGCGCTCTCTTTTGACCAAAATGCTGATTAATGACACCTATTCTGTAAGCCAGCTTGAAGAAGCCCTCACCTGGTTTGAGCGAGAAGACAGCAAAGTTTCCTGCCCGTTTGAGCAGGTGTGGAGTAAACAGCTCGCGCAGGAGATTGTGCAGGCTTTGAAAAATCAGAGTTAGAAATTCAGAGTTAATCGCAACAATGCTTTTGATTCACCCATGAACCTCTTCTAACTGGAGAGGCTTTTTCATCTTAGAAGCGGTTTAAAAACAATTAGACCCCAAGCCGGAGCCTGGAGTCTGGTGTTTATAACTATCAACCTAATCGTGGGGTTGATGATTTTTGAAAAACTGGCTATATCAGGGCGCCAGCAGCTTTTATCTATATATCTATGATTGCTTAGCGCACCCTTCTTGAGTAGGGGAATTTTACCCATTGATCCCCCCATTTAATTTGGGTAAGCGCTTTAGAATGATTTAAGGTTTGTGTTAAGTTTGTTTACTTTGCGGCATGACGTTCTGCTGGTAATAAATAGGAGCCAACCCAATCTGAATTAAGCTCAATCCATACTCAAGCCTTTGTAAGTTTTGGGGCGCGATCGGCTTGCAACTGGAGCTTCTTCAATTTTGCGGGCTTCCACCTGATGAGACTGGAAGAATTTTTGCCATTCCTGGGGAGCGTCCAGGGTCTCGCCGCCATGTTTGGTGAGGCGTTTTCGTACTTGGCACAGCACAGGCGTATTGACGCAGGCTCCTGAGATGATGACCTGTCCTTTGGTGAGGGAGGGAAGTTCCTTGAGCAGATCGCGTCCGGCGGCTTCTACCCCGTATTTGAGGCTGTCCTGGTCTACCGGATTCACGATTCGCATAATGAACTGACTCATACACTGCGACAGCACATCCGCATCGAGCTTGCCGGGACGCTGGGTAATCAGCCCCATGCCCAAGCCGAACTTTCGTCCTTCGCTAAGAATCGTTCGCAGAATCATTTTGCAGCGCGAGGGTTCGTGGGCGGGTGCAAATCGGTGGGCTTCCTCGATCAAGACAAACACCGGATAAGGCAAGTAATTCTCGTCGTCTGGGGTAATTAGCTCCTTTTGGGTGTTCATGCGTGCCTGGTTTGCCTGCCGCAGCACTGCCGCGCAAATCACCTGCTGTTCCTCCTGGCTAATTTCGTTCATTTGCAAAACGGTGACTTGTCCGGGTGCAAAGAGATCCTTGGGCGAAAGGTGTTGCATGGTGTCGAAATAGGACGATCGCGCCAGTTTTTCCAGCTTCCACTCGATCGCCGGAGCCGAGGTTCCCACTTTTTCGTTGCCTTCGTCGTCCTGGGTGCGATCGGCTTCAAACACAGCCGCAATCAGATCCTGCACTCCCCAGCGGTAATCTCCATAGCGGTGCTTGCGGACAATCACAAACGCCTTATTCAAAATCGACTGCTGACGATCGCTCATTTCCGGCAGCAAGGTCAAAATATCGTAGTAGTCCAGCGACGAGATGCGGATTTTCACATCTTCGGGCGTCAGAACTTTGACCTGGGGCGCGTAGCCGTCGGGGGCAGTGAAGGCAGGGTGTCCACGCAGTTCTGCCAGCGTGCCGTATTCACCGTGAGGGTCAAAAATCAGGACGGCAGCGCGGTTGTGGGGCGACAACAGTTCTTCGACCAGCACGCCTGCGGTGTAGGATTTCCCGGAGCCTGTACCTGCCAGGATGGCCATGTGGGTGCTGACGAGTTCCTTGACATCCAGGGCGATCGGCACTGCCTGGGGATCACGCAGTAGCAGCGAACCAATATGGGCAGACCCGATGGCTCCGGGCTGCTTTTTGCTCAGAACTTCTTTGAGGCGATCGTTGGTTGCCAAATAAACCTTTGCCCCCGGATCGGGCGTGAGTCGGGGGTTCATAAACCCTAATGCCGGATGAAAATGACCAATCACCTCGACCGTCACTTCGTAGATCTCCGGGTTGGGATGGACAAAACCCACCAGCGCGGCGATCGTTTCCGGGCTGATTTCCGTATCGGCAAAAATGCGATCGGGCAAATGATCCAGCAGGCGGCGATCGGAAATTTTCCCCAGGATTTGCAGTACCAACGGTTCAGAGCCGTTTTCTCCCGACATGGTGGCTTGGTAATAAACAAATTCACCGATTTTGACCTGACGGTTATCGGCAGTAATGAAAACGTACTGGTTGCCGTTCTCCCCCGGTCCTTTGACCGTGCCAATTACTGGAGCCATCGCGATACGAGTAGGGGCTGAAACCATAGGGAATGCGATCGTTCTTGCTTATCGGTTTGCTGAGCGTTTGCAAAAAATCAGCGTACTGAATCATAGCGGGAATTCACGGATCTGGTTTCGCGGTCAGAGCGGTTAGTTTAGACCCGCAGGGGTTATGGTCGAAGATCAGATCAAATGAACTCCTTTCCCATCATCATAGGAAAAGAACAGGTGATCTATCTCAAATCTACTCAATTTAGTTATTTTGATGAGTTCTGAGAAACCCATTTTGCAAATCGAATCAGGTAGCATTAACGGAAAATGTAGGTGATCATAAGGTAAAGGTTGGGCATCATTCCTGAGGCATCCGCTCACGATCGCTGCTCTGCCGTTAATTTCCCCAGTTTTGTTAAGGGATTGCCTAGCGCAAGTCATCCAACGCCCCTCCAGCACTGAAGTTTATTTCACCGAATCTATGGAAGCGAAGTCTGAACTGCAAGCTGATTTCATCACCCTCGACCCCGTAGAAAACGAGGAGACGGTTGCAGAACCGATCGATTCAGCAGACGTAGAGGTTTCGACCGATCGCGCTGAGGGACGGCATCGCCAGCTTTCCGCCCGGATTCGACTGACCTACCCACCAGAGCAGCTCTGGCAGATTTTGACGGACTACGATCGTCTGGCAGACTTTGTGCCCAACCTGGCAAAGAGCCAGCGACTTTCTCATCCGCACCGCATTCGCATCGAGCAAATCGGCGCAGAAAAATTCCTCAATTTCAAGTTCCGGGCGCGAGTTGTGCTGGATATGGTGGAAAGTTTCCCCAATCGGATCGCGTTTCAGATGGTGGAAGGAGACTTCAAGGAATTTTCGGGAAGCTGGGATTTGCTGCGCTTAAACGATCGCCTCACCGAGCTAAGCTACACAATTCGGGTGCTGCCGCCTCGCACCATGCCGATCGGGCTGATCGAACGACGGCTGAAACGTGGGTTTGTGGTGAATTTGTGTGCGATTCGCGATCGGGCGCAGGAGCTGTTTGAGGAAGGGGCGATGGTGGGCAAGTAGAAGAGCGGGTGCGTGGATGAATGAGTGGATGGACGGGAAAGTCCCGGCGAATTTAGTGAATTAGTAAACTCGCGATCTTGGTCAAATCTACATTACCGCCGCTAATCATTACGCCTACTCGGCTTCCGGGAGCCTTCACTATACCTTCTAGCAGAGCAGCGGCTGCCAGTGCACCTGTTGGCTCGACCACAATTTTGAGCCGCTCCCAGAGAAATGCCATCGATCGCAGCAGTGCTTCATCGCTCACCGTTACCATGTCCTGCACATGGCGCAGCACCAGCGGAAAGGTGAGTTTGCCCAGGAAAGGTGTTCTGGCTCCGTCGGCGATCGTGTCGGGGTTCTGAACGGTTTGCAGGGTACGGGTATAAAACGATCGGGTAGCATCGTCAGCCGCAGCCGGTTCGACACCAATCACGCGACACTGAGGCGAGAGCGCATGAGCGGCGATCGCACACCCAGAAAGCAACCCCCCCCCGCCACAGCAAACCAGCAGCAGATCGAGCGATCCAACCTGTTCAATCAGCTCTTTGGCTGCCGTGCCCTGTCCGGCAATAATGTCTGGATGATCATAAGGTGGGATTACGGTTGCCCCTCGTTCGATCGCGATTTGCTCACAGAGTTCTTCCCGTTTTACAGAAGCGCGATCGTACAAAATCACTTCTGCACCATAGCTGCGGGTTGCCGCCTGTTTCACGGTAGGAGCGTCCTGAGGCATAACGATCGTGGTGGGAATATTCAGAATTTGTCCTGCTAACGCCATTCCCTGAGCGTGATTGCCCGACGAGAAAGCAAGAACGCCGCGCTGCTTCTGTTCGGGCGTGAGCTGGGATAAAGCGTTAAATGCGCCGCGAAACTTAAAAGACCCGGTGCGCTGAAAGTTTTCGCACTTAAAAAAGACTTGTGCCCCGGTGCGATCGTTTACCGTGCGGGATCCGAGAACAGGCGTAATCTGAGCGCGATCGACAAGTCGGGCGGCAGCTTGCTCGATCGCCGCATAGGAAATTTCTGAATCAGGAATCGCTGTTTCGGAAGCTGAGAGCGTCATCGACGGCTTATCGCAATCCCGGCTCGATCTGGCTAATGGGAATAAAGCATTCCTTGGGCAGCAGGACGGGCTTACCGTTGAAAATCAGCTTGCCACGCAGGCTAAATCGATCGATCGCCACGCCAAGCGGACGCTGCACTTCATCGGGATGCACTTCGTAATAGGTGCGGTAGATATTGCGGGCTGCCTGCAACAGCGAGGGGTCGAGCAGGGCAGAAAGACTGCCTTCTTCAACAGGGATGCCTGCGGGAACTGCGGGCCGGGATGCATAGACCATGAGAATTGCCTCTGGCGTAACTCGACCTAGACTCTAATCGATTTATGGAATTCCAGCAAGGGATAGCCACAATTTTTTCGGCATTTTAGCAAAATAGGGGGCTAGCCCAGAGCCGATAGCAATGCCTCACCCATCGCCTGACAGCCGACTGCCTTCATCCCTTCGGACATAATATCGCCCGTGCGGTAGCCCATATCCAGCACTTTGAGAACTGCTTGCTCGATGCGATCGGCAGCTTCCGGTTCATTCAAGCCATAGCGCAGCATCATTGCGCCACTAAGCACCTGGGCGATCGGGTTTGCCTTGTCCTGTCCAGCAATGTCAGGAGCGGAACCGTGAACGGGTTCAAACAAGCCCGGACCCGATGACCCCAGGCTAGCAGAGGGCAGCATGCCAATACTTCCCGTCAGCATAGCGGCAGCGTCAGAGAGAATATCGCCAAATAGATTTCCGGTAACGATCGTGTCAAACTGCTTGGGGCTACGAACCAACTGCATCGCCGCATTATCCACATACAGATGAGACAGCTCCACGTTGGAGTATTCGCTCGCAAGCTGGGTCATTCGTTCCCGCCAGAGCTGAGAGACTTCCAGCACGTTCGACTTATCCACTGAGCAGAGCCGTCCTTTGCGCTTTTGAGCCGTTTCAAAGGCAACTCGCCCGATGCGATCGATCTCCCCTTCCGAGTACACCATCGTATTCACGCCGCGCCGCTCTCCGGTTTCTGACGCAAAAATGCCCCTCGGTTGCCCAAAATAAATGCCGCCTGTCAGTTCGCGCACCACCATAATGTCCACCCCTTCCACGACTTCTCGCTTCAGACTGGAGGCATCGATGAGCTGCGGCAAAATTGTCGCCGGACGTAGATTTGCGAATAGCTCCATACCCGCCCGCAAATTCAGCAAACCCTTCTCCGGTCGCTGAGCATTGGGTAACGTATCCCACTTATAGCCGCCGATCGCCGCCAGTAGGACTGCATCGCTATCTTTACAGGTTGCCAGGGTTTCCTCGGGCAAAGGATTTCCGGTTGCGTCGATCGCTGCCCCGCCCACCAGAGCCTCTTTGAACTGAAACCCAATCCCTGAAAGCTCGCCGACCCGCTTCAGCACTGCTACAGCGACAGTCATAATTTCGGGACCAATGCCATCGCCCGGTAACAGCGTGATGCGGTATTGCTTCGTCATGGTGGTTAGAAGGGTGTTAGAGAACTAAGGTAGAAGGCGATCGACGCTAAAAACTCGCGGATCGTATTGTACCGAAGAAGCGACACCCTGTTGATAGCTGCGTTTACTGCTTTGCCTTATGAATTGCGGCTTTTAGCTCTTCGCGCGACATTTTGCTGCGTCCTGCAATTTGCAATTCTTTTGCCTGCTCGTACAGTTCCTTCTGGCTCAGGCTATCTTCTGAATCATTTGAATCATTCGATTTGTCTTTCTGCTGAGACTGCTTTTTGTCGGTCTTGTCAGACTGCTTGGTTTCAGACTGCTTCGACTCAGACTGCTTTTTGCTGGCTTGTTTTTTATCGGAAGTCTTGTTCTCAGGATCTTTCTCAGAGCCTTTCTTGTCAGGCTGCTGCTCGCCTGAATCGGGGTGATGCTCGGCTTCGACTTCGTGCAGGGCACGTTTGATTGCAGGCGTATAGCCAACGTGCTGTTCACCGTGCTTTGAAGCTTCCTCTTTGGTACGCTCTGCTTCCGCCTTTTCCTCGTCGGTCAACTTTTCCCAGACTTCCTTTGGCAGATACCGTTTCGTAACATTGCCTTCGCGGGCACGATCGTCACCCTCTTCCGTTTGCCAGTCTTGCTCCGACCATGCTTCAAGCGATCGAGCGGCTTCGTCTTTTTCGCCCTTATAGCCGCCGCCGTGCTGCTCGTATTCCCGCACTAAAAGCTGACTTTTGCGGGCTGACCACTGCCCCGGTTCGCCGCCCTTGTCCAATGCCATGATTTCATCTTTGAGCCGTCGTCGCAGTTCAGGGTCGGTGTATTTTTCGTCGTAATCGTCGTGATGTTTTTCTTGGTGTTTGGTCATTGCCTGTATTCCTTCGATCGCTTACGGTTGCTACTGTTGCGTACCCTAGACAGCGCGATCGAGTGTTTTCGTCTGTCGATCGAAGGAAATTCGGACAGGAATTCAGGCAGGCAGAAGACGCTAGGGCAAGCGTCGCTCTCGCAGCAGAAATTCAACCTTGGGTAGGAGCGGATCAGTAACAATGCCGCAGCCTTCAAAGCTCCACCGTTTCAGCAAACTGCCAAGCTGGGTTTTGGGGATTGATTCGACAGCAAAGCGATCGGCGAGTTCGCGGGCATGGCTGTTGAGATAGCTGAGGGCATCGGCATGTTCACCAAACAGCAGCACAAATCCGGCAGAAGGCTGTTCTGGCAAATCGTCTGATCGAGCGGCATCGGCACGGCGAGGGCGGGCAACGAGGTACTGTCCATCCTGGCGCGATCGAATCAGGTAAAAGGTATCGGCAAACATCTCGCTCACGCTCTGGGGTATTCGCCTATTATCCTCCGTGAGTCTCTACTTCTGATGAAGAGGTTTGCGCTAGGTTAAAAAGAAAAGCAATCACAAGAGGCGATCGTGGCAGAGGACAATACAGAACTGGCGCGGGAACAGTATCAGGCAGGGCAGGCAGCCTTTGAGCGAGGGGAATATCGCCGATCGGTCGAGTTTCTGGAAAAGGCGGTGAATCTGGCGGGACGAAATTCCACGTTGGGCGGCGAGTCCCAGATCTGGCTGGTGACGGCATATCAGGCAAACGGACAGCAAACCGAAGCGATCGCCCTGTGTGAGCAGCTCCAAAACCATCCCAACTTAAAAACGCGCAAAGAAGGTAGCCGATTGCTCTACATTCTCAAGGCTCCCGAACTAAAGCGCCGCGAAGAATGGATGACGAAGATTCCCGATTTATCTGGCGTTGCTGATGCCGAGGAGCGCAACAAGGCGATGTCTGCCTATCCGGCTCCTACTGCGCGTCCTGCCCGTCCCCAACCGCAGGCAGAGCTGGAGCCGATCGATCTGAGCCAGGTGGACACAAAGGACAACGGCTTTATCTGGGTGGCACTGGGGGTGATCGGGCTAATTCTGGGGGGACTCGTCTGGCTGAGCCAGCATTAGAATTGGGATAGTCCTCAGATTGCGCTTACCGTGAACGATTCGATTCTTCAACAAATTCTCGACCTTGCCGCCCAGCGAACTGATGCTGCCGAAGTCTATTTTGTCTCCAGTCAGGATACGCCGATCGAGTTTGAAAACAATCGGCTAAAGTCGCTGCAAACGAAAGCCGTTCAGGGCGTTGCGCTGCGGGTCATTCGCGAGGGACGATTGGGCTTCGCCAGTTCCACTGATTTGACGCGATTAGAAGATCTGGTAGATGCGGCAGTGCAAACTTCAGAAATTGGCAGTCTGGTCGAGTACGAATTTGCCGCGAACTTTCATGCCTGGGACGGTTCTGGTCAATCGAGCTTTCAGCCGCCTGCTACCTCTGAGTTAGTAGAGGTGGGCGAGTTTCTAATTCAGGAAGTGCATCGCTATAACCCAGACGTGCTGGTGGGGGTGAATTTTCACGTGCGATCGGGCACAGTCAAACTTGCTACCCATCAAGATGTTTACGCTGAGCGCAGTACCCAGACCATGAGTGCCAGTGTTTCCGGCAATTTGGTGCGAGGCGAGGATTTTCTGGAGGCATACAGCTACGACGTGGCGCGTGATGGCATTCCCAGCTACGATCGCATCCTGAACGAGCTACTGCAAAAATTTCAGCGAGCCGAACACGGCGCAACGATTCAGAGCGGCTCCTATCCGGTGTTGTTTCTGCCCAGAGCAGTCGCTAGCACGATCGGCGGTTTGTTTGATACGGTGCTGTCGGGTCAGGCAGTGGTGCAAAAAGCCTCGCCGCTGGCGGATAAGGTGGGTGAAAAGCTGTTTGACGAGCGCCTGAACATCTTTGAAGATCCGAGTCTAGGCGTCTCTGCCTGTACGTTTGACGACGAAGGAACCCCGACCCACAAGAAGGCATACATCGAAGCCGGAACCGTGCAGGGTTTTTACTGGGATCGCCGCTGGGCAGCCAGAGCAGGCAAACAGTCTACCGGAAACGGGTTTCGGGGCGGCTTATCGCGTCCGGCTCCTGATATGGTGAATCTCTGTATGGCTCCGGGCAGTACGTCGATCGATCGGCTCATTGCCAGCATGGACGAAGGCTTAATTGTGGATCAGGTGTTGGGCGCGGGTCAGTCAAACCAGTTGGCAGGTGAGTTTTCGGTCAACCTGGATCTGGGCTACAAAGTCGAAAAGGGGCAGATCGTCGGACGAGTCAAAAATACAATGGTGGCGGGCAGCATTTTTGAAGCCTTTCAGCACTTGGTTGATCTGGGAGACACACCAGAATGGGTGGGAGGGGGAGCTTATTTGCCTCCGATTCTATTTGAGAAGCTGGGCGTTGCGGCACGGGGAGAGTAAGAGGAGGGTTTGACTTTGCTGCGATCTTTGAGGCATGGGTTGATGCGGCTGCGGGTGCTGGGAATTGCGCTAATTGCGATCGTCTTCCTGTCGGGCTGTGTGCGATATGAAACGGGCTTGAGCTTTAAGGATGCCAATCATGGGGAGTGGGTGCAGCGAATTCGGCTTGAGAAAGTGCCGTCGGGGTTAAGTGAGACGATCGCCGCAAGCTGGCTGGACAGTGTGAAAGAAAAGGCACAACAGTTTGGCGGACAGGTCAACGCGGTTTCGGAAGAAGAACTGTGGCTCAAAATTCCTTTCTACAGCGCGAAGGATCTGGAAACCCGGTTCAACCAGTTCTTTCAGCCACCGGGGACGATTCCCCTTAAGGGCGGCTACTGGAGCCAGCGCAAGCAAAAACCGCTCAATTTGCCGATTCGTATGCAGGTGCAGACTCGTCATGGACTGTTTCGCGAGCGAGAACGCTTGACCCTGGACTTTGACTTTCGATCGATCAAAAAACTCATCGCGCAGTCAGATCCCGCACTCAATTCGGATGAGTTTCTGGAGCTGGAATTTCGCCTCACAGCTCCCACCGCCATCGGAGTTTTAACAGCCAATGGCGTAGCTAATCCGGCTAATTCGCAGTTGCCCAAAGGGATCATTATGCGACAGCAGGGCAAGCAGCTCTCTTGGCAGCTCAAATCTAGTCAGCTCAATCACTTGGAGCTTGCTTTTGCAGTTCCGAACTATCTGGAAATGGGATTTGTCGTAATTCTGCTGATGACCCTGACCGGAATGCTAATCAAGTTTTTAATGCTGCCGCCGATCGCTGTTTTACCGCCGGAAGTGTTAGCGGAAAACGCCGGGGATCAGTCTACCTTATTGTAAATCTTGCCTTTAATCTAACCTGATTTCTTCACCCTTCGATTGCAGTTTTGATATTTAGTTTTGACATTAAGTTCTGACATTGCGGCTTGCGTTTTTAGCGATAGCCTATCCCAGGACAGACACCACAGTAAAGTCTTTCGATGGATGGCATAGAGCCGATCGCTCCAGTAAATTTCATATCACAGGAATAAAGTTTGAGCGTTTGCCCAGCTTGCAAAAACCCTGGAAGTTTTGAGGGAGTTTTTGCACGGGTCAGCATCTCAAGCGATTATTTACTGTGCGTTTTTGTGTGCGTTTTTGCCCGGATTGATTTTGCCGAATTTCATTATTTTGAATCCACTACAATAAGCCAATGTCTGAACCGAATGGGGTTATGATGCAATATTTCCACTGGTATGTGCCGAGCGACGGCAGCCTGTGGAAAGAACTTGAGAAAAATGCGGCTGATCTGGCGAAAGCGGGAATTACGTCACTTTGGCTCCCGCCTGCCTACAAAGGTCATGCAGGTGTAGAAGACCCAGGATATGGCGCATATGATTTATTCGACTTAGGCGAATTTAATCAAAAGGGAACGGTTCGGACAAAGTACGGCACAAAAGACGAATATTTGCGATCGATTAAAGCGGCACACCAAGCTGGACTGCGCGTTTATGCCGATGTGGTATTCAATCACAAAATGGGCGCAGACGAACAGGAAGAAATTGAAGCTACACCGTTTCATCCTGAAGATCGCTACTCGCCGATCGGGGACTATCAAAAAATTAAAGCCTGGACGCACTTTAACTTTCCGGGACGCGGCGACAAATACTCCAGCATGAAGTGGCACTGGTGGCATTTTGACGCGATCGACTACAACTCATGGAACGAGCACGAGCAAGCCATTTATCTGCTCCAGGGCAAACAGTTTGACGATAACGTTGACCTGGAAAAAGGCAGCTATGACTATCTGATGGGCTGCGACCTGGACATGGAACACCCCGAAGTGCGCGGCGAATTAAAGTATTGGGGTGAATGGCTGATGGACTTGACCGACGTGGACGGGTTCCGCTTTGATGCGGTGAAGCACGTTGCCGCCGAGTTTTTCCACGATTGGTTTGAGCACATTCGCCACTATGCCCAGCGCGATCTGTTTGCCGTGGGCGAATACTGGTCTTACGAAATTGAGGCACTGCACTATTTCATTTCGCTCACCCAGGGAAAAGTGGCTCTGTTTGATGCGCCGCTCCACTACAATTTTCATGCGGCAAGTCGAAGTGGTGAACACTACGATATGCGTCAGATTTTTGACAATACGCTGGTGCAGCAGCAGCCTTCGCTCGCTGTGACGCTGGTAGACAATCACGATTCCCAGCCGCTTCAGTCGCTTGAATCGGTCGTGGAATCCTGGTTTAAGCCGATCGCTTACTCCTTAATCCTGCTGCGGCGCGAAGGCTACCCCTGCGTTTTCTACGCCGACTATTACGGGTCACACTATCGCGACTGCGGCAACGACGGCAACGAACACGAAATCTGGCTCGACTGTCACCGCTGGATCATCGACAAGTTTCTATGGGCGCGGAGCAACTATGCCTATGGTTCCCAGTATGACTATTTTGATCATCCGAATCTGATTGGCTGGACGCGCATTGGCAACGCTGATCATCCGGGTGGCATGGCAGTGGTGCTGAGCAACGGGGCAGGCGGCAGTAAATGGATGGAGGTGGGTCAGCCCAACCGTCTTTATATCGACATCACTGAACACATTGCTAGACCTGTGATGACCGATGAGTACGGCTGGGGCGAGTTCTCCTGTAAGGGCGGCTCTGTCTCGGTTTGGGTTCCGATCGAGAGCCAGGAGGCCTCATAGTTCAGAACTCGTCGCTTATCTTAGCTGCAAGATAGATGCGAGGTATCCAAAGATGCAAGTTATTCAAAATCACCGTTTTTAACCTGATAAAATCCGGCGTTGCTGAATTCGAGTATGATTTGCCCCCTAGGCCCTAGTAGTCTGCCAAGGGAACTTTGCCTGGTGGGGTTATTTCTGGTAAGGTGACTCAAATCCAGGAAGATCATTATGAGTCAGAAGCGTTACATCGTCGATTTAACGGATGCCGAAGTTCAACAGCTAGAAACCCTGTTGAGGACTGGAAAGCACTCGGCTCGCAAACTGACCCGTGCCCGTATCTTGTTG